>JABFWL010000013.1 GCA_013362315.1 Catenulispora sp. | reverse complement strand
CCCGGTCGCGGTCCGGGTGAGCGCGGCCAAGCCCGCACAGCTCACCGGGCTCGCCGACAGCGCCGTCCAGATGACCGTCACGGTCGGCGCCAGCGACGGCCCGGTGCTGGCGGTCCCAGTGGCGGCGGTGTTCACTTCGGCGGACGGCCAGGCGAAGGTCAGGGTCCTGCGACCCGACGGGTCGGCGGACCCGGTCCCCGTGACGCTCGGCCTCGCCGCGAGCGGCTACGTGGAGGTCAAGCTGGGGGCGGGCGCCACGCTGGCCGAAGGCGACCGGGTGGTGGTGCAGGGATGAGCTATGGAAGCCCGAGTATCGGCCCCTCATCTCCACCCGTCATCGAGCTGCGCGCTCTGTGCCGTCAGTATCCTGCGACGCCGCCGGTCCTCGCCCTGCGCGACGTGGACCTGACCGTACGGCGCGGTGACCACCTCGCCGTCGTCGGCCCGTCCGGCTCGGGCAAGTCGACGTTGCTGGCGGTGCTGGGGCTGTTGGACCGGCCGACCTCGGGCTCCTACGCGCTGGACGGCGTCGAGACGGCCGGGCTCGGCGACGGCGAGCGCACGGCCTTGCGCGGCCAGCGGATCGGCTTCGTCTTCCAGGCGTTCCATCTGCTGCCGCACCGCAGTGCCCGCGAGAACGTCGAGCTCGCCGAGATCCACGGCGGGGGCGCCGGCCGGCGCGGCCGGTCCCGCCGGGCCCTCGCGGCGCTGGAGCAGGTCGGCCTGGCCCACCGCTCGGACTTCCTGCCCAGCCGGCTGTCCGGCGGTGAGCGGCAGCGCGTCGCGGTGGCGCGGGCTCTGATGGGCGCCCCGGCGTTGCTGCTGTGCGACGAGCCGACCGGGAACCTGGACTCGGCCAACACCGAGGCCCTGCTCGACCTCTTCGACGATCTGCGTGATCAGGGAGTCACGCTGCTGATCATCACGCATGACGACGCGGTGAGCCGCCGCGCGATGCGCCGGGTGCGCATCGCCGACGGCGTGCTGACCGAGGAGCGCGGCGCGGAGGTCGGCGCGTGAGCCCGCCCGCGACCCGCCTGCGCGTCAAGCGCTACGACCCGCGCGACCTACTCACTGAAGCGCTCGTCGGCATCCTGACTCGGCCGCTGCGCGCCGCCCTGACCACTCTGGGCACCGTCCTGGGCATCACGACCCTGGTCATCACGCTCGGCGTCGCGGCGACCGCGGCCGACCAGATCACCACCCGGTTCGACGCGATGACCGCGACCACGGTGTCCGTCTCGGCCCCGCCGCCGCACCCCGGCTCGACCGACCTGCCGCTGCTGGACTGGGACGGACCGGACCAGGTCCGGCCGCTCGCCGGGGTCACCGCGGCGGCGGCGCTGGCCGAGGCGCCGGTCGGGCACGACCTGCCGGTGCGGGCCAGCGCGGTGGCCGATCCCACCCTGGCCGGCGCCTCGATCCCGGTGGTGGCGGCTACCGCCGGCCTGCCGGCCGCGGTCCGCGGCACCGTGACCGCCGGGCGCTTCTTCGACGCCGGCATGGTGGCCCGGCATGACCGGGTCGCAGTGCTCGGCGACCAGGCTGCGGCGCTGCTGGGTATCGGCGACCTCAGCCAGGCCCCGGCGGTGTTCATCGCCGGGCAGCCGTTCACCGTGATCGGCATCCTCGGCGGCATCAGCGGCGAGCAGTTCCTCGCCGCGACGGTGATCCTCCCGCCGACCACGGCGCATGACCGCTTCGCCTTCGGCACTCCCGGCAGGGTCCTGATAACGACGGCCTTGGGCGCGGCCGGTCAGGTCGCGGCCCAGGCCCCGACCGCGCTGGCCCCGGGACGCTCGACGGAGTTGACGGTGGTGGCGCCGCCGAGCCTGGAGCGGGCCCGCAAGGGCGTCGCGGGCGACACCAACGCCCTGTTCCTGGTTCTCGGCCTGGTGTCGCTCGTGGTCGGCGCGGTCGGCATCGCCAACGTCACGCTGGTGACGGTGGTCGAGCGCACCGGCGAGATCGGACTGCGGCGAGCGCTCGGCGCGGCCCGCCGCCACATCGCCTACCAGTTCCTCCTGGAATCGACCGGCGTGGGCCTCGTCGGCGGCGTCATCGGCGCCTCGCTGGGCGTCATCGGCGTGGTGTCCGTCTCGGCCGCGCACCGCTGGACCCCGGTGCTGGACGCGCGCCTGGCGCTGGCCGCGCCGGTCGCCGGCGCACTGGTCGGCCTGGCGGCGGGCGTCTACCCGGCGCTGCGGGCAGCACGGCGGGAGCCGGTGGAGGCGCTGCGGTCCGGGCTGTGAGGAGGTGTCGCTCACCGGCTGTCGCCGCAGCCGGGCGCTCCTTAAGGTAGCCGGACGCTCTCTCAGGTAGCCGGACCTGCTTTCAGGTAGCGGACAGGGCGGCTGCCCAATGCCGCCGTCCTACCTGAGGACGGATCCTCGAAACATCGGGATTCAACCGCCATGTTGAGAGGGAACCACCGTGATCGACTACCACCATCAGGAGCAGATCGTCCAAGACCGGGCCGCCCGCCTGCTCGCCGAGGCGGAGCAGCATCGGCTCGCCGCAGCCGCCGTGGGCGCGACCAAGCAGGCGCAGCGGGAAAGCTCCGCTTTCCCGCTGCGTGTGCTATCGCTGTTCGTCGGCAAGGCGCCGTAAACGGCCCGCACCGAAATATGATCGACGGACCGGAATCCGCGGTTCGGATTCCGGCGGAGCCGGTGAGCCCGGTGGACGTGCGTGGGATCGTGGAGACCATGTCGCCACGCACCGCCGGGTCCCGCTTCATCGGACGCGAAGCCGAGTTCGCCCAGCTGCTCGACGCGCTGGCCGAGGCCGAAACGGCGGTACCCAGGACGGTGGTCGTCGGCGGCGAGGCCGGGGTCGGCAAGAGCCGGCTGCTGGAGGAGTTCGCCGCCGAGGCGGCCGGCCGCGGAGCTCTGGTCCTCGTCGGCGGATGCGTGGAGCTGGCCGGAGAGGACCTGCCCTATTCGGCGATCGCCGAGGCGCTGCGCGGGCTGCGCCGCGAGCCCGACGTGGCGCTGACCCGACTTCTGGACGGCCGGGTCGGCGAGATCGGACGGCTGGTACCGGAGCTGGGGCTGACGCCTTCGGTCCCGGGCGATGAGGAATTCGGGCGCATGCGCCTGTTCGGATCGGTGGTCATGCTGCTGGAACGGCTCGCGGCAGACCGGACGGTCGTCCTGGCCGTGGAGGACCTGCACTGGTCCGGGCAGTCGACGCGGGAGCTGCTGGAATACCTGGCGAAGTCGCTGCGCGGTGTCAAGGTCCTCATCATCGTCACCTGCCGCAGCGACGACCTGGGCCGCGGCCACCCGGTGCGGACCTTCTTGGCCGAGCTGGAACGCGTCCGCAGCGTGGAACGCTTCGAACTCCCCCGGTTCAGCCGGGCCGAGGTGGCCGAGCAGCTGCACGGCATCCTCGGCTTCGAGCCGCGGCCGTCGGTGGTCTCGGAGGTCTTCGAACGCGCCGAGGGCAACGCGTTCTTCACCGAGGAGATCGCGCGCTTCGTCGGCGCCGACGTGGTGCGGCTGCCGGAATCCCTGCGCGACCTGCTGCTGGCGCGCGTCGACCGGCTCCCGGAGCCGACCCGGCGCGTGCTGCGGCTGACCGCCGTGGGCGGCCAGACGATCGAGCACCGGCTGCTCGTCGCCGTCTCGGACACCTCCGAGGACGACCTCGCCGAGGCGTTGCGGCCGGCGGTGGCGGCGAACGTGCTCGTCCTGGATGCCGGCGGCGAGGGCTACCGGTTCCAGCACGCCCTGGTGCGCGAGGCGATCCGCGACGACCTGCTGCCCGGCGAGCGCATCCGTACCCACCGCAGGTTCGCCGAGGCGCTGGAATCGGCCGCAGCCGAGTCGGCGACGCTCAACGCTCTGATCGGGATCGCCCACCACCGGTACGCGGCCCACGATCTTCATCAGGCGTTTCCGGCCGCGATCCGGGCGTCGGCGGCGGCGAACCGCTCCGCGGCCCACGACTCCGAGCTGCAGATGCTGGAGCGGGCCATCGAGCTGCGGGACCACGCGGCCGCCGATTCGGACTTCGCCGGCGACGACGGCTACCTTCGACTGCTGGCTCGGGCGGCCCTGGCAGCCGCGCACGCGGGGAATGCCGAAAGGTGTCTCGCCCTGGCCCGAGAGGGCCTGCGGCAGGCATGCGAGCCGTCCGCATCGCGCTACGTCGCAGAGCTCTTAGAGCACTACAGCAATGCCGTACGCGGACTCGGCAAAGGCGACGGGCTCGCGGAACTGCGCCAGGCGGTCAGCCTGATCGGCGAGGAAGATCTCACCGTACGCGCCAGGCTGCTCGCCACTCTCGCGGCGGCGCTCATGCTCACCGGCCATTCCGAGGAGTCCCTGGAGATCAGCGATCAGGCGATCGAGCTCGCTCGACAACGCGGCCTGTCCACGATCGAAGACCATGCGCGGCTCACCCGGGGAGGGGTTCTCGTCAGCCTCGGGCGCGTCGGTGAGGGCCTGGCCGAGCAGTACCGGGCCTACACCAGCCCCACCGATCACTATGGCCGCTCCACCGGCTCCCGCGGCTACGTCAACCTGTCGTCCGCACTGCAGAACCTCGACCGCTACGCCGAGGCCGAGACCATCGCCCGCGAAGGCCTCGCCGACGAGGTGGCGGCGCACTCCCCGGTCAGCGGCACGTTGCTGCGGACCAACCTGGCCGACGCCCTGATCGCCCAAGGCCGCTGGGACGAGGCCGACGCCCTGCTCGCCCTGCTCGACGAGTCGCTCCCGATGACTCGGCACGTCCATGCCGCGGCAGTGTGGTGCTGTAAAGCGAAGCTGGCCGCCTGGCGCGGAGACCTGCCCGCAGCGGACCGCTACCTCCGCCGCGCTCGGGAGCTCGGTCTGCGGGACAGCCACGAGCCGCAGTACTACCTTGTCCACGCCGAGATGAGCATGCTCGTGGCAACGGCACAAGGACAGATCGAGGAAGTCCGCGCCGAACTGGACCACGTCCTCGCGCGGGGCCTGCCCGCGGGATATGAGTGGACCGCGTGGCCGATCCTGGCATCGGCGGCGCGCGCCGAGGCCGACGCGGCCGAACGTGCGCGCGCCCGACGGGCTTCGGCAGAGTCCGGATACGCGGGCCGCATCGCCATAGCGGCATCGGAACTGCGAACCCTGACACCTTCGTCACGCGCCTATGCCGCGATCGTCGAGGCCGAGCTCGCCCGGCAGGCCGGAGAGCCGGCCCTGTCGTCCTGGCAGCGCGCGCAGACACCGGCTGAGGATGTGGCTCGGCATGTTCTCGGATATGTGCTCTTCCGCATTGCAGAAGCGCTCACGGCCGCCGGCGAGCGAGACGCGGCCGCCGCGGCCGCGACGCGGGCGGCCGAGATCGCTGATGTGCTGTGCCTCGCGCCGCTGCGCGACGAGATCGATCTGCTGACGCGGCGAGCCAGGCTCGTCCCGGAGCCCGAGGCGGCATCGCCGTTGGGCTTGACCGCGCGCGAGCTGGAGGTGCTGAGGCTGGTCGCGGAGGGCTTGAGCAACGGCCAGATCGGCGGCCGGCTGTTCATCACGACGAAGACGGCCAGCGCGCACGTCTCCAACATCCTCGCCAAACTGGGCGTGTCCAGCCGGGGCGAAGCCGCGGCGCTCGCTCACCGATCGCAGGTCTTTGACACGACTGAGGCTTGAGGTCAGGCTTTTCACACTCGATGCTCTAGCCCGCTGGCGGAAATCGGCCATCGCGTGCGGGGCTGCCCGGACCAGCGAGAGAGCGATGCGCCCGGCCCATGGCAGCGCCTTCGCTCACGACGACTCGGCGCGGGCCTGCCGTAGCAGTTCGGCTGCGATGGAGTAGGGCGGCGCTGCGGCTTCGGAGCGGGAGGCGTGCTTGATGATCGCGTCTCTGACAGAGCGGTCGCCTGCGGGACGCGGATAGGCGGCGAACACCTGCTCGCGCTGCTCGACAGGAAGCGCGTCGGCGAACCGACCGGCATCCACGAACACGCCTCGATAGGTCAGCGCGGTCAACAGGCCCCGCCGGTCGGCGATCCCGTGCGAGGAGTGAAGGGCGATCGCCTCCCACACCCGGTCGACGTCAGCCGCTGCGACGCCCTGCTCGCTCAGCAGCGTGGCGGCGAGGTCTGCGCCCTCCACCTCGAACCGGGACTTGCCGAGAGCGAGGACGCCAAGTCCCAGGTCGTGCAGCGCGCAGGCGGCGAACAGCAGGTCTTCGTCGTATGCGGTGTCGGCAAGGCAGCCTTCGTGTACGGCGAGCAGACGGGCGAACAGGAAGCTGCGGATGCTGTGGTCTGCGACCGGCGCGGACTCCGAGGACTGCAAGAGGTGCAGGCATGCGGCAGCCATAGGTCCAGCGGGCAAGGCGAGGATGTCACTCATGGCCTTCACCCTAGAAATGAAGGTGGAAGCCGAGGAGTGGCCTGCGAGCCATCCACCGCTATCATCGGGCCATGCAGGAGCCCGCCGGGGAGCGGCATCGGGTCGCAGTTCTCGTGCTGCCGGGCGTGCCCGCCCTCGAGTTCGGGATCGCCACGCAGCTCTTCGCTCCGGACCCGTTCTACGAGGTGACGGTCTGCGGGCGCCGGGCCGGACCGGTACCGGGCGCCGGCTTCACGATCGACACGACGCTCGGCCTCGACACGCTGAGCGGCGCCGACACCGTCATCGTGCCGGGCTACCTCGACGTGGACACCCCTCCGGAGCCCGAGGTCCTGACCGCGCTGCGGGCAGCTCACGCCGCGGACGCCCGACTGGTCTCGATCTGCGTCGGGGCGTTCGCCCTCGCCGCGGCCGGGCTGCTCGACGAGCGCCCCGCGACCACGCACTGGCAATACGCTGAGATGCTGCGCCAGAGCTACCCGAAGGTCGATGTCCAGCCGAACCGCCTCTACATCGACGACGGGGACATCCTCACCTCCGCGGGCGTCACCGCCGGGCTCGACCTGGGCCTGCATCTGATCCGTCTGGACCGGGGACCGGCGGCGGCCAACGCCCGGGCCCGCTCGCTGGTCGCCGCACCGCGCCGCACCGGTGGGCAGGGACAGTTCATCGAGCAGCTACGCGCACAACCGCGCGGAGACGAACTCAGCTCCCTGCGAGACTGGATGCTCGCGAATCTCGCTCAGGAGCTGACCATCGACGCGCTGGCCGCACGCGCCCACATGTCCAGGCGCACATTCCTGCGACACTTCCGCGACGAGACCGGGACGTCGCCGATGGCGTGGCTGGCCGACGCACGCATCGACAAAGCACGCGAACTGCTGGAGACGACCGATCTGTCGGTCGAGCGCATAGGCCGTCTCACCGGACTCGGCGCTCCCTCGTCCGTGCGGGCGGCATTCCACCGGCGCATCGCCACCTCCCCGCAGGAGTACCGCCAGATCTTCCGCCTCTCCAGGACAGAAAACCGGGCGACGCAATAAAGGCAAGGCAATAGCCGCTTTGGCCGCCCATCGCGGGGCGGCGACGCCGGAACGGGCGAGCGGCTGGCCGACGGTGTCCGTCGGCCAGCCGCTCGCTTCGTGTGTCAGGGCTCAGCTGAGCGTGACGTCGTCGTACTTGGTGTAGGTGGCGTCGCCGGTGTAGTTGTCGTCCTTGGACGTCAGGGTGAGCGTGTAGGAGTGGCCGGCGGTGATGGCCTTGGTGACGTGGACCCAGCCGGAGCTGGAGACGCAGGTCTTGGCCAGGACCGTGGTGGTGGTGCCGGAGGTGTTGTCCTTCAGCGTGGCCGTGGCCCAGTCATAGGTGACGGTGTCCGGGCAGGTCACGTTGTACCAGAAGCCCAGGGTGCCGGTGCCGGTCGGCGCGGTGAAGGTCTGGGCGATGCTGGAGGTGTTCGACGGGCTGGTCGACCCGACGAACGCCGCGTAGCTACCGCTGTGCGGGCCGCTGGTGGTCACCGAGGTGGAGCCGGTGCTGGTCCAGCCGGTCAGGCTGCCGCTTTCGAAGCCGCCGTTGGTGATGCCGCCGGTGACGGTGCCGACCGTCCAGCTGAACGAGGCCGAGCCGGAGGCCGTGCCGGAGGTGGCGGTCACGGTGACGCTGTACGTGCCGGCGGTGGAGGCGGTGCCGGTGATCAGGCCGCTGCTGCTGATCGACAAGCCGGTCGGCAGGCCGCTGGCCGAGAAAGTCAGGGCTTTGCCGGCCGAGTCGGTGGCGCTGATCTGCAGCGAGACCGCGCCGCCGGTCGCAGTGCTCTGATTACCCGGGTTGGTCACGGTGACCGTCTCGGTCGGCGTGCCGCCGGAGGCGAAGGCCGCGACGCCGTTGGGGGTGCCGAGGCCGGTCGGGCCGTCGTAGCCGGTGGTGGCGGTGCAGAAGTACGACGGGGAGCAGGATCCGTTGTTGCCGGAGGTCACGTCGTACAAGTTGCCGGTGTGGGCGTAGGGGTAGGACGCCGGGGTGTCCGTGGAGCCGGGGGTGCCGGCGAGGGCGTAGACCGCGGCGATGATCGGGGAGGACGCCGAGGTGCCGCCGTAGACGGCCCAGCCGGAGCCGCCGTAGGTCTGGTAGACGGCGACGCCGGTGGCCGGGTCGGCGACCGCGGAGACGTCGGCGACCATGCGCTTGCCGCAGCCGGAGTCATGCTGCCAGCCGGGCTTGGCCACGTCGGAGGAGCAGCCGGAGCCGGTGCCCTCGGAGGAGGAGGTCTTCCACACCGATTCGGTCCAGCCACGCGTGCTGGAGTTGCGGCTCAGCGCGGTGCCGCCGACCGAGGTGACGTACTGCGAGGAGGCTGGGTACTCGGTGCCGGCGCTGTAGGCGCCGTCGCCGGAGGAGGCGGTGATCGCCACGCCCGGGTGGTGGAAGTAGCTGGAGTCGGAGGAGGGCTCGCTGCCGTCCTCGTTGCCGCCGTAGCTGTTGGAGACGAACTTCGCCCCCTGCGACACCGCCTGGTTCACCGCCGTGCCCAGGTCCGCGATGGTCGGCTGGTCGGCTTCCACCAGCAGGATGTGGCAGCTCGGGCAGACCGCCGAGACCATGTCGACGTCCAGGGATATCTCCCCGGCCCAGCCGCTGTCGGCCGACGGATAAGTAGTGCCGCCACGCTCGTTGATCTTCTTGAAGCAGCCGTTGGCGGTGGTGCAAGCGGTCAGACCGTACGTCGAGCGGTAGGTCGCCAGGTCGGACTCGGCGTTGGGGTCGTCGTAGGCGTCGACGATCGCGACCGTCTGGCCCGAGCCGCCGGAGGACGGCAGGTTGTAGGCGCTGACCAGGTCTGGGCGACCGTAGCCGGACGGCAGGGCGTCCGGCGTGACCGCGTGCGACGTGACGGCGCCGGCATCGGTGCGCTTGAGCGCCATGCAGGCCGCGCGGCCGGGAGCAACCGACTGGCTGCAGACATGGACGGCGGTGGGGTGACTGGTCGCCGAGGAGGTGCCGGTGGCCTGTGCCGTGCCGGTCATCGCGGTGGCGACGCCGACTGTGAGGGTCACGGCCAGGGCCGAGAAGGCCCGGATGAGGGCGCGCTTGTGGCGCGCCATCTTGCTGCTGAACACACGTTCTCCAGGGTCGTTGTGGGGTGACGAGCGAGGACTGTGCGGTGTTCCGTACCGAGTGGCATCCCGTATCAGGGCAGGAGCAGGCGCCGAAGGGAGAACGGGACGTCAGACCCCTGATACCGAGGTCCTACTGGTGGGTACTATCGCCGAACGTAGCGGGGGCCGCCAGAGCGGCCACGGTAAAGTTCCGGCAAAATGGCGCAGAGTGCCCCGCCCGGCGGCTGCGACACCGCTGGGCCGTCCGAGCAGCAACTATCGCGGGCAGTAGGGGGACGCCGGCTTCGGGACGTGCCCTGGTCCGCCAGGTGGATCCGGCCGCGGCCGTCGGGATACCGAGTCAGAGTGTGACGTGATGCTCGGCGAGCTTCTCGCCGAGTCGTTCGCCCTCGATGTCCGGGTCCGGCACATATCTCGCGAACCACTGAGGGTGGTACCAGAACTTGGCCTTCGCGATGGCCATGACCGCGGGGACCAGGGTCAGCCGGACTACGAAGGCGTCGAGGAAGACCCCGGCGGCGAAGCTGAAGCCGATCGCCTTGATGGTCGGGGTCGGGGAGGCGATGAAGGCCACGAAGATGGAGAACATGATCAGCGCCGCGGCGGTGACGACGCGGGCGGCGAGGCCGGTGCCGCGTTCGACGGCGCGGACTGCGTGGCCGGTCTTGGTGAAGTCTTCCTTGATGCGGGAGACGACGAAGACCTCATAGTCGCTGGAGAGGCCGAAGATGATGGCGATCATGATGATCGGCAGGAAGCTGACCGTTTCGGACTTGGCGATGCCGAAGATCTTCTCGCCCCAGCCCCACTGGAAGAGGGCGACCTGGGCGCCGAAGGCCGCCGCGACGGACAGCAGGAATCCGATGATCGACTTGATGGGGACCCAGATGGTGCGGAAGGCGAAGGTCAGCAGGAGGAAGGCCAAGCCGATGACGACGATCAGGAAGACCGGCAGGGCTGAGGAGAGCTTCTGTGAGACGTCGATGTTCGAGGCGGTGACGCCGCCGATGAGGACGTCGGTTCCGGTCGCGCCCTCGATGGTGGCGCGGTGGTCGCGCAGGTGATGCACCAGGTCGGCGGTGGCCGGGTCGTTGGGGCCGGTGGTGGGGATGACGCGGAACACCGCGATGCCGTTGGCCTGGGCTGCGGGCTTGACTGAGGCGACGCCCGGCTGGGCGGCGAGTCCGTTCTGGACCGTGGTGGCGGCCTGTTGGGAGGTGGTGCCGTCCGCGACGACCAGCAGCGGGCCGTTGAAGCCGGCGCCGAACGCCGCCGTGGTGAGGTCGTAGGCCTTGCGGGAGGTGTCGCTCTTCGGGTTCGACGATGCGCCGGGCAGCCCGAGCTGCATGTCGAGGGCCGGCAGCGCCAGCGTCAGCAACAGCAGCACGCCGAAGATCAGCACCGGAATCCGCCGGCGGACCACGAAGCGGGCCCAGCGGGCGCCGCGTGGCTTGTCCGGCTCGTTGGCGGCCTCGTGCGCGACCCGCTCGGCGTGTTCTTTGCCGAACGGCACCCGCGAGAAGTCCGTGATCTTCCGGCCTGCGAAGCCGAGCAGGGCCGGGATCAGCGTCACCGAGATGAGCAGCGCCAGCAACACCGCCCCGGCGGCGGCCAGGCCCATGACGGTCAGGAACGGGATGCCGACGACTGACAGCCCGCACAGCGCGATGATGACGGTCAGGGCGGCGAACACGACCGAGCTGCCGGCCGTCCCGGCGGCCAGCCCGACCGCGGCTTCGGGCGTCATGCCCTGCAGCATGTTGTTGCGGTGCCGGGCGATGATGAACAGCCCGTAGTCGATGCCGCAGGACAGGCCGAGCATCAGGGCGACGGTGGTCGAGGTCGAGGCGATGGTGAACGCGGCGGCCAGCGCGGTGACGGCCATGATGGTGGTCAGCACGCCGATGACCGCGCTCAGGATCGGCATGCCGGCGGTCACCATCGAGCCGAAGGTGATGACCAGGATGACGAACGCGACGATCAGGCCGACGATCTCGGGCAGCTCCGACGGCGTGATCCGCCACCCGGGATAGACGCTGCCGCCGTACTCCACCTGGACGCCGGCCGCCTGCGCCGGGGTGACGGCCGTCTTCACCTGGTCCAGCGCGGAGTCCGGAACGTCGGCCGGCGACTGGTTCCACTGCACGTTGCCCAGCGCCACCTGCTCGTTCGCCGACACCGACTGGGTCTGGAACGGGTCCCCGGTCGATGCCACGCCGGGAATCTTCGCCAGGTTCGCCATCGCCTGCTCGATCCCGGACCTGGGCCCGGCATCGGTGACCTTCGCGCCGCCGTGCGTGGCGAACACGACGGTCGTCTGCCCGCCGCTGAGCGCCGGCAGCTTGGCCTTGAGCAGATCCGCGGTCCGCTGCGACTCCGTCCCCGGAATGGTGAAGTTGTCGTTGGTCTTGCCACCGCTCGCCCCGGCCAGTACCACCATGCCGACCGCCAGCAGCAGCCACAGGGCGAGGACCAGGCGCCGCCGGCGCATCGCCCAGCGCGCGAGCCGGAACAGGTACTCGGACACGATAGCGATGCTGTCTCGCGGTGCTCATTCGCGCAGGTCGGGATGGGCCATCCGGCGCTGGCGGCAGGTTTGGCCGCCGCATCGCGGCCCGAAGTTGGTGGGAACAGCGCGCTTGGCTCAGGATGAGATGGTGCACGCCGCAAGCGATCAGACAGCAGGCCTTCGGTGACTGATTCCGACCTGGACGCCGAGCCGGGCAGCCCCGAGGAGCTGGAGCAGGCCGCGGCGGTCCATCCCGGCCCGGAGCCCCGACGAAGGACAGCGATGACCGACCACGACTCCACAGACACCGCAGCCTCCACCGACTCCACAACCACAGACTCCACAACCAACGACCGCTACCAGCGCGGCCTGCGCCTCCTCGAGCAGGTCGGCGGCGCCGACCCGACCCGGGTGCTGGACGCCCTCGCCGACATCGCACCGGACCTGGGCCGGCTGACGGTCGAGTTCGGCTACGGCGACATCTACTCCCGCCCCGGACTGACGCTGCCGCAACGGCAGATCATCAACGTCGCCGCGCTCACCGCCCTCGGCACGGCCGCGCCGCAGTTGCGGTTCCACATCGACGGCGCGCTGAACGTCGGCGTCACCCCGACCGAGATCGTCGAGACGATCATCCACATGAGCGTGTACGCGGGCGTACCGGCCGCTCTCAACGGCCTGACGATCGCCAAGGCCGCCTTCGCCGACCGCCCGGATCTCGACTGGGAGCCGGCGACCAGCCCGGTCGACGAGGACGAGACCGTGCAGCAGCGCTACGCCCGCGGCCTGGCCGAGCTGGCCCGCATCGACGGACACGCCGGCGAGCAGGTACTGGCGGCGCTGGCCCCGATCTCTCCGGACTTCGGCCGGCTGCTGGTCGAGTTCGCCTTCGCCGACGTCTACTCGCGCCCGGGCCTGGACCTGAAATCCCGGGAACTTGCCACGGTCGCGGCCTGCACCGTACTCGGCACCGCCGCCTCGCAGCTGCGAGTCCATCTACACGGCCTGCTCAACGTCGGCGGCACCCGCGAGGAAGCCGTCGAGGCGATCATCCAGATGCTCGGCTACGCGGGCTTCCCCGCGGCCCTCAACGCCCTCGCCGCCGCGCGCGAGGTCTTCGCCGAGCGCGACGAGAAGGGGCTGTAGGGCTTCCCCATCGTCCTGCGCGCGCACACGCGAATTGGTTTGAGCCGAGTGCTGAATAGCCCAGTGCTGAACCCCCGCGGCGATCAGGGAAGGTAGCCGTGAAGGAAGACCCGAACACCGGCGGCGGCTAGTTCGGCGATCTCCGCGTCGGGGACGGGAATGGCGCCGTGGTAGCTGCGGCTCTCCACCTCCGCCGCCGAAAGCAGCGACAGATGGAACGCGGCGCGGTCGGGATCCTCGATACGCAGCAGGCCGCGCTCGGCGAGCTGGCGCAGCCGCCGCGCCAGCTCGGACTGGACGCGCTGCGGGCCGGCCTGCTGCCAGGCCTCCAGCACCGCGGGCGGGAGGTGCCCCACCTCGGCCCTGATCTGTCGCACCAGGGAGAGGTGGTCGGCGAACTCCGGCTTCGGCCGCGCCCACGCCGCGGCGAACTCGGTGAGAGCCGGCTCGACGTCGGTGATGTCGCCGAGGTGGCTCTCGATCAGGGCCAGTTGCGCCTCGGCGACCTCGGTCGCGCTGGTCCGGATGACCTCCTCGAACAGCCGCGCCTTGTCGCCGAAGTGGTTGTACAGGGTGCGCGTGGAGACCTCCGCCTCGGCGGCGATGGCGTCGATGCTCGCCCGCGTGTAGCCCTCGCGGGCGAAGACGACGCGCGCGCCGTCGAGGATCGCCTGGCGCTTGTCCGGCGAGCGCCGCGGGCGGCGCGGGCGCGCTTCCGTGCTGTCCATGAGCAGATCCTAGCCGATGTACAACGCTCGTTGCATCGGTAAAGTACAACGTGTACTGTACTTCGTGTGGGCGCCCGGAGGACGCCTGAGCGCCTGCTCACGCACCTGAGCGTCGGAGCATGCACCTGATCACCTACCGGAGGAATCGCCATGACGCGGATCGCCATCATCACCGGCAGCACCCGGCCTCGCCGCCGCGCGGCCCTGGTGGCCGCCTGGGTCTGCGAGGTCGCCGAGCGGCATGCCGGCGCGCGGGGAGTCACCTTCGAGACCGTGGACCTGGCCGACTTCGACCTGCCTGTGCTCGACGAGCCGATACCGGCCGCGATCGGCGAGTACGCGAACGAGCACACCCGCCGCTGGGCGAGCGTGATCGACGGGTTCGACGGCTTCATCTTCGTCACGCCCGAGTACAACCACTCCTACCCGGCCGCGCTGAAGAACGCGATCGACTACCTCTTCGCCGAGTGGGGCGACAAGGCGGCCGGCTTCGTCAGTTATGGCCTGCAGGGCGGCGTGCGCGCCGTCGAACATCTGCGGGCCGCCGCTTCCGAGGTCAAACTCGCCGACGTGCGCACCTGCGTGGCGCTGTCGCTGTTCGGCGACTTCACGATCAGCGACATGACGCAGCCGGGCGAGTTCACCCCCGGCGACCACCAGGAGCCGACGCTCATCCGGATGATCGACGAGGTGATCGCCTGGTCGGCCGCGCTGGCGCCGCTGCGCGCCGGGCGGACGGCGGCGGGAGGGGCACCGAGTGGGGAGGCGCCGACGAGAGAGACGACAGCAGGAGCGGCGGCAGCGGACGAGGTGCTGGCATGACCTGCGTCGAAGCGCCCGCGGCGGCTGCCACCGGCGACCGCATACCGTGGCCGGTCTGGCGGCTCGCCCTGGTCATCGTGTTCGGCGCGTTCGCGTCCGGGCTCGACGCCTCGCTGACCGGCGTCGGCCTGGACACCATCGGCCAGGACCTGCACGCCGGGCTCGCCGAGGTGCAGTGGGTCGCCACCGCCTACCTCGTCGCGCTCGCCGTGTCCCTGCCGCTGTGCGGCTGGCTGGGCCGTCGCCTCGGGCCGGGGCGGCTCTGGCTGGCGGCGCTGCTGGCCTTCACCGTCGCCTCGGGACTGTGCGCGGCCGCACCGAACGCCGGCTGGCTCATCGCCCTGCGCGTCGTCCAGGGCCTGGCCGCCGGCCTGCTGGTCCCGGCGGGCCAGACGATCATCGGCCAGGCGGTCGGCTCCACCCGGCTCGGGCGGGTGATGTCCACGCTCGGTATCGCAGTCGCGCTGGCCCCGGCCCTCGGCCCGGTGTTGGGCGGCCTGATACTGCACGCGCTGTCGTGGCAGTGGCTGTTCCTGGCCAACCTGCCCGTCGGAGCGATCGGTCTGCTGCTCGGCTTGCGCTATGTACCCCGTGGCGACCGCGAAGGCGGGGCTCCGCTCGACTGGTGGGGATTCGTCTGGATCGGTGGCGGCCTCCCGTTTCTGGTGTACGCGTTCACCGCGTGGAGCACGGCCGGCACCCTGCTCACCCCGCCGGTCCTCGTACCGCTCGGGCTCGGCGTCGTAGGCCTGACCGTGTTCGTTCTGCGTACCCTGCGACGCCAGAACCCCTTGATGGATCTCGGGCTCTACCGCCGCCCGGTGTACGCCGCGGCCAGCGCCGCGGCGGTGTTCAGCGGCGCCCTGATGTTCGGCGCCACGCTGGTCTTCCCGCTGTACTTCGAGATCCTGCACCACGACGGCGTGACCGGCAGCGGCCTGCGGATGCTCGCACTCGGCATCGGCACGGCGGTGACGCTCCCGCTCACCGGTCGGCTGACCGACCGCTACGGCGGCGGCATCGTCGCCACCTGCGGCAGCGTGGCCGCATTCGCCACCACGACGGTGTTCCTCCTGGTGGGCCCGGACCCCGACACCGACCCGTTGCTGATCGAGTCGCTGCTGGCCGTACTCGGAGCAGCGGTGGCCGCGACCGCGGTGCCACCGGGCATCGCCGCCTACCAGACCGTGCGCCCCGAACAACTTCCCGACGCCACCACCCAGGTGAACATCGTTCAGCGCATCGGCGGCGCACTCGGCGGCTCGCTGTACACGATCACCATCGCCAACGGCCTGCCCGGCGGCGCGGAGCACGCGTTCCGCGGCGTGTTCTGGTTGCTGACCGGCTCGGCTCTGCTCGCGCTGGTTTGTTCGCAGTGGCTTCGCATCGCCCTGCGGCGCGAGCGGGGTGGCTGACAGTCCTGCCAACCGGGTGAAGCGGGTCAGAAGGCTCAGAACACCCCGCCGCCCGCGCCGATGTCCTGGCCGGTGATCCAGCGGGCGGCGTCACTGGCGAGGAACACCGCTACGTCCGCCACGTCCGCCGGTGCGCCGCTGCGGTTGAAGGGCGACATTCCGGCGGCCACGGCGCGGTCGCGCTCGGGGAGCAGATCGGTGTCGGTGAAGCCAGGCGACAGGGTGTTGACGGTGACATTCCGGTGGCCGAGTTCGCGGGCCAGGACTCGCACGAACTGCTCCACAGCGCCCTTGCTGCCCAGGTACAGCCCCGTCTCGGTCATCAGCATCTTGGTGCCGCCGGTCGACGTGACGATGATGCGGCCCCCGTCGCGGACCCGGCGCCCGGCCTCGCGCAGGGTGAAGAAGACGCCCTTGGTGTTGGTGTCGAAGATCCGGTCGTAATCCGCCTCGGTGCACTCGATCAGCGGCTTCTGGATCGCGTCGGCGGCATTGGCGATGACGATGTCCAACGGGCCGTGGGCCCCTTCGGCGGTGTCGAAGAGCCGCTGCACGTCCGCCTCGCGGGCGAGGTCGCCCTGAATCGCCACCGCGGCGCCGCCGGCCCCGACGATCTCGGCGACCACACCCTCAGCCTTCTCCGCACTCCGTACATAACCGACGGCGACCGCCGCCCCCCGAGCCGCCAGACCCAGCGCGATCGACCGCCCGATGCCGCGCGAGGCACCGGTGACGAGCGCGTTCCTACCCTTCAAGTCATCAGTCATGGATAGTAAGTATATTGAGACTTCCCCAGATGTTCGAGCGTTGTTCTGTGGCGATGAGCCCCGTTCGGCGTGAAAGTGATCGGTGTCCACCTTCACCACTGCCTGGGAGGTCCCATGCCGTCCTGGACGAAGCGATTCGCCGTCGCCCTCGCCGCCACCGCGTCCACCCTGACCGTGTCGGTCGCCGCCGGCACCCCCGCGAACGCGGCGGTCTACAACTCCTGCACGATCTCCGGCTGCTCCGCCGCGAACTCCGCCAACAACACCTGGTCCTCCTACGGCTACCCCACCTCGCGCGGCTGGTACGACTGGCCGGACGGCGAGTGCAGCTACGCCGGCGGCGAGTACTACAACTACGACGGCCAGCTGCCCTCCGGCGACACCTTCTACGAATACGACGTCTACCCGCGCACCTGCGGCGCCCACCGCGACGCCTACCGCATCGTCGTGGACTTCAACACGGGCCAGGTGTGGTACTCCCCCGACCACTACAGCGACTTCTACCAGCTGTAACGTGCGTTGCCGCTTGCGCGGTCCGGGAGTTCCGGGCCGCGCAGGCGGTGTTGTTCGGCGCCGCACTCCGATGCCGCCGATGTGGGCTCACGCAGAACCCTTAATCGCCACCGCCACCCGCTCGCCCGACTCGATGGAGACGTGCGCGACGAGCTTGTGATGAGCTACAGCCGCTGCATGAACGCGTGGGCCACCGTGGGCTCTTCCTGCGTCACGGCTCTGACTTCGGCGTCAACGGCACGATCACCGCCGGTGAGGCGTTCGTGGTGTTGTGCCATGTGCTCCGACCACGATGCGACAGTGAAGGTTTCTATATACCTGTCGGAGAATTCCGAGTCGCGATACAGGCCCCATGTGGTGGCGCCGGTGCGGCGGCGGGAGCGCTCAAGGCGCGCCATGATCTGGTGGAACGCCGCGGCATCGGTCTCGGACACCAGGTACCGGACGGTCACCAGGACCGGCCCGTCGGTCGGGGCCGGTTCGACGACCAGCCGCGGTTCCGGCCAGGCGTCGCTGACCCCGGGATCCGGCAGCCGGTCTCGCAGCGGCAGCCAATGTGCCGACACCGCGCCGATCAGCAGTGACGCGGCAGCGGCGGCCAGCGCCGGGGCCAGCCCCGCCCACTGCGCGACCTGGCCCCAGACGAAGGCGCCGATCGCCATGCCGCCCTGGAACACCAGGAGGTAGAAGGCGACCGCCCGCGCCCGGACCCACGACGGCAGCCCGAGTTGCAGCGCGGCGTTCAGGGTCGACAGGGCCCAGATCCACGCGACGCCGGCGACCAGCAGGGCGACGAAGGACACGGCGGCCACCGGCACGTAGGCGACCGCGACCAGAGCCGCCGCGAACGTCAAGCCGGACAAGGCGATCGTCCGGTCGGGGCCGAGACGGTCGGCCACCCGGGGCAGCACCCAGGCGCCGGCGACAGCACCGATCCCGACCGCGCCGAGCAACAGTCCGTATCCGGCCGACCCCAGGTGCAACGTAGCTTGGGCGGTCAGTGGGATCAGCGCCCACAACGCCGCCGCGCCCGGAACGAATAGTGCGCTGCGCAACAGGATCCGCCGGACGCGCGGGCTGTAGCGCACGTATCGCGTTCCGGCACGCATCGCGGCCAGCGCCTGTTCCCGCTCCTGCCCCGGACGTGGCGCGCGCTCTTGCGGCCGCCACCGCGCGAGCACGACGAGGATGCCGGCGAACGACACGGCGTTGAGGGCGAACGTCCAGCCCACCCCGGTCGAGGCGACCAGCAGGCCGCCGAGGGCGGGACCGATCGCGCGGGCGACGTTCTGGTTCACCGCGCCAAGGGCGGAGGCGGGCCGCAGCTGCTCGCGCGGGACCAGCGTCGGCTGCAGGGCCTGCCATGCCGGACCGTTCAGCGCCTGCCCGCAGCCCAGCAGAAAAGTCAGTGCCAGCAACGTCCACGGGCCGAGATGTCCGCCGAACGCCAGGACGGTCAGCACCACCGCGACCGCCGCCATGCCGCCCTGCACCGCCAGCAGCAGCCGCCGGCGATCGACCAGGTCGGCCAGCACGCCGGCCGGCAGTGCCAGGACCAGCACCGGCAGCCCGGCGGCCACCTGGACCAGCGACAGCAGGGCGGCGCCCTTGGCGACCAGCAGCCACTGCGCCCCGACGGTCTGCATCCAGCTGCCGACGTTGGAGGCGAACTGCGCCAGCCACAGCGCGCGGAACACCGACTGCCGCAGCGGAGACCAGGCGGAGACGGCGTCGTTCGAAGTCATCAGCACCATTTCATGGTCGGGGAGTTCGGCGCTACGCGCATGACGATCACCGGTCGTTCTCAGCACCCGAAGAAGCACGCCGTGGTCCGCGCAGCACGGACCACGGCGTTTCTTCATTCGGGCCCTCAGCCGACCGATCAGGCCGCCTCGGCGATGGAGTCGGCGACCGTCTCTGGATGCTGACAGGAGCGTCCCGGAACCCGGGGGTTGTGCCCGCGGTCGGTCTCGGTGAGCCCACCCCAGATCCCGAAGGCTTGGCCGGTGCGCAGTGCGAACTCGGCGCACTGCTCCCGGACCGGGCAGCCGCGGCAGATCGACGTGGCCCGCTGCTCGCGGCGGCGGCGACTGTCGCCCCGCTCGTAGTGCGGCGAGAAGAACACCGAGGCGGCCATGCCGCGGCAGGCCGCACGCGTCTGCCAGTCCCACTCCTCGATCAGGGGTCTGGCGTTCAACGGCTTCATCCGCGGCTCCGGGTCAGTCCTGGTCGGACGCGGTGCCGACCTCCGGGTGCAGCGCGGCGCGCAGGGTCTGCACGGCCAAGGCGATCGCCCCCTGCGCCGCGTTCGTGGATCGCAGGGTGTTGAGCATCACGAAGTCGTGGATGATGCCCTGGAACCGCACGGCCGTCACCGGGACGCCGGCGCCCCGCAGCTTGTTCGCGTACGCCTCGCCCTCGTCGCGCAGCACGTCGGCCTCGCCGGTGATGACCAGCGCCGGCGGCAGGCCGGCCAGCTGCTCGGTGGTGGCCCGCAGCGGCGAGGCGGTGATCTCGGCCCGCTGCGCCGGGTCGGTCGTGTACTGGTCCCAGTACCACTGCATGTCGTTGCGGCGCAGGAAGTAGCCCTCTGCGAACTGGTGGTAGGAGCCGGTGTCGAAGCTCGCGTCGGTCACCGGGTAGAACAGCACCTGCGCCAGCAGCGCCACGTCGCCGCGCTCCTTCGCCATGAGCGTGAGCGCGGCGGTCATGTTGCCGCCGACGCTGTCTCCGGCCACGGCGAAACGGGTGGCGTCCAGGCCCTTGGTGGCACCATCGGTGACGACCCAGCGGGCGACGGTGTAGTTCTGCTCGATCGCCACGGGATACCGCGCCTCGGGCGAGCGCGAGTATTCGGGGAAGACGACGGCGGCGCCGGCGCCGACCGCCAGTTCGCGGACCAGCCGGTCGTGGGTGTGGGCGTCGCCGAAGACCCAGCCGGCGCCGTGGATGTAGATGATCACCGGCAGCGTGCCGGTCGCCCCGGCGGGCTTGACGATCCGGACCGGCACGGAGCCGGTCGGCCCGCCGGACACCGTGATCCACTCCTCGTCCACGGCCGGCTTGGCGATCTCGCCGGACTGGACCTCGTCCACCGTCTTGCGGCCCTCGACCGGACCGAGGTCGGGCAGATACGGCGGCTTCGCGGTGGCCTCCACGAAAGCCTGGGCCTCCGCTTCCAGCAGGGGCGCGGGCGATGTGTTCTCAGACATTGAGGGCTCCTTGGATCAGGGAGTCGGGGAGTTTCGAGGATGCTTTGTAAGCTCAGATCACTGAGCGGCGCGTACGGCCTGCAGGATCACTTCGGCGACGGTCTTCGGCTGCGAGACCGCGACGGCGTGCGACGCGCCTTCGACCTCGACGACGGTGGCCCCGGCACGCATCGCGCCGAAGCGCTCCACCTCGGGGTTGATGGCGTTGTCCGCGCCGGCGACGAGCGCCCAGGCCGGGGTGGTCCGCCAGGCTGCGGCCGACGCCTTCTCGGCGAACGCCCCGGCGGCCAGCGGACGCTGCGCCGCCGCGAGGACCTTCGTCACGTCCTCCGCGACGTCGGCGGCGAAGACCGACGGGAACGCCGCGGCCGCGATGGTGACCTCGACAGCGGTGTCGCCGCCGGGCAGCGGGTAGGCCCACTCCTTCAGGTTCTCCACCAGAGGGCTGGCCGGGAACCGGCCTTGCAGCTCGCCGAGGCTTTCGCCCTCTTCCAGGACGTAGGCGGCCACGTAGACGAGTCCGACGACGTTCTCGGCCCGGCCCGCGACGGTGATGATGGCACCGCCGTAGGAGTGGCCGACGAGGACGACCGGACCGTCGATCTGCGCCGTGAGAGACGCGATGTACGCGGCGTCGGCCGCGAGGCCGCGCAGCGGGTTCGGCGGGGCGATCACCGGCACGCCGGCCGCCTGCAGCTCGGCGATGACGCCGGACCAGCTGCCGGCGTCGGCGAAGGCGCCGTGGACGAGCACGACGGTGGGTGTGGTTTCGGACATGGCGACGCTCCTGAAGCGAGAGGGTGAACGGGTTCGTGAAGCGAAGGTAGGCCGCGGCGGGCGTCCGGAGTTGACCCCGAGCGCACGGATCAAGACCTCACAGCGCACGGCATTTCGGGCTGCTCTATTGGACGACCGAGCTCTCGCGCCATTCGCGGGGCGACATGCCGTAAGCGGCTCGGAAGGCCCTGCTGAAGTGGGCGGCGCTGGTGAACCCCCATTGGTGCGCCACGGCGGCGATGGAGGCGATGTTCGCGCGACGTGCCAGGTCCCGTCGGCACTTGTCCAGCCGGCGGCGCTGGATCCAGCGGCCGACTGTGGCGTCCTCCCCCTCGAACAGCTTGTGGAGGTAGCGCAACGAAATGTTGTGGGCCTGGGCGATCACCTGCGGAGACAGGTCCGGGTCGGCGAGGTTCCGGTCGATGTACTCCTGGATCCGCATCAGCATCGCCCGGTTCCCGCCGGGGGTGTCCGCGTCGGGCCGGCCGAGCAGCTCGTCGGTCAGCGCGCCGAGCAGTTCGACGACGTTGCGGGCCATCAGCTCGCTGGTGCGGGGCGGATAGGTGCCGGCCCCGTCCACCAGCCCGGCCAGGAAGGGCGACAGCAGACCGCCGAGCGGAGTCTCCCGGCCGACCGGCGTCGCTGTGACGCGCGCGACCTCGGACTCGCCGAGGCCTAGAACGCTTCTCGGCAGGATAAGCGACTTCGTTCGGAAGCGCCCATGAAGGGTCAGCTTGACGGGACGTGCCATGTCGTAGAGGAAGACGTCGCCCGGTTGCAGGTGCACTTCGCGGCCGTCCTGCTCCAGCCGGGCAGATCCTCGGTCCAGGAGCTTCACGACTACGTGGTCGTCCTCGCGGCCTTGCGCCACGAGTCGCCGGGTTCGAAGCGCGGACAGGCAGTCGCCGTCCACGGTGACGGCATGAAGGCGGCCGAGCGGCATGGTGTGGATCCTGCCGGAGTGGACCTCGTCGGGAACCGCCATGTGCACCGCGCCGAACGTTCGGGACAGCGCTTCGCGCCAGTAGTCCCGTCTGCGGTGGGCAGGCTGCGAATCGGTGGTGAACAGACTGCCTGAGTGCTGCTCCGGCCTCGGTTTCCGGTGCTCCGGCGACATGGTCTCCGCCCTTCGGTCGTACGCTTCCAGACCACCGTGCCAGCGGGCTTGAGTTCACACATCGCGTGAATCCGCTAGATCGTGTGAGGGGCTGGTATGGGGTGAGGGGCTAGTACGTCTGGTACGTCTAGTACGGGGCGAGGGCGAGGGCGCCTATGAATCCGGCAGTGCCATGACGAGGTTCGCGAGCTGGACTCGGGAGTTGACCGACAACTTGCGGAAGACCGAAGTCAGGTGGGTGTTGACCGTGTGCGGGGAGACGACGAGGAGGTCGGCGGCTGTGCGGTTGGTGTTGCCCTCCGCGATGAGGCGCGCGACCTTCTTCTCCGTGGTCGTGAGCGCTCCCCAACCCTGGACGGGGCGCTGCGTCGCGGGCGAGCGGCGGCTGCCGCCCTGCGCGGCGTCAGCATCACGTTGCACGCGTGCCGCCACGGCGTGTGCGCCGGATTCGGCGAAGAGATCGCGGGCGCGGGTCAAGGCAGTCAGTGCCTGTGGTTTCTGGCTTTCCGCCAGGAGCGCACGGCCGAGATCGACGTAGGCGGCGGCCCGCATCAGCGGACGAGGGCTTGCCTCCAGCAGTTCGACGGACTGCGCGAGCATTCCCAGGTCCTTCGTCACAAGGCCGACCGCCTGCGCCGCGATTCCCTTGGCCGTGGGCACCGTCGGGTTGCGATCAGCGTAGGCTCCGGTTTGGGCGGCAAGGTCCTCGGCCAGGTCGCGGTCTGCGCCGCGCAGGGACACCTGGATGGCGAAGACGACCCAGTTGCGCAGCAGCCGCCAGCGCATGAAGGGACCTTCATGCTGCACTCGCCGGATCGATTCGATGGCGAGCTCGAGATCCCCGTCGGCCTCGGCGTGAACCCCTTCCAGGAAGCGGACCACGGCCGTGTTGCCCGGGTTCGGCTTGATCGCCAGTCGTTCTTGCGCCGCCGCGAGGTGCTCCCGTGCCGTCTGCTGGTCTCCACGCAGCAGGGCGATCCAGGAACGGATGACACGGCCGTTCACCTGATGGACCGGTACTTGTACCTCGTCTTCCAGGCGCTCCATCGTCGAGAAGCCGGCGTCGGCGTCATCGAGGCGGCCGAGGGCGAGATCGTACTGGCCTCGCGCCCACAGCATCATCGCCTGGCGCGACGGCCCGGCGGCCTCGGAGGCCTGGAGGAGCAGCCGGTCCGCCGATGCGAAATCGTCCAGGTGCAGACGGGCGACGATCTCTTCGGGGAGGAAGGCGGGATCGAGGGCGGCGAGCGCGGAGAAGTACTCCAGAGCCGCGCTGTTCTCTCCCGCGTTCTGCTCGATCTCGCCGAGTCCGGACAGGGCCAGGAGGTGCGCCTCCCGATCGCGGATGGCGGTCGCGGCACGCAGCGCGGTCTGGCCGGCGTCGCGGGCCGCGCCGAGATCAGCTCCCCGGGACAAGGCCAGCGCGTGCAGGGCGGTCAGCTTCGCGGTGACTTCTGGAGTGGCGCCTCCGATGGTGAGGGTCGTCTCCATGCGGCGGCGCAGGTCGTCGGCGAGGTCCATGTTCCACAACGCGGTGCCGATGACGGCTTGCAGCCGGCTGAAGGCCTCCAGGGGCGGGCGGCCGGCGAGGAGGCGTTCGCCGGTCGTCACCGCTTCCCGGTTCCGGCCGGCCCGGGAGAGGCAGACGATTGTCTGCTCGCCTACTTCGAACCACAGGGGTTGTGTCGTCGGCACCAGTTCCAGGGCGCGCGTCATCAGGTCGGCGGCCAGGCTCGGCTCCACCGAGAGCACGTCGTCGGCGGCGCACCGCAGGAGCGTGGCGGCTTCCTCGTCGCCGGGCACGGCGCCCCTGAGGATGTGCGGCACCACGTCGATGGGCTGCCGGCCCGTGCGGGCGAGGTGGCGGGCCGCCTCGCGGTGCAGCGCTTTGCGGGCCGAGGGCGAGATGTCGACGTAGACGGCCTGGCGCAGCAGGTCGTGGCGGAAGACCAGCTGGTCGCCGTCGTCGTCGAGGAGCCCGGCGCAGACGGCTTCCTCCAGTGCCGGGATCAAGGCGGTGGTCGGCTCGCCGCAGAGCGCCGCGGCGTCGTGGAAGGCGAAGCTGCGGCCGAGTACCGCTCCCATCTGGAGGAAGCGCAGGGTGCCGGGCTGTAGCGACCTGAGCCGGCCGCGCACCCCCACCACCAGGCCCGGGGGCACCAGCTCGTTCGAGACCTCGGCCGTGCCGAGCCCGGCGAGCATCTCTACGGCCAGGAACGGGTTCCCCCCAGCTCCAGCGAGCAGGCCGCGCACCCGCTCATCAACCGCCGCCCCGAGCGAATCTCCGGCGAGCTGCCCGATGGCCGCACTGGACAGCGGCCCCAACGGCACATCAACAGTCAGCACGCTGCCAGCCGCACTGGCGACGATCTCGTCCGCGAGACCAGCCGGGTCCTCCCGGCTGGCGAGGATCCACAGCACCGGCGACGTCGCGAGCCGCGTCGGCAGCTGCTTCAGCGCCAACCGGC
Organism: Catenulispora sp.; assembly: GCA_013362315.1. Classification (GTDB taxonomy): domain Bacteria; phylum Actinomycetota; class Actinomycetes; order Streptomycetales; family Catenulisporaceae; genus Catenulispora. Next base: position 950 of record JABFWL010000013.1, on the reverse strand, counting down.
TCAACGGATCGGCCCACTGCACGTCGTCCAGGGCGACCAGCACCGGCCCGCTCGCCGCCCGAGCCTCGATCGCCTCCGCGACACACTCCACGAGCCAGATCCGCTGATCGTGATGCCGGGCCAGGTCAACGACGACCTCCCCGGACATCAGCGGCCGGTCGCCGTTCACGGCAAACGCCGCCAACGACGAGAGCGGCACCATACTGTGCAACTCATCGGCCTTCCCGGACCCAACCGAGAACCCCGCCGCCCCAGCTCGCGCCAGAGCCTCACCGAGCAGCGTCGTCTTACCGATCCCCGGCTCCCCGTGGACCAGCGCCAGCCCACTGCCCCCGGTGCGAAGCACCACGTCGATCAGCGCTTGCAGCGCCTCGAGCTCCGCTTCCCTGCCGCGCAGCCCGCTACGGGAGAGGGGATCCTGCGCTGTCACCCTTGCGTCCCTTCCGTCGGCCCACGGCGCTCTGAGCTGCGGTCGCTGCGTGTGAGGTGGTAGCTCATGCTACGGGTTGGGGCTGGGTGGCCGGGTCGGTGAGGCAGGTTGCGGTTGGGTTGTGGGTTAAAGGCGATGTTTACGAAGCGCGGGTGGATGCGGCCTCGGGGTTCGTGGCGTGGGTGTCGGAGGTCTGCTGCCGGTCGTGATGTGCACGGTCCCGGCACCGGTGGGTCCTCCTTTGCTGGCGGTCGGTGAGGTGGCTGGGCTTCAGTCGAAGTCAAAAGCAAGTCAAGAGCTTGATGAAAGGCCGGCGCCTCCGGCGGGGGCCTCAGTTCCCTCGGGGAACTGGCGCGAGTCCATCGGGGGGTGGCTGCTAGGTGGGGCGCCTGCGGTTCGTGGGGTGGGCGGTTCGGTCCCCTCGGTCCCGTCATCAGCCGCAAGCGGTACAGCACCGGCCCTGGGGTGTCAACTCTTCGCCGTGCGGTGAGGCTGTGAGCTGCGGTTTCGTACAGGCGAA
>JABFWL010000471.1 GCA_013362315.1 Catenulispora sp. | reverse complement strand
CCCGCCGACGGCTTCGACGCGATGGCCCCCGAAAACGTCTCCCCGCTCGTCGTCTGGCTCGGCTCCGCCGCAAGCGCCGGCGTGAGCGGGCGCGTGTTCGAGGCGGAGGGCGGCCGGATCACGGTCATGGAGGGCTGGCGGCCGGGTCCGAGCGCCGACAAGGGGGCGCGCTGGAGTCCCGGCGAGGCGGGCGAGACGGCGCTGAAGCTGCTGGCGGAGGCGGCGGAGCCGGGCGCGGTGTACGGGGCCTGAGCGCGCTCAGCCGGTGAGACGGGCGGCGGCCTTGCGCTGCTCCTCCGTCATCACCTCCAGGAAGCGGATCACGGTGTCCAGTTCGTCCGTGCTGAACTCCTCGTACGCCGTGGCGATGTCGCGCGCCCACTCCTCGAAGAACGCGAAGAGATGGGCGATCTTCTCCCGGTTCAGCTCGACGAGCACCCGCCGCTTGTCCGTCGGATGCTTGACCCGGCGGACGAATTCCTTGGCTTCGAGGCGGTCGACCAGGCCGGTGACGGACGCGGGAGCCAGGCCGGTGCGCTCGGCGAGGTCCTTCGCGGTGAGCGGGCCGTGCCGCTCCAGGAGGTCGAGGGCCTTCTCCTCGCTCGGGATCAGCCCCTGCCTGGCGGACACCGCGGAGTGGAACATCACGGTGGCCCCGCTGTTCTCCCGGCCCACGGCGAACAGCCGCAACAGTGTCTCGGCCCGCCGCTTGTCGTCCGTGGGGACGGCCGCCTCGAGGTTCGGCACCAGCCGCTGTTCGGATCCCGTATCGCTGCCGCTCATGGCGTCAGCGTAGCAAATATTTCGTTCGGTCGAACTAAGTACTTGCGATCAGAGGGGCATCGATGCAAGTCTTTCGTTCGTCCGAACGAAATAAATCCGGGCTCGACGACATCCGGACCCAACGGGAGACGCCATGACCACCACCCTTGCCATGTCCCCGCCCACGGAAGCGGATCCGTATCCGCGCCGCTGGGCCGCCGCCGTCGTGATGATGATCGCGGCGCTGATGGACCTGCTGGACGTCACGATCGTCAATGTGGCGATCCCGTCCATCGGCCGTGACCTGCACGCCACGCAGAGCGAGCTGCAATGGCTGGTCTCCGCCTATCTGCTGGGCTTCGCCGCCACGCTGATCGTCTCCGGGCACCTCGGGGACCGCTTCGGGCGGCGCGGACTGTTCCTCGCCGGCACCGCGGGCTTCGGCCTGGCGAGCCTGGGGTGCGGCCTCGCCCAGACGCCCGGTCAGCTGATCGCCGCACGGGCTGTGCAGGGCGTGCTGGCGGCGGTGCTGATCCCGCAGGTGCTCGGCTCGTTCCGCACCCTGTTCGCGGGCAAGGAGCGCGGGGCCGTGTTCGGGATGTACGGGGCCGTCGCCGGGTTCGCCTCGGCGGTGGGGCTGCTGCTGGGCGGGCTGCTGACCGATGCCGATCTGTTCGGCTGGGGCTGGCGCTCGGTGTTCCTGGTGAACGTGCCGGTGGCGGTGGGCACGCTGATCCTGGGCCTGGTGCTGGTGCCGTCCACGAAGGAGCGCTCGGCCGGGCGGCCGGATCTGCTGGGGAGCGTGGTGCTGGCGGCCGGGCTGGTGGCGATCGTGCTGCCGCTGGTGCAGGGCCGGGGGAACGGATGGCCTGTGTGGGGCTGGTTCTGCCTCGCCGCGGGCGTCTGCGCCGTCGCCGGGCTCGGCGTGGTCGAGGCACGCCGGCGTGGTGCGGGGACGGTGCCGCTGCTGCCGGCGCGGGCGTTCCGGCTGCCCGCGTTCTCGGTGGGTGTGCTGGTGCAGCTGCTGTTCTCGGTCGGCATGCAGGGCTTCTTCCTGGTCTTCGCGCTCTGGTTGCAGGGCAGCGAGCGGTACACGCCGATGCAGGCCGGAGTGGTGACCGTGGCCTTCTCGGCCGGCAGCTTCCTCACGGCGCCCGCCGCGGACGCACTCGCGGCGCGGTTCGGGCGCCTGGTGCTGGGGGCCGGGGCCCTGATGATGGCCGCCGGTCTTGCCTGGGAGTGGGCAGCGGTCACCGACGCGCCCGCCGCGCACACCGGCGCCTGGCCGATGGTTCC
>JABFWL010000012.1 GCA_013362315.1 Catenulispora sp. | reverse complement strand
CTGCTGCTCCTGGACGAGCCGTCCCTGGGACTCGCACCGCTGGTCACCCGCGAACTGTTCGAGATCGTCCGTGCCGTCAACGAGGAGGAACGCACCACCGTGGTCGTAGTCGAGCAGAACGCGCAACTCGCGCTGGACATCGCGCACCGGGCCCACGTCCTGGAGGCCGGTCGTCTGGTGCTGTCCGGACCGGCCGCGCAGATCCGCGAGGACGGGCAGGTCGCCGAGGTGTATCTCGGTGTCTCCGTCCGCACCGGCAAGGCCGGGTGAGCGCCGTGACCGATCTTCTCCAGCAGGTGGTGGAAGGGCTGGGATCCGGCGCGGTGTACGCCAGTCTGGCGCTGGCCCTGGTGCTGATCCACCGGTTCACGGGGATCGTCAACTTCGCGCAGGGCGAGCTGGCGATGTTCTCGACGTATGTCGCCTGGCAGTTGGTGGCGTCCGGGATGCCGTTCTGGCTGGCGCTGCCGGTCACCCTGGCGGTGTCCTTCGCCGGCGGCATGCTGGTCGAACGGATCGTCATCCGCCCCGTGCAGGGCGCGCCCGAGCTGACGGTCGTCATCGTCACGGTCGGCCTGTTCATCTTCGTCAACGCGTTGGCCGGTCTCATCTGGTCGTTCACCGTGAAGGACTTTCCCGAGCCGTTCCCGGACGGCGCGCTGGACCTGGCCGGGGTGCGCGTGGACTGGTCGACGCTCGGCATCATCGGCGTGGTCGCGGTCGTCATGGGCCTGCTGTACCTGCTGTTCCAGCACACCTCCATCGGCCTGGTGATGCGGGCGGTCGCCTGCAATCCGGCCTCCGCCCGGCTGTCGGGCATCCGGGTGGGGCGGGTGCTGATGCTCGGCTGGGGACTGGCCGCCACGGTGGGCGCGGTGTCGGGCGTGCTCGTCGCTCCGGTGCTGTTCCTGGAGCCGAACATGATGGGCGGGGTGCTGATCTACGCGTTCGCGGCGGCGACCCTCGGCGGCTTCGACAGCCCGGTCGGTGCGGTCGTCGGCGGCCTGTTCGTGGGCGTCGCTGAGACGCTGACCGGCGCGTACGTCGACGTCATCGGCGCCGACCTCAAGGTGGGCGTCCCCCTGGTGATCATCCTGGCGGTGCTGCTGGTGCGGCCCCAGGGCCTCTTCGGACGGGCGGCGGTGGAGCGCGCATGAACACCCTCACAGCGGCGCTCGGCACCGACCGGGCCCGGTGGCTGCGGGCCACACTCACCGTGCTGGTCGCGGCGGCGGTCGCCGTCGGCGCACCGTTCTACTTCGCCCCCTTCCAGGTCTTCCAGCTGACCATGGTGCTCCTGTACGCCGTCGCGCTGGCCGGCCTGAACCTGCTCGTCGGCTTCGGCGGCCAGATCTCGCTCGGGCACGGCGCGTTCTTCGCGGCGGGGGCGTACACGGCGGCGGTCATGCTCGACCGCTACGACACCGGCCACCTGGCCACGCTGCCGGCCGCGGCGGCCGGATGCTTCCTGCTGGGTCTCGGGTTCGGGGTCCCCGCACTGCGGCTGCGCGGTCTGTATCTGGCCCTGGTCACCCTCTCGTTCGCGGTGTTCCTGCCTCCCCTGCTCAAGCGGCTGGAGTCGGTGACGGGCGGCTCCATGGGGCTGACCGTGGACAAGCTGGAACCGCCGGCGTGGAGCGGGCTCGCCGAGGACCAGTGGATGTACTTCGTCGTCCTCGCCGTCACCGCGGTGTCCCTGCTGCTGGCCCGCAACCTGCTGCGGTCCCGGGTCGGCCGGGCACTGCTCGCCGTGCGGGACAACGAGAGCGCCGCCGAGGTCATGGGCGTTCGGCTGTCGCTGCACAAGACGCTGGCCTTCGCGTGGAGCGCGATGTTCGCGGGCGTCGCCGGCTGTCTGTACACCTGGGTGATCGGCTTCGTCTCGCCCGACTCCTTCAGCTTCGTGCTGTCCATCACGCTGCTGGCCGGCCTTGTGGTCGGGGGGCTCGCCTCGCTGTACGGACCACTGCTGGGCGCGGCGTTCGTGATGTACGTGCCGAGCGTCTCCCAGGACCTCAGCGAGGCGGCACCGGGAGTGGTGTTCGGGCTGCTGATCATC
>JABFWL010000555.1 GCA_013362315.1 Catenulispora sp. | reverse complement strand
CGCTCGTGGATCGCGTCGACGGTACGGCTCACCTGACGATAAATGTCCAAGGCCCAGTCGGTGTAGCGCTGGTAGTCCTCGGGGGTGGCGGCGTGGTTCGTCAGCGGGTGCCGGGATGCCATCGCGCGGCTGAGGGGGACACCGTCGGCGATGAAGTCCATGACCAGGAACCGGTGCTCGCCCACCCAGAGCAGATCGCGGGCTCGCGGGATGCCGGGAATGCCGTCCAGGCGCTGCAGAATCGCGTGTTCGTGCTCGATGCGCCGGACCGCGTCATTGCCGCGGGAGTCCAGCCCGGCGTGCGGCCGGCCCTCCTTGAGCACCACCTCCTCCCCGGTGCGCGTGTCGCGGCCCACGTATATGCCGCCGCCGTTGGAGAAGTGCAGGACCCGCTCCACGGCGTAGGGCATGTCAGAGAGCTTCACCGCGTTGCGCGCGGCGAGCTGCCGGGTCAGGAACTCGGGCAGCTCCACCCACGGCGGCGTGCGGAACACCGGGTCCCGCCGGTCGGGCACCAGCGTCCCGTCGGGTTTGGCCAGCGCCGGAACGACGGCACCGTCTTCGGAGACGGTGTAGCGGCCGGCGAAGGCTCCGTAACGGACGTGCAGCGGGCCGGCGTTCCATCGCAGGTCGCTGAGAATGTAGGGATTCGGCAGCCCGTCCAGGAGCTCGCCGAGCTCGGTGAGGATCCGCTCGCAGGCGGCGTCGTCGGCCGGATAGATGGTGACGAACTTGCCCGAGTAGCCGCGCGGCGCGTACTTCGACAGCCGGGCCAGCAAGGCGGCGGGCGATCTGAGGAATTTGAACGGAATCCGGCGCGGGACGCAGTAGGCGAACACCGTGTCGAGGACGTCGACCGCGCTCTCCATGGCCGCCGAGGCGTGGATCTTCCAGCCCTGAGCGGGCATCTCGTTCGGCACCGGTTCGATGACCGTCCAGTCGTCCTGGCCGTAGCGGCGCCACCCGGCCGGCAGCTCCCGCTCGGCCGCCGCGAACCCGGCCCGACCGGCGAAACCGGCCTTGGTACCGGCGCCCTCGCCTGCGGCCTTGCTCCCGAGCCCCGTCTCGGCCGCGGGCCCGGCACCCCGGACGGCATCGTAGAAATGCCGGTCCAGCAGCGTGTAGGCCTCGTAGCGGTCGTCCATCGGTGGGGGCTCCCTCTTGGCGAAGGTCGGGGACGTGGACCGGACGTAGACCACTGTGGCGACCGGACAGATCGCCCGGAAGTGCGGCAAGTCACGATTCGACGATGCAGATCGCACCCTTAGGTGATGACTCGATGGTGACTCGCCGACCCGTTTCCCGGCAGACCGCTCGGGTATCCGGGGCGGCTCGGCGGGCGGCCGCCGGACCGGTACCTTTGGGTCCGCGAACTGATCGTCCGATCCGGACCGGAACCGTCGCGGCGGCCGGTCCGACCGAGTGTGCAGGAGCGTTCACGCGATGACGGGGTCCTTCGACGACGGGTTCTCAGTCCTGGAGCCGGCCGATCCGGCCGAGGTCGGCCGCTACCGGCTCTATGCGCGGCTCGGCGCCGGCGGGATGGGCCGGGTGTACTTGTCGGCGCTGCCGGGCGGGCGGCCGGTCGCGCTGAAGGTGGTGCACGACGGCCTGGCCGCCGATCCCGAGTTCCGGCGCCGCTTCGCCCTGGAGGCCCGTGCGGCCCAGCAGGTGAACGGCATCCACATCGCACAGCTGCTGGACGTCGGCACTGACGGGCCGCTGCCCTGGCTGGCCACCGCCTACATACCCGGGCCGTCGCTGTGGGAGGCGGTGCGGCTGCACGGGCCGCTGCCGGTCCAGACGGTCCGGGTCCTCACCGCCGGGATCGCCCGCGCGCTCGACGCCATCCACCAGGCCGGCCTGATCCACCGCGATCTGAAGCCCGCCAACGTGATCCTGGCCGAGGACGGCCCGCGGGTCATCGACTTCGGCGTGGCCCGCGCCGTCGACGCCACCACCTCCGGCCTGACCGGCGGCCGGGTCGGCTCGCCCCAGTACATGGCACCGGAGCAGGTGCGCGGCCAGTCCGCGACCCCGGCGCTCGACGTCTTCGCCCTCGGCGCGCTGGCCTTCTTCGCGGCCACCGGCCGCCCGGCGTTCGGCGAGGGCGAGGAGGTGGCGGTGATCTTCCGCATCGTGCAGGAGGAGCCGGATCTGTCCGGCTGCCCGCAGGTGGTGCGCGACTTGGTCGCGTCCTGCTTGGCCAAGGACCCAGCGCGGCGCCCCGATCTGGCATCGATCATCCGGTACTGCGAGGGCGACGCCACCGCGGCGGGCCTGGGCTGGCTCCCGGAGAACGTCGCGGCCATGGCCCGGGCCCGGCAGGAGGCTGCCACGGCGCTGCTGGCGCAGCCGCCCACCGTCCGCAACGAGACGAATCAGGGGCCTGTCGCGACGGTCGGCACCGTGCCGGAGCCGGCCGCCGCCGCCACTGCCGCGCTGCCGGGTGCGAAGGGCGGCGGCTGGACCACCGGCAAGGTGGTGGGGCTGGCGGTCGGCGCCGCCGCGCTGAGCGCCGCGGGCGTGATCGGGGCCGGGGCTTTGAACACGTCGTCGAGCAGCGGCGGGACGTCGGGCGGGTCGGTGGCTCGGAGCTCGAACTCCGCGCTCTCCGTTGCCATTGGAGGCGCGTCCGGAGGCAGCACCGGGGCCACGACCGGGGCCACGACCGGGGCTACATCTTCCATCACGACCGCCTCGACCTCGGCCGCCGACAATCCGACGACCGCCAGCGGCGCGACCACCGTAAGCAGCCCGACACCGACCACGCCGTCCGCGCCGCCCAACACGACCGGCCCGCTGACCTCGGGCAGCGACGCCGTCGCCTGGCAAGGGCAGCTGGTGTTCGGCAAGGACGGCGTCGTCCTGCAGAAGAACGGCATCGTCTATGCCAACTTCTCCACCACCGGCATGTACACGGACTTCGATTTGGGCACGGGCGACATGCCGGCCGGCCAGTACGACTTCACCCGGTTCGGCGTCGTCGGCAAGATGGTCGCCTGGACGGGCGCGAACCCGCCCACCCGGCAGGACTGCGTCGACATGCTGAACTCCAACGGCGACCTGCGGACCACGGTTCAGGCCGGGGCTCTGGTGTGTATCAAGGGCGAGAACTACTACGTCGCCGTCGCGCGGATCATCGGTGTCGACACCGACAAGAAGCAGGCTACTGCGAAGTTCGTGCTGTGGAAGGATCCCATGGCGCAGTGAGACGCAGCGGTTCTCAGGTCCGCAGCGGTTCTCAGCTCCGCGCGGTTCTCAGCTCCGCTGCGCCTGAAAGCGGCCCAGCGTCTGAAGGAACTCATCCGACGGATCGAGCACCCTCATGGCGCGGTCGGTCAGCCGGACCAGGCGGATGGCGACCGCCGCGCCGTCGCCGCGTGCGTACCCGGCGCGCACGCGGCCGAACTCGGCGGTCAGCGCGACCCGGTCGGCGGCCCGGCCGGCCGCGGTCATCAGCCGGACGGCCTCGGCGAACTCGCGGTCGGCGTCGGTGTAGCGGCCGCCGTTGAGCAGCTGCTCGGCGGTGTGGATCCGTTGCTGCGCCAGGTCCGCGGGGTCCGGGGTCGTGGGCAGGTACTGCGGCACAGCCACTGCTGAGACCGGGGGCTGAGGCTGCGGGATCGCGGCCTCGCGCATGGCGGTCAGCTCGCCTGCCACGGTCGCGGCCGGGGGTCGCCGGTCGGCTTGCTTGTCCATCATCGCCGCGACGAGTGCGGACAGCGGCCGCGGGATATCAGGGCGCAGCGAAGCGAGCGGCTGAACGTTCTCGAACTGGACGCGGCGCAGCGACTCCTGCATGTCGCTGCCCGCGTAGAACGGCGAGGTGCCGGCGAGCAGCGAATACAGGACCGTCCCGAGAGAGAACACATCCCAGGCCGGTGTCGCGGTCTCGCCCCGGACCTGTTCGGGTGCTGCGAAGATCGGAGTGCCCATGAGCTGACCGGCCTGCGTCATCCGGGTGAGTTCGGGCGCGAGGACGGCGGCGATGCCGAAATCGCACAGCTTCAGCGCGCCCGCTCCCCCATCGAGGACCAGGTTCGCCGGCTTCAGGTCGCGGTGGACGACCGGCTCGGGCAGACCGTGGAGATACCGCACCGCCGAGGCGGCCTGGACCGCATAGCCCAGGACCTCGCCGACCGGGAGCGGCGGCCGGCCGTGCTGGACCGTGCCGAGGTCCGGGCCGGACAGCAGTTCCATGACGACGTAGGCGACACCGTCGTGGACCCCGCGGTCGTGGACCGTGACGATCGCCGGGTGCCGCAGCGCGGCCATGACCCGCGCCTCGCGCTCGAAACGGGAAAGAAAGGCCTGACCGGCGGCGAGCGAGGCCTCCGAGGTGCGCAGCGTCTTCACCGCGACGGACCGCCCCAGGCTCTCGTCGTGGGCGCGGAACACCTCACCGAACCCGCCCCGGCCGATGCGCTCCACCAGGCGGTAGCGGTCACCGAGCGCCATCCCCGGGGCCAGTTCCATGGGGGAATCGTACTTGTGGGGTGGACGCGCGAGATCAACCGCCCAAGTACGGACTGTAGAGCGCCGACAGGAAGCGCTGGGCCATCAGCTCACGCGCCGCCACCGGGAGCGCGTCCAACAACCGGTTGACCCCGGCCATACGACCCGAGGACTCCCCACCCACCTCCAGCCCGGCGAGCGGCAGCAATGCCGCGAAACCGGCATCGTCCAGCGTGTCGAAGTCGAGCTCTGCGACGAGAGCCACCAACTCCGCCGGTGCGGCACCCGGCCCCAGCGGCCGCACCGCGTCAGCGCTCGCCCGCAGAATGCCGAGCAGGTCTTCCACCCCCGCCTCGCTGACACCGGTGAGCGTCACGTGCAGACTCGCGGGCAGCCCGCCCACGCTGAGCTGCGGCTGGAGGAACAGGCCGCGCGCCCGCGACTCGCAGGCCGGGGACCGTCGAGTAGATGCCGGTCCCGACGGAGCCGACGGAGCCGACGGAGCCGACGGCGTAGACGGCCAGGTCGCGCCGCGTCACGTCGGAGCTCACGGTATGTCCGAGCCTGGGCTGCCGGCGGCGAACCCGAGTTGGGCGAGCACGAGTCGGCGCAGATGCGTGCGGAACCTCGTAACCTGCGTGCGGATCGCCGAACGGCAGAAACCGTGGGTGGCCCACAAGACCGTGTAGACAGCGAGTTCCGCTTCATCCGGTGAGACTGGGGCGCGGCCGGTCAGCGTAGTTGACCGTGGCCATGTTGAGCCCGGCCTCGGCGGCGATCTGGCGGGTGCTGGTGCCGTCGTAGCCGTGCTCGGCGAACAGCGTGGTCGCGGCCGTGACGATGCGGTCCCGGCTCTCGATCGGGGCGTGGGCCGCGAGCCTGCCCGAGGGCCGGATCGGGGGTTGCGGCGCTGGCATGGACGGAGCGTACGTCCGGCGACGGCTCTCCATCAAGCGATTGAATGGACAGAATCCCCGTCTTCTTCCTCCGAATGGCGCAGCAGGAGCTCACCCGGCGCTCGACGTGATGTTCGACTGGATCAGTTTCGAAACCCTGACGCTTCACATAGCGCGCGGCGAGAGGAGAGACCATGTCCGTGATCATGACGCTGCGGATCGAGGGGAACGCAGAGGCCCTCGAGAAGTACGCCCAGGAGCACAAGCAGGAGATGAAGACGGTGCTCGGAGCGGCGAAGAGCCACGGGCTCATCGGGCACCGGTTCTACGGCTCCCAGGACGGCTCCGGCCTGATCGTGGTCGACGAGTGGCCCGACCGGCAGAGCTTCGAGTCGTTCTACGAGGAACAGGCGGACGCGATCCGGCCGATGTTCGAAGCAGCACAGCCGAAGGGTGAGCCCACCCCGATGTACTGGGAGGAGCTCGAGACCGGGGACGCGTACGGCTGGGGCGCCTGAGCCCCTGCCCTTTTCCCTTCCCGACTCGCCGGTCACAGCGTTCAGCGCTGTGGCCGGCGCTGTTCTGACCGGCGCTGCTTTGCGCTCAGCCGTTGGCGCAGACCGGATCGGCCCAGGAGATGATCGCGCTTCCGTCGAGCGCGGAGCCCGCGTAGATGCCCACCTTGAAGCAGTAGTGGACGGTCGGATTCAGGTCCCTGAAGACGTAGGACGAGGCGCCGGTGCCCGCCGACACCATCGGCTGGCCGCCCGGGTCGGGGCTCGGGACGATCATCACCGGGTTCTGGGCGCCGGCTTGAGGGAGGGTCCAGGTCACGGTCACCGTGGCGGCGTCGGTTTTGGCGGCGACGGCCGAGGGAGCGGGGATCGAGCCCGGTTGCCGGGGTGAACTCGACGGAGCGTTTGAAGAGGCGTGTGTAGTGCCACTTGCTGCGGTGTCGGCAACGTGGCGCTGCGTCGCAGGCTTCGAGCTGCCGGACAGGACGAGTGCGGCCACAACGCCACCGGCCGCAACGACCGCGCCGCCGGCGATGGTCACGGCGCGCAAGGCCTGCGGCTTGCTCTCGTACCAGGGAAGGCGCAGGGTGCGGGGAAGCGGTGCGCGTGCCGAGGGCAGGCCGGCGAGAGCAGCTGCGGGGCTGGGCTTAGCGCCGTTCGCAGCTTCTGGTGGTAGAGCGGACTTCCAGTCGGTCACTGTTTCCGAACTGGACCATGGGGTCGCGGCGAGAGGTGGATCGGTATCAATGGTCACAGAAGCCTGATGCGGCGGTGCGGCCGGCACTGCGGCGGCGACCGTGAGGGGCGGTCCCGAGGCCTCCACAGTCGGCGCTGATGCCTCCACGGCTGCCTCCGCGGTCGGCGCCGATGCCGCGACCGATACCGCGACAGTAGGCACGGCAGGGCCGGTGCCGGTGCCGGTGCCAGAGCCGGTGCCGGTGCCGGCGCCAGAGCCGGTGCCAGAGCCGGTGCCCGCGCCTGCGACCAAGCCCTGTGCGGAACCCGACGTTTCGCTCGCCGCCTCGGTGACCGCGAGCCCGAGCTCCGTCTGTACGGCTTGGAGCGCAGCAACGAACTCGGAGCCGGTGGCGTACCGGTCCCCCGGCTCGCGGGCCATCGACCGGGCGATCACGGCCTGCACCGCGTCGGGGACGTTCGGGTTCGTCATCCTCGGTACCGGCTCGGTCAGAACCCTGAGCAACAGCGGCGCTATGCCGGGCTCGGCCTCCCGCTCGAAGGCTGGGCGGCCCTCAAGCAGCTGGAACAGGGTCGAGCCGAGGGAGTACAGATCGGCGCGGGCGTCCGGGACGTGGCCCTGAAGGATCTCGGGGGCGGCGTGGACCGGGGTCAGCGCCTCGGTGTGGCTGGTCGCGTCCAGGGCGGCGGTCAGGCGGGCGGTGCCGAAGTCGCCGAGCGCCGGCTCGCCGAAGCGGGACATGAGGATGTTCTGCGGCTTCACGTCGCGGTGCAGGAAGCCCTCACGGTGCGCGGCCTCCAGCGCCGCGGCGATCTTCACGCCGACCCGCAGCACCTCGCGCACCGGCAGCGGGCCCTCGGCGCGGAGCCGGTCGCGCAGCGAGCCCCGGTCGTAGAAGTCCATGGCGATGTAGGGGCGACCGGAGCCGGTCAGCCCGGAGTCGAGGACGGTCACCACGTTCGGGTGCCCGGTCAGCTTCGCCGTCAGCTGCACCTCGCGCAGGAACTGGCGCAGGATCCGGCCGTCGATGAACTCCACGGCCAGGATCTTCAACGCCACATCGCGCCCGATTTCCTCCTGGTGCGCGCGGTAGACGACGCTGAACCCGCCCTGGCCGATCCGGTGCAGATCGCGGTAGCCGGTCACCTGTTCCAGAACCGCCGGGGCGGCGACGCGGGTGCGTTTGAAGATGGGCAACGGTTCTCAGCCCTCTCGGCGTGGAACGGACAGCAGGCGGTGCCGGACGCGCGCGGCCACCGGGACGGCGGCCCGGACCGCGGCGCGGACCCGGGCGTAGTCGGCCCAGGCCGCGGCGGCGAGGGCGGCGTCACAGGTGGGGCGGGGCGCGGCGGCCTGGCGGAGGAAGGCGGCGATGGGGATGGTGGGTGGGTTGGGGGCGGGGTCATGGGCGCAGTGCTGGGCGGAATGGGGATGTGCGGCGCGATCGGAG
>JABFWL010000160.1 GCA_013362315.1 Catenulispora sp. | reverse complement strand
ATCCGGCCCCGGCCCCGCCGGCCGACGCCGCCGGCGGCTGCTCCCCCGCCTGGGGCTCCGCCCCCGCCGCCGGCTTCCCGAAGGGCTATAGCGCTCCCGAGGACCTGGCGGTCTGCGCCTACATCCCCAGCCAGCTGCGCACCGCCTACGGCGTCACCGCCTCCGGGCTCACCGGCAAGGGCCAGGTGATCGGCATCGTCGACGCCTACGGCAGCCCCACCATGCGCGCCGACGCCGACAAGTACGCGCACGCGGTCGGCGACCAGCCGTTCGCCGACGGCCAGTACCTGGAGAGTGTCGATAAGACCACGTGGAAGCACGTCGGCGACGGCGTCTGTGAGACCCCTGCGACCTGGAGCGGCGAGGAGGCGCTGGACGTCGAGATGGCGCACGGCCTGGCGCCGGGGGCGAAGGTGCACTACTTCGGCGCCGCGTCCTGCGACGACCAGGACATCGCCGCCGCCCTGGCGCGGATCGTCGACGAGCGCTCGGCCGACACCGTCACCGGTGCGTTCGGCGAGATCATGCACTACACCGACGGCGTACTGGACCCGGCGCTGGTCGAGCAGGAGAACGAGATCTTCACCGCCGGCGCCGCCGAGGGCATCGGCTTCTCCTTCGCCACCGGCGACTGCGGCGACCAGGCGCCGGGGCTGACCGGCCCGGCCTGCGACCCGGCCACGACCCGGGCCCAGACCGAGTGGCCGGCGTCCTCGCCGTGGGTGACCGCGGTCGGCGGCACGGCGCTGGCCGCGGCGTCCACGGGCCGGCGGCAGTGGGAGGTGCCGATGGGCGACCTGCGCTCGGAGCTGTCCCCCGACGGCAAGACCTGGCTGCCGTTCCCCGGAACCTTCTACTTCGGCGGCGGCGGCGGAACGAGCGGCGACTTCACCCAGCCGGCGTATCAGAAGGGCGTGGTGCCGGACGCCGTGGCGCGCGGCGCGGCCGGCGGCCACGCCGGCGGCGCGATGCGCGCCGTGCCGGACGTGGCGCTGGACGGCGACCTGCTCACCGCCGTGGTCATCGGCCACACCGACCCCACGCTCGGCGGCTACGGTGAGGACGAGGTCGGCGGCACCTCGGCCGCGGCGCCGATGTTCGCCGCGGTGCAGGCCGTCGCGGCCCAGGCGGCCGGCGGGCCGCTGGGCTTCGCGAACCCGGCGCTGTATCAGCGCGCTGGCGACAAGCTGTTCAACGACGTGACCGAGCGCCCGGCGGGCGCGCCGAGCCCGATCTCGGCGGTGGTGGACCACGGCGTGGTCGACGGGGCGCGGGAGGCGCGGCTGTACCGGCTGGACGCCGATCACGGGCTGACCGCGGCGGCCGGCTACGACACCGCGACCGGGCTGGGATCGCCGACGGCGGCGTATTACGCCTCGTACAAGCCGGCAGCGAAGCCCAAGCCGAAGCCGACGCCAGCCCCGAAACCGGCGCCGACACCCGCACCGAAGCCGACGCCAGCCCCGAAACCGGCGCCGACACCCGCGCCTAAGCCGACGCCTACACCTACACCTACACCTACACCTATCGTGAAGCCGACGCCGACGCCGATCGTGAAGCCTGCGCCGACGCCGGCTCCCAAACCGGTCACGCAGCCCACACCGACACCGACACCGGCACCCACTCCGGCGCCGAAGCCGGTCATTCAGCCGACTCCAGTCACCAAGCCCGCGCCAGCACCAGTCGCCAAGCCCACACCGGCACCGATCACCAATCCGCCGCCGAGGCCAGCCGCCGGTCTATAAGAACCCTCATCCGCAACCGCGCAGGCGGCGGCCTGGCTTGAGCACCAAGCGCTTACCTTAAGCGTCAAGCTCAGGGCCGCCGCCGCTTCTCTCCCCCGGCCACGGCCACCGGCAGCCGGTTGCCGACCGGTGGCACCGGGCAGATGAAGTGGTCGCTGAAGGCGCAGGGCGGCAGCGTGGCGCGGTTGAAATCGACGACGACCGCGTGCGTTCCCGGCCCCGGCGCCGGGACGCTCAGCTGGCGGAAGCCGAAGGTGTCCGGGCCGTTGGTGGTGTCACCGAAGGTGATGGCCAGCGCGCCGCCGGAACGGCTGGCGGCCAGCCGGTACTCGTCTCCAGCGAGCTCGAAGACCACGTCCCCGTCCAGCTCCATCCCGCGCTCCCGGCCGTCGGCGTTCAGCACCTGCTCGACGTGTCCGTGGACGTAGGGCTCGTACCGCGCGGACAGCACTAGCGCAGGGTCGTGCGGATAACGGTCGATACCTGAGAAGGCTCGGCGGTTGGCGCAGTCCGGGTCGTAGACACGCAGTCCCAGGACGCCCTCGCGCACGATCGGTACCAGCTTGCGGTCACCGTGGACCAGGACGTCGGGGTCCGCGGACAG
Source organism: Catenulispora sp. (assembly GCA_013362315.1). GTDB lineage: Bacteria > Actinomycetota > Actinomycetes > Streptomycetales > Catenulisporaceae > Catenulispora. The sequence continues at coordinate 5,668 of JABFWL010000160.1, read as the reverse complement.
GTCGGGGTTCAGCAGCCGTTCGCCGTCCACCGGCACGCCGTCGGCCAGCAGCGCTTCGGCGGCCTCGGCGATGACCCGCACCCGGCGCCCCGCGGCCGCCCACCGGCCGGGCACGCCGTCGAGCGGTTCGACCGGCCCGTTCTCCAGCCAGTGCGTGGCGACCAGCGCGAGTGGACCGTGCGCGCGGCTCACGGCCACGTCCCGGGCCTCGACCCAGCGCAGCCAGCCCGGCGGCGCCCCGCGTCCGGCGTCGGCGACAGTCGTGGCGGCCGTCGTGTCGGTGGCCGATTCGGTCTCAGGCATGGTGTGGCTCCCGGTGGTTCCGCTACAGCGGTTGTCTGCGGTCAAACACCCTGGGACGCGCCGGGCATTCCTTGAGCCGGAAACCCAAACCGGGAAAAGCGAACGCCCGCCGCCCGGATCGGGTCCGGGCGGCGGGCGCCGACTAGGGCGCGGCTGTGAGCCTACTTCTCGACGCCGCCGACCGCGCGCGTGATCTGGTCCATGACGGCCTGCGTGATCGCCTTGGGGCCGCCGAACAGCGAGATCGCCGAGATCTGGTTGCGGAAGGTGCCCAGCAGCGGCACGTCGGCCGGGGACAGGCCGGCGGGGTCGGTCAGGATCAGCGGCTGGCCCGCGTTCGCCATGAAGGCCCCGCCGGTCAGGGCGTCCGCGAACTGCATGCCGGTGGCGACGCCGAACTGCGTCACCGGCATGTCGTTCGCGAACTGCCGGGCCACCGCGGCCGCCGTGGCGTAGCGGTCGGCACCCATGAGCGGGTTGGCCTTGAAACCCGCGACCGCCTTCACGGCGTCGCCGCCCACCGCGTTCACGTGGAAGGTGGCGTCGGGGCTGCCGTCGGCCTTGCGCTGGGCGCCGGCGATGTAGGCCTTCGTCGCCGGATCCAGCGTCTTGCCGTCGGACAGCAGGATCGCGTTGCCCTCGCCGGCCGCCAGCGGGCCGGCCGTCAGCGCGTCCGGGAAGTTGAGCCCGGTGGCCACGATGACCTGGTGCGGGGACCCCATGCCGCGGTTGGCGATGTCCAGCGCGGTGCCGTAGCGGTCGGCGCCGCCGAAGCGCTGCACCGCGTAGCCCAGGTCCCGCAGCTGCTTCTCGACGGTCGGCGACACCGCGACGTTGCCGCCGAGGATGTAGACCGTCTTGCCCTTGGGCAGGATCCGCTGGATCTCGGCCTTGGCGGCGCCGTTCAGCGTGTCGGATTCGGTCAGCAGCAGCGGGCCGCGGTCCCGCTTGGCCAGCGGCACGCCGGCCAGCGCGTCCGGGAAGTTGTCGCCGCGCGCCAGCACCACCGCGTCGGCGTGGGCGCGCTGCGTGGTGTCGCCGCCGGCGTTGGCCCACTGCCGCTGCGAGACCGCGACGCCGGTGGTGTACCGGTCGCCGCCGGCGATCCGGGACACGGCGATCGGCTGCGGCGCCGGGACGTTCGGCGGGCGCGGGGTGCCGGAGTTGTCGGTGCAGAAGGAGTGCAGGCCGTTCAGGTACAGGGCCATGTAAGCCTGGGCCGCGATCTGCCCGACCCGCTGCTCGGCGCCGACGTAGGAGTTCTCGGCCTGGTCGGCCGGCGTGGTCTGTGGGCCGGCCCACGGGTTGTAGGTCTGGCCGGTGCCGAACCGGCTCTGCAGCGCGAGCTCGGCCTTCAGATGGGTGTCGGCGTTGGTGTTCGCGGTCGGCCCGAGGTTGTAGACGCCGACGAGGGCGTCGAAGGACCCGTAGTAGGCCGGGAACTGCTTGCCCCAGTCGTTGCCCTGGGGGTAGTTGATCGCCGGATCCTGCGGGGACTGGTAGATCGGGTTCTGCATGGTGATCGGCGGCGTCACGTTATCCGCCGGGTTGCCGGGCACCGGGGCGTACGCGAACGACTTCTGCGTCGTCAACGCGTTGTAGAGCTTGTCCACGTTCAACGTCGCGGCCTGCGGCGCGCACTGCCCGGCCAGCGCGAACGTCCCCACCTGCTGCAGCGACTGGTCCAGCGCCGTCATGTAGAGCGGGTGCAGGATGTTGTGGTTCTGCAGCGTGCCGTCCTCTTGCAGGTTGTAGCCCTGCAGCCAGCTCGACAGCGGCCGGCCGTTGACGGTGTTGGGGTTGGTCAGGTCCTGCGGCATCGCCGCGGCGGCGATCAGCAGGTCCTCGTTGCGGCGCTGCCAGTCCGCGGCGTGCGGGTGGTTCGGCATCATCGCGACTGCGAGGCCCAGCAGCTGGGCGTCGTAGTTGTCTTCTTCGGCCTTGGTGTCGCCGGGGGTGTTGTCGTTCTTGGTGCGGTCGTACTGGAACAGCTTGGCGCCGGCCTGGTCCGAGGTCAGGTACACGTCGTTGCCGGAGGCGAGCCGGTCGGCCTCGGTGGCGAGCATCCGCGCCACGTCGTCGCGCTCGGACGGCGACAGCTTGTCCCAGAGCAGCCACGCGGCCTGCCCGGTGTAGAACGCCCACAGCGGCGTCTGCCAGCCGTTGCCCCAGGTGGACACCCCGGCCAGCGAGTTGTTCGTGGAGTAGCGGTGGGCCAGCGCCCGCACCATCGTGGCGGCGCGGTTCGCGGCCTCGTCGGCGCTGATCCCGGAGGCGCCGGCGTCCCAGTCGTTCAGCTTCACCGCGGTGGCGATCGACAGCGCCGCCATGCCGGGGAGCCGGAAGGACTGCTCGGGGCCGGCGGCCCCGGGGATGTCCAGGTTCAGATAACCGTCGGAGGCGACGCCCTTGTACGTGCTCGGATACCAGGTGGTGGCCAGGTAGCGCGACGAGTTGCGCAGAATCTGGCCGAGGTCCTGGCCGACCGCGCCGCCGGGGGCGGCCCCGCCGAAGACCGCGGGGTTGATGGCGACCACGTCGGTGCCGGCGGCGGCGGCGTGGCTGCTGGCGGCTGAGGCGCTGGGCGCCGAGACCAAGGTCCCGCCGAAGGCCGCGCCTGCCACCGCGAGACTCGATATGACCGATATTTCGCGACTGCGACCCATGTAAAGCTCCTTGCGTTGTGATGCCACGCGGGAGCTTACGCGACACGCCCCGGGCCTGCGGAAGGCCCGGGGCGTGTGGATACGGCGTAAATCTTCTACGACTGATGGTCTAGACGACTGTGCATGGATGTGCGCCGTTAGGCCGGATTCAGCCGTGCGAGCTGGCAGCCCATCAAGTACCGCGGCGCGAAGCGCCTCCATAACGGGCGGCGGTGGGTGACGGGCGGGCGTCAGCCGTCTTGTCAGCCGGCTGTCTCAGCGCTCGACCTCGCCGCGGATGAACTTCTCCACCGCGTCGCGCGCCTCGTCGTCGAAGTACTGCACCGGCGGCGACTTCATGAAGTACGACGACGCCGACAGGATCGGGCCGCCGATGCCGCGGTCCAGCGCGATCTTGGCGCAGCGCACCGCGTCGATGATGACGCCGGCGGAGTTCGGGGAGTCCCAGACCTCGAGCTTGTACTCCAGGTTCAGCGGCACGTCGCCGAACGCGCGGCCCTCCAGGCGCACGTACGCCCACTTGCGGTCGTCCAGCCAGGCCACGTAGTCCGACGGGCCGATGTGCACGTTGCCGGCGCCGAGGTCGTGCGACAGCTGCGAGGTGACGGCCTGGGTCTTGGAGATCTTCTTGGACTCCAGGCGCTCGCGCTCGAGCATGTTCATGAAGTCCATGTTGCCGCCGACGTTCAGCTGCATGGTGCGGTCCAGCACGACGCCGCGGTCCTCGAACAGCTTGGCCAGCACGCGGTGGGTGATGGTGGCGCCGACCTGGGACTTGATGTCGTCGCCGACGATCGGCACGCCCGCGGCCTCGAACTTGTCGGCCCAGGCCTTGGTGCCGGCGATGAAGACCGGCAGCGCGTTCACGAACGCCACCTTGGCGTCGATCGCGACCTGCGCGTAGAACTCCACGGCCGCCTGCGAGCCCACCGGCAGGTAGCAGACCAGGACGTCGGCCTTGGCGGCCTTCAGCGCGGCGACCATGTCCACCGGCTCGGCGTCCGACTCCACGATCGTCTGGCGGTAGTACTTGCCCAGGCCGTCGTGGGTGTGGCCGCGCTGCACGGTGACGCCGGTCGGCGGGACGTCGGCGATCTTGATGGTGTTGTTCTCGCTGGCGCCGATGGCGTCGGCCAGGTCCAGGCCGACCTTCTTGGCGTCCACGTCGAACGCCGCGACGAACTCCAGGTCGCGCACGTGGTAGTCGCCGAACTGGACGTGCATCAGGCCGGGGACCTTGGCGTTGGGGTCGGCGTCCTTGTAGTACTCGACGCCCTGCACCAGCGAGGCGGCGCAGTTACCGACGCCGACGATCGCTACTCGAACCGAACCCATGGGCGGTTTCTCCTTCATCTGCCGGGCCCGGGGGAATCGGGCACGGGCTTCCTGCATCTGTAGTAATGGGGACAGTGGCCGACCTGGCTGGCCGAGCCGCTCAAACTTCTCTATGGCACCGGCGCGTTAAGAGGACCGAGGCTCCGCGGAGCTTTGCTGCGGTTGCTGTTGCGGCACCGGGAACGCTTGCTCGTGCTCGGTCCGGATCAGCTCGTTGAGCCACCGGACCTCGCGCTCGGTGCTCTCCAAGCCGTGCCGCTGTAGCTCCAGGGTGTAGGAGTCCAGCCGGTCCCGGCTGCGGGCGAGCGAGCCGCGCACCGCCTCCATCCGCTCCTCCAGGCGGCTGCGCCGCCCCTCGAGGATCCGGATCCGGACGCCGGCGCTGGTCCGCCCGAAGAACGCGAAGTGGACGCCGAAGTTGTCGTCCTCCCAGGCCGCCGAGCCGGAGGTGGTCATGAGCTCCTGGAACCGCTCCTTGCCCTCCGCGGTCAGCTTGTAGCTGATCTTGGCTCGGCGCGAAGCGGCGACACTGGCGGTCTGGGTGTCGTCCTCGGCGATCCAGCCGCGGGCGACGAGGTCCTTCAGGCAGGGGTACAGAGTGCCGTAGGAGAGCGCACGGAACGCCCCGAGCTGCACGTTCAGCTGCCTGCGCAGCTCATAGCCGTGCATCGGGTGCTCATGGAGCAGTCCGAGCACCGCGAGTTCCAGGATCTGGGACCGCTTCGCCATGGGCTGCTCCTTTCTCACGTGTCGCTCTGGTTACGGTACTCGCACAACCGGCACGTTACCGATACATCGCGGGGATACACCGTTCCGATACAGCTGGTCGATGTATCGCTCCGATACATCGAAACGGTAACCCGTCGCCGTGCCCTCGCACAAGTCCCCAGCTGATACCGGCGAAACGGACACAACCACCCCGTTCCCCCTCAGCTCATGGGTCGGTGGCGTACCCTTGCGCTCTAGCGCGCCCGGCGGGGGCTCGATCGCAACCGGCTGACCGGTTCCGGGCGTCTCCGCGAGCAAGCCGGTTTACGCGTGGCGGACCTTCCCGCCCGCGTGCGCCGGCGCGATGGCGTGTGGGGAAGCGATGCTGCACCGAGAACTTCAGTGAGGCGGACCGAGGGATGAGCGAGCACGGCAGTCGACGGGCCGGAGGTGGCGGGTCGCGTGGCGGCGGCCGCCGTTCGGCGAGCGCCGGCGGCGTCGGCGACAAGCTCGAGGGCCTGGCCGGCCAGCTGTCCGGGATGCTCGGCAAGCGCCGCGGCGCCGGTCGGCGCGGCGCGCGGGGCGACGGATACGACGAGTACGACTCGTACGACGGCGGGCAGGAAGCCGGGCGGGGCTACGACGACGGCGGCTAC
>JABFWL010000380.1 GCA_013362315.1 Catenulispora sp. | reverse complement strand
CCGATCGACACCACCGCCCCCGGCCCGTCGGCACTGGCACTGGCACTGGCACTGGCACTGGCACTGGCACTGGCACTGGCACTGGCAGGGTCCATCCGCCATGCCTGCATCGCCAGCCAAGGACCAGACCGTGACGGCGTCAACGACCGGGCGGTAGCGCCCGGGCCCGAGCCGAGAACCCGCGTCACCAACGCCCGCACGCCATACGGACAGCCGTCCTGGTACTTGGCCCCCGTCTCGGGGACCTCCGCCAGCCACCTGTCCGCGTTGCCGGACATGGAGACGACCGTCGCCTCGGCGTCGAAGGAGACGATGCCGCACGCGTCCGGGAGGTCGACGTCGATTCCGCTCAGGAGCAGCACCCGGCGCAGCGCGTCGGTCGCCGGGCCGGCCAGCAGCCCGGCGAACTCGACGTCGCGCGCCGAGAACGCGCGGGTGTGCGCGTCGTGGCACAGCACCACCAGGCCCCAGACGTGATCGCCGTCGCGCAGCAGCACCCGCATCTCGTCCACGAGGCCCAACGGCCGCAGGACATCCTGGTAATAGGGGCTCCGGTCGACGTCCGCGCCGGATCCGCTCAGGACGCTGACGGTCTCTTTGCGAGCGGCCAGAGCGCGGATGTGGGTCTCCCCGACCGGATCGAGGTGTTCGAGCTCGAACAGCCGCGGCATCACCTCGGCGGGAAAGCCGTGCTCGTGGTGGCCGCCGGTGTCCAACATGGTCGAGGGGTCGAGCAGGACTCCGCACCAGATGTCCGCGGACGTCGCCGCGGCGAGCCGGCGGCCGGCGTGGTCCAGGACGTCCAGCGCCGAGGCTCGGACGGCCGCGAACTCGGATGCCAAAGCCAGTGAGGGGAACTGTGAACGTCCCACGTCACGATGCTAGCCGGTGGAGATGGACCGGACAGCGGCTGTGCCTTACGGGTCATCCCCTAATCGACGCCGATGCCCCTACCAAGGCAGTTCGTGATCATCCTCCCAGAAGGTGCCGGTGGGCCCGTCGGCTCCGATGGTCGCCAGGCGGACGACGACTTCGGCGCTCTGCTCGACCGGGCGCCCGCCCGGGAATCCGGCGGTGAAGTCGGTGTCGGTGAAGCCCGGCTCCACCGCGTTGACCTTGAACTCCGGGAGTGCCTTGGCGTACTGGACCGTGAGCATCGACACGGCCGCTTTGCTCGATCCGTACACGATGAACGAGAAGTGCGACTGGCGGCGCTCGGGATTGGTCACCGCCCAGAACGAGCCCAGGGCGCTGGAGACGTTCACCACGACCGGGTCGGCGGACTCGCGCAGCAGCGGGATCGCGGCCTGTGTGACGCGGACTATGCCGATGACGTTGGTCTCGAACACCGTACGCGCCGACTCGGCGGTGACTCCGTCGGCGCCTGGGGTGTGGTCGCCGAGGCCGGCGTTGTTGACCAGCACGTCGAGGCGGCCCTCACGCTCTTCGATCGCGCGCATGGCGGCGTCGACGGAGGCGTCGTCGGTCACGTCGAGTTGCACGAAATGCGCGCCGAGTTCGGCCGCGGCGGCCTGGCCGCGCTCGACGCTCCGAGCCCCGATGTAGACCGTGTGTCCCTCCTTGATCAGCTGGCGGGCGGTCTCGCGCCCGATTCCCTTGTTCGCTCCTGTGACCAGTGTGACGGTCATGGCCGGTGTTTCCTCTCTTCGCTGAACCAACTGCCAGGCTTCAAAATCGAGCCCAGCCCAGCGTTCATCTCGGCACGGCGGTCAGACAGAGCCCCCGTGATCCTGGGGCCAGCAGGACCAGGCACGACCTCGCAAGCCTGCATACGCTGAAGCCATGACCGACGACAGCAACGCACTCGGCGAATATCTGCGCGCCCGCCGCGAACTCGTCACGCCCGACAGCGTCGGTCTGCCGCAGCTGGGCCCGCGCCGTGTCCCCGGGCTGCGCCGCGAGGAAGTGGCGATGCTCGCGGGCATCAGCGCCGACTACTACCTGCGCCTGGAACAGGGCCGCGACCGCAACCCCTCGGTCCAGGTGCTCGAATCGCTCGCGCGCGTGCTCCAGCTCGACGAAGCAGCCACCATGCACCTGCTCGACCTCGGTTCGGACAAGCCCCGCCGACTCCGCCGCCGACCCCGTAAGGAAACAGTGCCATCCGGCATCCGCAAGCTGCTGGACTCCCTGGGCCTTCCCGCCTTCGTCGAGGGCCGCTACTTCGACGTACTAGCGACCAACCCACTGGCCGCGGCACTCTCGCCCCGCCTGGCCCCCGGCCGCAACCGTCTGCGTGACGTGTTCCTCGATCCCGCCGAACAGGCGCTGTATCCGGACTGGGAGCAGGCCACCGTCCGCCTGGTGGCCGGCTTCCGCGAGTCGGTCGGCACGGACACCGACGACGCCCGGTTCATCGAGCTGGTCGGCGAGCTCTCGCTGGCCAGCGAGCGATTCCGGAAGCTCTGGGCCCGCCACGACGTCCACCCCCGCGAAGGCGCATCCGTCACCCTCGACCATCCGCAGGTCGGCCGGCTCACTCTGAACCGGGAGAAACTCGCCGTCGGCGGATCGCCGGGGCAGCTACTCGTCGTCTACCACGCCGACCGTGACTCCGAGGACGCCGAAAAGCTCACCCTCCTCGCCTCCTACCAGCAAGACCTGTGGGAGCGGCCTGCGAGCACCACCCGGGGTTCCGTCAGCCGGAGCCGACCTTGAGGAACCCACAGAACCTTTCCCCTCGCGACACCCGTCTGGCAGGGATGTGAGGCAATCGAACAAGGAGCGCGACGACGCGGGGTTCGCAGCGTTCGTGGCCGCCAACACGCCCCGGCTGATCCACCTGGCCGAGCTGCTGACTGGAAGCCCGCACGATGCCCCCGACTTGGTGCAGAGCGCACTGATCAAGACCTATCCACGCTGGTCGCGGATCGAGGCCGACGATCCGACCGGCTATGTCCGGCGGGTCATGGTCAACCACCAGAACGACTGGTGGCGGCGCAAGCGCCCCAAGGAAGTGCTCACAGAACGGCTCCCGGAGACGGCCGGCCACGGTGACGTGGCCGGCGACCACGCGCAACGCACGGCGGTCCTCGCAGCGCTGGCCGGCCTCACCCGCCGCGAGCGCCAGGTCGTGGTCCTGCGGTTCTACTGCGACCTGACCGAGTCCGCCATCGCCGCCGAGGCCGGAATCGCCGTCGGCACCGTGAAGAGCACCTTGTCACGCGCCTTGAACCGGTTGCGCTCCATGCCGGAGCTCGCCCTGGTGCGAGCCGACTAAACCGAGGAGAGGGATACAGGAGTGGACGAGAAGTTCGAAGAGCAGCTGTCAGAGCTGCTGCACTACCGGTCCGACCCGGCAACACCATTCAGCGCGAGCGACGTGATCACCGGCGCCCGCCGCCGCTCACGCACCCGCACGCTGGGCGTCGCGAGCAGCACGCTGGCCGTCGTCGCGGTCGGCGTCGGAGCAGCGGCACTGGCCGGCAACAGCCCGAACAAGGGTCCTGCGATCAGCACGGCCGCCGCTGGGCCGGCGGCGGCAGTCGCCACCACGGCAGCTCCAGCCGCGACCACCACAACCACAACGCCGTCCGCGGCAACCACGACCAGCTCGTCGAAGCCGGCCTTCGTGCCCTCACCGGTGAAAACCGTCGCCCCCGGCGAGAAGGTGACGGCAGTCGACGGCTACCAGGTCTGGGTGACGAGCCACGAGAAGTGCGCCTCCGAGAGCGCCGCCTTCATGGGTGCCCCGGCATCCTCCGGCGACAACACCGTCTGCAAGGACGTCACCGGCTCCAACATGGCCTGGGACGGCGCGGGCGACTGGCTCAGCATCCAGGGCTCGGGTACCAAGAACGGCCAGGTCCTCAGCGGCACGTTCCAGGGCAAGACGATCCCCGCCCTGATCGACGTCGAACAGGACGGCAGTCATTACCCGGCAACAATCCTGGAGACTGCCGGGATGGAGCAGAACCACTGGGTCGCGTACTACGTGACGTTCCCCAACTCGTCCATCACCCTGAACCGGACGCCGTACACCGTCACCGCGTACGACGCGAACGGCAAGGCGCTGACGCAGTCACCACCGGCGTCGTCGGGCAAGTAGCAACAAATAACAGCAAGCAGCACAACTAGCAGCACAGAGCCTCCGACCGCCGGGATAGTCCAAGTATCCCGGCGGCCGAAGGCCCCGCCGCCAGCTTGTCTCCGCGCAGATCGATCACAGCTCGGTCCCGGCGCCATCCGCCGAATAAGCCGCGAGACATCAGCGCGAGATCCGAGCCTCGATCCCATCGAGAACAAACTCCAGCCCGACCCGAAAAGTCTCATCAGCGCTCAGATGCGGCCCGTCCCGCACGACCCGGGCCAGCGCCGGGAACCGCCCGGTCGCGAACGTCCGCTCCAGATACGGCCCATGCGCCGCCTGGAACTCCTTGATATCCATCCCGCTGACCCGCTCGGCTCGCCGCTCCGCGATCTCCCGCCGCACCGCCCCGATCACGTACGCCCGCACCGCCGCGACCGCCGGCACAACGACATCCAACTCCACCTCACCCATAGCCGCCACCACCGCATCTCCCGCAGCCAACGTGTTCGGTCCGAGCTGCGGCCGCCCGCCGATCAGGTCGCCGAGCCACTCATGCTGCTGAGCAGCCTGCCGCGTGGCGTCGGCCAGCGATCGCAGCGCCTCGCGCCAGTCGTCGCCGCTCGGCTGGATCTCCGCGTAGACCGCGTCGACCATCAGGTCGAGCAGTTCCTCCTTGGTGGCGATGTAGCCGTACAGCCGCATCGGCCCGACCTCCAGCGCCGCGGCCACCTTGCGGAGCGACACCGCCTCCAAACCGTCCGCATCGGCCAGCCCGATCGCCGCCCGCACGATCCGCTCCCGGCTCAGCGGGGCCGGTACCGGGCGGGCCGGCGGCTCCGGACGCTCCCACACCACCATGGCGCCGACCATATCCCACTCGATCACCGCGTGTTACAGTGCCTCGCGTCGATACACCGTATCGTGACGATACAGCGCATCGCTCACGTAGCGAAGCTTGCACTACAGCGGATCGGGAGAGCAGCCATGCAGATAGCCATCATCGGGGCAGGCCTTGGTGGGCTGGCCCTAGCGCGCGTCCTCCACATCAACAACATCGCCGCCGTCGTCTACGAACGCGAACCATCCCGCGACGCCCGCGCCCAAGGCGGCATGCTCGACATCCACTCCGGCCAGCAAGCCCTGCGCGAGGCCGGTCTGCTCGACCAGTTCTTCGCGATCGCCCGTGGCGAAGGCCAAGACATGCGTCTTCTCACCCCAGACGGCACCCTCCTCCTCCAGGAGGACACACCCGACGACGCCCCTCTAACCCGCCCCGAAGTCGACCGCGCCGATCTCCGCGCCCTGCTGCTCGATTCCCTGCCGCACGACACCGTGCGCTGGGATCACGCGTTCGCTTCCGCCAAAAACGGCCTCGTTCGCTTCACCAACGGCAGTACTGCGCCCTATGACCTACTCGTCGGCGCCGACGGCGCCGCCTCCCGGGTCCGCGCGCTACTCACGGATGCCCGCCCGACGCACATCGGCCAGAACGTCGTCGAAGTCGGCATCCCCGACATCGACCACACCCACCCCGATCTCGCGGCGATGGTCGGCCGCGGCAACTACTGGGTGATGGGCGACGGGATCTCCCTGGCGGCTCAGCGCAACGGTGACGGCCGCGTCCGCATCGGCGTGAGCTTCTACAACACCGCCGAGGACTGGTTCGCCACCAGCGGCATACCCTTCGACGACCCGGCGGCGGCCCGGGCGCGCCTCATCGACCTGCTGCCCGGCTGGGACCCGAAGATCACCGCCCTCATCGAAGCCTGCGACGACCTGATCATGCCGCGGTCCATCACCTCGCTCCCGGTCGGTCTGACCTGGCCGTCGCGGCCGGACGTCACCCTGGTCGGCGATGCCGCGCACCTGATGCCGCCGGTCGGGCACGGCGCCAACATGGCGCTGCTCGACGGCGCCGCTCTGGCGCTCGCACTGGCCGCGCATCCAGACGACCTTCCCGTAGGCGTCGCAGAATACGAACGCGAGATGTTCGAGCGCACTGGCGCGGTCGGGCGGATGTCCGCGGAGATGAAGGAGATGCTGATGTCGCCGGACGCCGCACAGAAACTGCTCGCGTTCTTCCAACCCGGCTGATCTTTTCCAAGCCGCAGCGGCTACCAGGTGCTCCAAGCGGTCGTCGGGGAGCTCACATGGCGCTCCCTACGAGCTGACCGTGAGGATCCCGTGCATCTGAGAGTGAAAGATACAGATGTAAGGATACGTCCCCGGCGTGGCCGGCGCCGTGAACGTCCCGGATGCGTTGGCGTTGATGGTCCCGCTGTCGAAGGCGATGCCGCCGGCGCCGGATTGGGCAGTGACGGTGTGGGCGACCGGGTCCTGGTTCATGACGGTGACCATGGCGCCCGGCTTCACCTTCAGGTTCACCGGCGAGTAGAGGAACTTGCTGATGACGATCTGGGTGCCTTCGACGGGCGGGCCGGAGGTGCCGCCGGCCGCGGGCGGGGCCGCCGTCCCGGTCGCCGTCGCCGTCCCGGTGGCGGTCGGCGACGCGCCGGTCGCTGTCGGAGTGCCCGCTGTGTTCGTGGTGCTCGTCGGGTTCGATGTGCTGGCCGACGTCGGGCCGGAGTTGCTGCTGGCGCACGCCGGCAGCGTCAGCACAGTCAGCGCGACCAGAGCCGCCAGGACGGCGGGCTTCGGGGCAAGGCGGGACACGGTGGTTCCTCACTGGTGGTTCTGGATGACGGCCAAACGAGGGTCCCAGCCGGAGGCGATAAGATGGCGGCGAAAATGTTCCCGGTCGCTCCTTTTCAGTGTTTTTCCACCCATCTGGGGTAATAGTGCTGATCTATTCCATGGGCGTCTCGGTGGACGGCTTCATCGCCGACCGAGACGGTGCGTTCGCCTGGACGGCTCCCAGCGAGGAACTGTTCGCGTTCCATCTCGCGCAGGTCGGTGCGCTCGACGGTTTTCTGCTGGGCCGCAAGCTCTACGAGACGATGCTGGTGTGGGAGACGAATCCCGCCCTGCGCGGCACCGAGCTCCATACCGCGTTCGCCGATGTCTGGAGCGCCCTGCCGAAGGTCGTCTTCAGCAGCACGCTCGACAGCGTTCAGGGCAACGCCCGCCTCGCCGGCACATCGGTGGCCGAGGAGGCCGCCGCGCTCCTTGAGCGCAGTGCCAAGGACATCGCGATCGGCGGCGCCGGCCTGGCCGCGACGGCCTTCGAGGCCGGCCTGATCGACGAGCTGCGCATCTTCCGCCATCCGGTCGTCGTCGGCGGCGGCACGCCCTACCTGCCGCCGGTCACCGACCAGGTCGACGTCGGCCTGGTCGAGACCAGGACGTTCGACTCCGGCGTGCTCTTCGAACGCTACCGCCGGCGCGCAGGGGCCTGATAGGCGACGGCTCCGCGTTCGGCCGCTTCGGAAAAAGCGGTGCGATCGTGAGCTGACCGCTGCGGGCCCGGCTATCGCTGAGCGGCAGGAGGCCGCAGCGCGGTAGCCGTCACAGCGACGAACAGCACCAGGACGACCGGGACGGCGAGCGCCCACGGCAGGCCGACGAGGCCGGAGAGCGCGCCGATCAGCACCGGGCCGACGACGAAGCCCAGGAAGCCCACGCTGGCCACGCGGGCGATCGCCTGGCCGGCCCGCTGCGGGTTGCGGATTCCGGCGGCGGAGAACACCTGCGGAGCGATGCACGAGACGCCGGCTCCCAGAAAGCCGAAGCCGAGCACCCCGGCGATCGGCGTGTCGGCCAGCAGCCCGGCGCCCAGTCCGAGGCACGCCACCAGGCCGCAGCCCCGCACGAGCCGCACCGGGCCGAGCGCCGCGGTGAGGCGGTCGCCGACGAGGCGTCCGGCGGTCATCGCGATCGAGAACGCGGCATAGGCCAGCGCCGCGAACCCGGCGGTCGCGCCGAGGTCGTCGCGCAGGTAGACCGCGCTCCAGTCGGCGGCGGCGCCTTCGCCGACCAGGCAGCAGAACGCCAGCACGCCGAGGAAGAAGGTGCCGGGGATCAGGACGCGTTCGGGGTTGCCGATATCCGAGCGCTCTTGAGGACTTGCTGCAGCCTCCGCCGCAGTGCCCGTCGCTTTATTCGTCACGGTGACCGGTGCCAGCCGAGCTGCCCACGCTATGACCGCGCACGCCATCGCGCAGACCGCCGCGAACGTGGCGCCCGGGCCGAGACCACCCCGCGCGGACAGCCCGCCGATCGCCGCGCCGGCGAAGCCGCCGATGCTGTAGACGGCGTGGAACGAGGACATGATCGGCCGGCCCGCGTCCTGCTGCACCTCCACGGCGTACGCGTTCATCGCCACGTTGAGCGTGCCGTGGATCGCTCCGAAGCAGAACAGGCACAGCATCAGCACGCCGAGATCCGGGGCGAAGGCAGGCGGGATCAGCAGCAGCGCGTCCGCGACCGCCACCGGGATCATGATCCGGCGGCTCCCGTGCCGGTCCACCAGCCCTCCGGCCAGTTGCATCCCGACGACGGCCCCGGCGGCGAAGGCCATCAGCGCGGCGCTGAGCGCGGTGTCGCTCAGCCCCAGGCCGTGTCTCACCGCTGGGATGCGCGACGTCCACGTGCCGAGCACCGTGCCGTAGCACAGGAACAGCAGCGAGCACGCGACGCGGCGCTGTCTGCCTGCCACCGATCACCCCACCCGCTTCGCGACGAAGTCCAGCACTTCGCCCTTCACCGTCGGCCACAAGCTCACGCCGTGATCGCTGCTCGGATCGATGACGTGGAGGAACTTGTCCTTCTCCGTCGTCGCGTCATACATGCTGTCGGCGTCGCCGGCGAACTCGGTGTCCTGCTTGCCCGCGAAGTAGGCGACCGGCACCTGCAACGTCTTCACCGCCCCGATGGCGTTCGCCCCTCCGAAGTCCGAGGGTCCGGACAGCGACACCACGGCCTGCACCGCAGGCGTGATCGTCCCGGCCGCGGCGAGCACGGCCGAACCGCCCATGGACGCCCCGACGAGGACGACCTTCTGCACGCCCTGCGCACGCAGCTGCTTGACCGCCGCGACGACGTCCGCGGTGATGTCGGCGTGCATCGAGATGGCCATCACCCGGTAGCCCTTGGCGGTGAAGTCCGGCCAGATCTGCTTCCACTGGCACAGGTCCGAGTCGACCTGGTGCGCCAGGATCACGCCGACCGGTCCGGTCCCGGTGGTGAACGCCTCGACGTTGTCGCCGCCGGCGTCGAAGTGCGTGACGTGGGAGATCGCGTCCGGGACGTCCGACAGACAGTACGCCTCCATGGAGGGGGAGGCCGAGGGGGAAGCCGCACTCGTGGCGGCGGCGCCCGACGAAGCCGGTTTGGACGCGTTCGAGGAACAGCCGGCCAGGCCGAGCGCAGCCGCCGCCACGAGGATGGGGACGCTCATGAGGGTGTGTCGTCGCATGCAGGCAGTGACGAATCCGGGAACCCGTTGTGTTGCGGTCCTGTCCAGATCGTTATGCTCCCGCCTTCGGAGGTCAGCCCTCGACGACGGTCACCCCGGCGTGGAAGGCGCGGTCGAATCCGACCTCCCGGAGCGGGCCCTCGATCCGTGCGGCGAGCCGAGCGCGGATGTCCCGGCTGGAAGCGCCCACCCACAGCTCCACCTCGCCCGGCTCGACGATGCGCCGGCCGGCGCGTCCCGTGTAGGACGTGAGGTCGGCGGGGAGGTCGATCAGCACCGTCCGGGTCGCCCGCGGCTCCAGGTCGACACGCGGTGCGGCGATCAGCTGCTGGACGGGGCGTGCCACTTCGGCTTGCGGGTCGTGCAGGTAGACCTGGACCACTTCGCTGGTGGCCGTATCGCCGTCATTGCGCAAGGTGACCGCGAGCTGCAGGTTGCCGTCGATCGGCCACGTTCCGCCAGCGGGCAGCTCGGTGTTGGCCCACACCGCCGGGTTATAGGACAGGCCGTGGCCGAAGGGGTAGAGCGGGGTGGGGTCCACGGTGCTCACGTCGCTGCGCATGCCGAGGGTGGCCGCGAGATACGTCGAAGGCTGGTTCGCGCCCTCCGCTGGGAAGCCCACCGGCAGGCGCCCGGCCGGGTCCACGCGGCCGGACAGGACGTCCGCGAGGGCGTTCGTCCCCTCTTCGCCGGGCAGGAAACCACAGACCGCGGCGGCGAGGCGGTCCGCGTAGCGGGACAGCTCATAGGGCCGGCCCACCAGCAGCACCAGGACGACAGGCGTGCCGGTCTCCAGCAGCGCCTCCAGCAGCTCGCCCTGCCGCCCGGGCAGGCGCAGATCGGAGGTGTCGCAGCCCTCGCCGGAGGTGCCGTTGCCGAACAGTCCCGAGACGTCGCCGAGCACCGCGACGCACACTTCCGCGTCGCTGGCCGCCGCGACCGCCTCGGCGATCTGCCGGTCGCCCAGCTCGCGCAGCGCCACGTCGTCCACCTCGGCGGCCGGCGCACCGCCTTCGGCCGCCGCGCGCTCGTTCCGCAGCCGCACGGAGCTCTCGGTGTCCGGGATCGGGCAGCCCTGCGCGTAGGTGACCTTGTAGCCCGCCGGATCGGCTTGCAGCGCCTCCAGAACCGTCCGCACCTCGATGCCGAGCGCGACGTCCGGGTGGTGCACCCCGATGTGCCGGGGGAAGGAGTAGCAGCCGAAAGCGGCGTCGGCCACATGGGCACGGGGGCCGACGACGGCCAGCCGCGCGCCGGGCGCCAACGGCAGCGCCTCGTTCTCGTTGCGCAGCAGCACGATCGCGCGGCGGGCGAGGCGGGCGGCCAGGGCGCGGGTCTCGTCGTCGTCCAGACGCTGGTCCGTCTCGGCGAGGATCGGCGGCTCGGGGGAGAAGTCCGCGTCGAGCAGCCCGAGCTCGCACTTCTGGATCAGGACCCGCTCCAGGGCCCGGTCGACCAGCGCCAGGTCCACCTCGCCGGCTTCCAGCGCGGCGATCAACGGCTCGCCGAAGCAGTCCACGGTCGGCAGTTCGACGTCGATGCCGGCGGCCAGGGCCTGCTCGGCGGCCTGCGCCTTCGAGCCGGCGGTGCGGTGCAGGCGGTACAGGAAGGCCACTGAGAAGTAGTCGGACACCACGGTCCCGGTGAAGCCGTAGGTCCCGCGCAGCAGGTCGGTCAGCAGCGCCGGATCGGCGGCGACCGGCACGCCGTCGTTGTCGGAGTACGAGTTCATCACCGAGCGGGCCCCGGCGTGCAGCGCCATCTCGAACGGCGGCAGGATCACGTCGGCGAGCTCACGCGGGCCGATCGAGACCGGGGCGAGGTTGCGGCCGGCGCGCGAGGCGCTGTAGCCGGCGAAGTGCTTCAGGGTCGCGATGACACCGGTGGACTCCATGCCCTGGACGTAGGCCGCGCCGAGGGTGCCGACGAGGTACGGGTCCTCCGATATGGTCTCCTCGACCCGGCCCCAGCGCAGGTCCCGGGCGACGTCCAGCACCGGCGCGAGGCCCTGGTGCACGCCCAGGCGGCTCATCGTCTTCCCGATCTGCTCGCCGACCTGGCGGACGAGTTCGGGGTCGAAGCTCGCACCCCAGCACAGCGGCGCCGGGTAGATCGCGGCCTGCCAGGCGCCGAGGCCGGTCAGGCACTCCTCGTGCACCAGCGCCGGGATGCCGAGGCCGGACGCGACCAGCTCGCGCTGGCTGTTGGCCACGGCGCGGGCGCCGGCCACCGGCTCCACCGGCGCGGTGCCGAACGGCCGGGTCAGCTGGCCGACGCCGCTGCGCAGCATCTCGGACCAGTCGCCGGCGGGCAGCTCCGCGGAGTGCTGGAAGGGCGCGACCTGTCCGGAGGTCGCGTCGGCCCCGGCCCAGATCCCGTACAGCTGCGCCACCTTCTCCCGCACCGACATGCGCGGTATCAGGTCTTTGACCCGGTCGGCGGGTGCGGCGGTGGAGTCGCGCCAGAGCTCGGCGGGGGCGGTGTCTTCGCTAGCCATGTGCGGCTGTCCTTAATCGGGTGAGGTGTGGCGGTGGTGCTGAACGCGCTTGGTCGGCTTTGTGGTGCCAAGCCTGTTTTGGCCCTGCTTTGGTCGTGCTGGTCATGCTCAGTTGTGGTCAGTTGTGGTCAGTCGTTTGCCGGCCGTGCTCCGCGGGCGCCGCCGCCTCACACCTGGGCGGTCGAGCCGCGCACGACCAGTTCCGTGGCCAGCGTCAGATGCGTGCGCTCCACCGGCTGGCCGCGGATCAGCCGGATCAGCAGCTCCACCGCGCGCTCGCCCATCGTGCGGATGGGCTGGTCCACGGTGGTCAGCGGCGGGGTGCACAGCGCCGACTCCGGGATGTTGTCGAACCCGACGACCGACAGGTCCTGCGGCACGCGCAAGCCCAGCGACTGCGCGACTTTCAGCAGCGCGATCGCCGAGACGTCGTTGGCGGCGAACACCGCGGTCGGCCGCTCCGGACCGGTCAGCAGCTCATGTGCCGCGCGCGCCGACAGATCCGCGTCGTACCCGCCGACCCGGACCAGCGACTCGTCGAACGGCACGCCGGCCGCCGCCAGCGCCTCGCGGTAGACCTGCTCGCGCTGTTTCGCGGACTCCAGGTCCGCGCGGCCGGCGAGCAGCGCTATCCGGCGGTGCCCGAGCTTCAACAGGTGTTCCGTGGCGAGGCGGGCGCCGCCGAGGTTGTCAGCGTCTACTGTCGGGAAACCAGAGGAGCCGGTGTGCGGATCGACCGCTACTACCGGCGCGCCGTAGCGCACGTCCACGACCGTCGGGGTGACCAGCACGGCGCCGTCCACCAGAGTGCCGGAAAGCCGGGACAGGTAACGCCGCTCCCAGCCGACCATGTCCCCGGGGCGGCCGCCGGCGCTGTAGACGACGAGCTCGAAGCCGCTGCCGCGGATCGCGTTCGCCGCGCCCTTGAGCAGTTCGGTGCTGAACGGCTCCAGGTCCGCGACCAGGATGCCGATCACGTTCGTGCGGTGGTTGCGCAGGCTCTGCGCCACCAGGCTGGCCTCGTAGCCGAGCTCGTCGATGACCGCCTGGACGCGGGCCGTGGTGTCCGCGGCCACGCCGTAGCGCTGGTTGATGACCTTGGACACGGTCGCCACCGAGACGCCGGCGTGCGCGGCGACGTCGCGGATCGTGACGCGGGCTCTGGGCTGATGCACGCCGCCACGTTAGCGTTAGAAATCGTTATCGACAACGATTGACATGACGGAAACGTACGCGCAATGCTCGACGCCAGCCCCCGTGGCTCGACGGTTGCCGTCCCGCGGCGCCGACCTGCCCCGCTGCCCCCGCGCCCTGCGTGCGCCCAGGGGTCCAAGGTTCGACTCAGGTTCGACTCACGACGACGAACTAGGGAGTTTCCAAGTGACGAGGTATACACGCAAGGCGACGGCCGTCCTGCTCGGTGTCGGCGTGGTGATCGCCGCGGCCGGCTGCGCCGGCGGCAGCAGCAACGGCGGTGGCAGCGGCGGCAGCAGCTCCGGCGGGAGCAGCTCCGGCGGCTCCGGCGGCGCCCAGGTCAAGCTGACCCTCTGGCAGAACTCGACGACCGGTCCGGGCCAGCAGTTCTGGCTGGACGCCGCGAAGGCGTACCACACCGCGCACCCGAACGTCACGATCAACGTCCAGACGATCCAGAACGAGGACCTGGACGGCAAGCTGCAGACCGCGCTCAACTCCAACTCCGCGCCGGACATATTCCTGCAGCGCGGCGGCGGCAAGATGCAGGCCATGGTCAAGGCCGGTCAGGTGCAGGAGCTGCACCTGACCGACGCCGACAAGACCAACGCCGGCTCGGCGGCGCTGGCCGGCGCCTCGATCGACGGCAAGGTCTACGCCATGCCGCTGGACACCCAGCCCGAGGGCATCTACTACAGCAAGGACCTGTTCAAGCAGGCCGGCATCGACACCCTGCCGACCACGATCGAGGAGCTGCAGGCCGCGGTGGCCAAGCTGAAGGCGATCAACGTCGCGCCGATCGCGGTCGGCGCCAAGGACGCCTGGCCGGCGGCGCACTGGTACTACAACTTCGCGCTGCGCGAGTGCAGCCAGGCCACGATGACCGCCACCGCGAAGTCGCTGAAGTTCGACGACCCCTGCTGGAAGAAGGCCGGCGACGACCTGTCCGCGTTCCTGAAGGTCGACCCCTTCCAGAAGGGCTACCTGACCACCGCCGCGCAGCAGGGCGCCGGCTCCTCGGCGGGCCTGATCGCGAACCACAAGGCCGGCATGGAGCTGATGGGCAACTGGGATCCCGGCGTGATCGGCGGCCTGACCCCGGACCAGAAGCCGCTCCCGGACCTGGGCTGGTTCCCGTTCCCGGCGGTGGCCGGCGGCCAGGGCGACCCGAGCGCGATCATGGGCGGCAGCGACGGCTACTCGGTGTCCAAGAAGGCGCCGAAGGAGGCCTTCGAGTTCCTGGAGTGGATCGCGACCAAGGAGAAGCAGGAGGACTACGCCAAGGCCTTCGACGCGATCCCGGTCAACACCGCGGCCCAGGACGTGGTCACCGCGCCGTACAACATCTCCACGCTGCAGGCGTTCAACAAGGCCGCGTACTCGATGCAATACCTTGACACCCAGTACGGGCAGAACGTCGGCAACGCGATGAACACCGCGGTCGTGAACCTGATGGCCGGGAAGGGCAGCGCCTCGGACATCGTCTCGGCCACGAACAACGCCGCCGCGAGAGGCTGAGTAGGCAACCACATGAGCGAGACCCTGGGTACTGACACGGCCACCGACCGCCAGTCGCAGGGCGCGGCACGAGCCGGGGACGCGGCCACGCCGTCGCCCCCGGCTGTGCGTCGCCGCGGCCGCGGCCGGATGCGACTGGAGATAGCGGCCTTGTCCGGGCCGGCGATCATCGTCTTCGTGGCGTTCGTGATCTTCCCGGTCGTGCTCGCCGCCTACTACGGCTTCTACAAGTGGGATGGCTACGGTCCGGCGACGGACTGGGTCGGGCTGAACAACTACCGGCTGATCCTCACCGACCCGGCGTTCCAGGACGTGCTCTGGCACAGCTTCCTGATCCTGGTGCTGTCCCTGGTGATCCAGGGCCCGGTGGCGATCGGGCTGGCGATCCTGCTCAACCAGCGGATCCGGGGCCGCTCGTTGATCCGGGTGCTGATCTTCGTGCCCTACATCATCTCCGAGGTCATCGTCGGCACCGGCTGGAGCCTGATGCTGCAGAGCAGCGGCGCCATGAACGACCTGCTCAAGCACATCGGGCTGGGGTCGCTGCAGCACGACTGGATCGCCGATCCGCATCTGGCGCTGTGGACGCTGATGGCGATCATCTCCTGGAAGTACATCGGCTTCGCGGTGATCCTGATGCTGGCCGGCCTGCAGTCGATCCCCGACGAGCTGTTCGAGGCCGCCGCCATCGACGGCGCCTCCTACTGGCAGATCCAGCGCCGGATCACGCTGCCGCTGCTGGGGCCGACCATCCGCATCTGGGCGTTCCTGTCGATCATCGGCTCGCTGCAGCTGTTCGACCTGGTGTACATCATCTGGGGCCAGTACGTCGCCGGCACCGCCGGCACCTCCACCATGGCGATCTACATGGTCGCGCAGGGCCGGTCGGCGGGCAGCTACGGGTACGGCAGCGCCGTGGCCGTCCTGATGTTCCTGATCTCGCTCACCGTCGCGCTGATCTACCAGCGCCTCGTCCTGCGCCGTGACCTGCGGGGCGCCATCACCGAAGGAGCCAGCTGATGAGCGCGCGAACCGAAGCCTGGTACTCCCCCGCGCGGTCCCGGGCGCTGCGCGGCCGCCGGCGGGACAAGGGCAAGCCGGAGAAGTGGGGCAGCCCGCTCGTCTACTTCGTCGCGCTGCTGTTCATCGCGGTCTGCGTCGCCCCGGTGCTGTACATCGTGCTCGGTGGGTTCCGTACCAACGCGCAGATCACGACCAGCCCGGCCGGGCTGCCGGACCCGTGGGTGACCACCAACTACTCCAACGTGCTGAAGTCGAACACGTTCTGGGGCGAGTTCGCCAACTCCCTCATCGTCGGGGTGGCCAGCACCATCGGCATCGTGGTCCTCGGACTGATGGTGAGCTTCGTGATCGCCCGCTACGACTTCAAGTTCAAGGGGGCGATGTACTCGCTGTTCGCCGCCGGCCTGATGTTCCCGCTGGTCATCGCGATCACGCCGCTCTACATCGTGATCAAGGACATCGGCCTGGAAGACAGTCTGGCCGGGGTGATCGTGCCGGAGATCGCCTTCGGCCTGCCGACGACCGTCATCATCCTGGTGCCGTTCCTGCGGGCGATCCCCAGGGAGATCGAGGAGGCGGCCACGATCGACGGCACGAGCCGGCTCGGCTTCTTCTTCCGGATGGTGATGCCGCTGTCGCTGCCGGGCGTGGTGACCGTGGGCATCCTGGCGTTCATCGGCAGCTGGAACAACTACGTCCTGCCGCTGTACATCCTGAACACGGACACGAACTTCACGCTGCCGCTCGGCGTCCAGCAGTTCTCGTCACAGTACTCGCAGGACACCGCGAAGGTTCTCGCCTTCACGTCGCTGGCGATGCTGCCCGCGCTGATCTTCTTCTCGATCTTCCAGAAGCGGATCGTGGGCGGGCTCACCGGGGCCGTGAAGGGCTGAGGCCCCCCTCCTCCAATCCACCACGGCATCCAGCACATCAGAACAGCCGGCACACCAGAACAGGACCACCGCATTGCCCCGCGCTCACATCGTGCTCGACAAGCAGGCCGTCATCGCGCAGGTCTCGCGCCGGACCTTCGGTTCGTTCGTCGAGCACCTGGGCCGGTGCGTGTACACCGGCCTCTACGAGCCGGAGCACCCGAGCGCGAACCAGGACGGGTTCCGGATGGACGTGGTCGAGCTCGTCCGGGAGCTCGGCAGCACGACCATCCGCTACCCGGGCGGGAACTTCGTGTCCGGGTTCCGGTGGGAGGACTCGGTCGGGCCGCGCGAGCAGCGGCCGGTGCGCCGCGATCTCGCGTGGCACTCGCTGGAGTCGAACCAGGTCGGCCTCGACGAGTTCGCCGCCTGGCTCAAGCTGACCGGCTCGGAGCTGATGCTGGCGGTCAACGTCGCCACGCGGGGCATCCTGCCGGCACTGGACCTGCTGGAGTACGCCAACCATCCGTCCGGTACGGCCCTGTCGGATCTGCGCGTCGCCAACGGGACGGTGGAGCCGCACGACGTGCGGATGTGGTGCCTCGGCAACGAGATGGACGGGCCGTGGCAGACCGGCTTCATGTCCGCCGAGGACTACGGGAAGATCGCGGCCCGGACGGCGGCGGCCATGAAGATGGCCGACAAGGACCTGGAACTGGTCGTCTGCGGATCGTCCGGATCCGGCATGCCGACGTTCGGCGACTGGGAGCGGACGGTGCTCGAGCACTGCTACGAGCACGTCGACTACGTGTCCTGCCACGCGTACTACCAGGAGCACGACGGCGATCTCGGGTCCTTCCTGGCGTCGGCGATCGACATGGACTTCTTCATCGACACGGTCGTCGCCACTGCAGACCACGTGGGCTACAAGAAGCGCTCCAGCAAGAAGATCAATATCTCCTTCGACGAATGGAACGTCTGGTACCTGAAGGAGCACCTGGAGTCCGCGCAGGAGATCACCGAGTGGCGTCACGCTCCTCGGCTTCTTGAGGACGTCTACACCGTCGCCGACGCCGTGGTGGTCGGGAATCTGCTGATGACGCTGCTCAAGCGCAGCGACCGGGTCACCTCGGCGTCGCTGGCGCAGCTCGTCAACGTGATCGCGCCCATCGTGACCGAGCCCGGCGGACCGGCGTGGCGGCAGACGACGTTCTACCCGTTCTCGATCACCAGCCGGCTCGCGCGGGGAGAGGTGATCCGGCCGGTGATCGAGGCGCCGGTGTATGAAACGGCGCGGCATGGCGAGGCCGGTCTGGTTGACGCGGTGGCGACGGTGGACGGCGATCAGGCGGCGATCTTCTTGGTCAACCGCGATGTTGCGGAGGCCGCGCGCGTCACGATCGATGTGCGGGGGCTGGGGTCGTCGCGGGTCGTGGAAGCGGTGACGCTGGCCGACGCCGATGTGTATGCCAAGAACACGCTTGCTGAGCAGGAGCGGGTGGTTCCGCGGGCGAACGCGAGCGTCGTGCTCGTCGACGGTGTCGTCACCGTCGAGCTGCCGCCGGTTTCCTGGACGGCGATCACGCTGGGGTGAGCCGCCGCAGACTGCCGCGAGCCGTCACCAGCGACGACAACAACACCACCCAGGCAGCGAACACCGCGGCGGCGTGCCCCGGGCTCAGGCGGGCCAGCAGGACGCCGGCCACGGTGGCGCCGATCGGGCTGGCAGCCCAGACCAGCATGCTGAAGGCGGTGCCGACGCGGCCGCGTAGCTCGTCCGGGACGACGGCGAGGCGGTAACCGAGCGCGGCGACGCCGAACAGCGGCATGGTGATCGTGAACGCCATCAGCACCGCGCCGATGGCCGGGAGGCTGGTCGCGAACACCATCGCCAGCCACAGGCCGGCCTGGAGCCACAGCACCGACAGCAGCATCCGGCCGAGGCCGAGCCAGGCCTGTGCCCTGGGCGCGAGCAGAGCGCCGAGCACGCCGCCGACGCCGATCGCCGAGAACAGCGCGCCGATCTGCGCCGACGAGGCCCCGCCGTGGCGGGCGGCGACGATGGCGACCAGGCCGATGCCCGAGATCGCCAGTTGCAGGCTCGACGCCACGATCGCGATGAGGCGCAGGGCCGGGTGATTCCAGAGCCAGCGCAGGCCGGTGGTGACTTCGGCGCGCAGGCGGGGGCGCTCGGATGCGGCGGGGTTCGGGGTACCGGTTTCGGTGGAGCTGTCGGCGGGCTGGCCGGGCTGCTGTTCGCGGAACGGTGCCCGGACTGCGAGCAAGCACACCACTGAGACCGCGTAGGACACCGCGTCCACCAGGAACGGCAGGCCGCGCGACACTTCCAGCAACGCTCCGCCGATCGGTGGCGCGACCACGCCGGCCGCTGATGCCGACGTCTCCTGGGCTGCGACCGCCGATGTCAGCTCCTGCTCGGCCACGATGTTCGGCAGGCATGCCTCCTCGGCAGCACTGAAGAACACGTACAAGCTGCCGCCGATGAAGGCTGCCGCGATCACTTGGCCCACCGTCAACACGCCCAGGGCCGCCGCGACCGGAACCGCCGCCATGTTGAGTGCCCGCAGGCTGTCGCAGAGGATCATGGTGCGCTTGCGGTCCCAGCGGTCCACCAGCGCGCCGGCCACCAGGCCGAAGAGCACGTAGGGCAGCGCGCGTGCGGCCGACACCAGGCCGGCGTAGAGGGGGGAGCCGGTCATCGCCAGCACCAGGAGCGGATATGCCAACTGGGAGATGCCGGTGCCCAGCTCGGACAAAGTCTGGCCGGTCCACACCAGACGGAAGTCGCGATGCCGCCAGAGCCGGAGGCGACGCTTCACCGAGGGCTCGGCGGCGTCCACGGCTTCGGCACGCAGGCCTTCGGCACTCACTGCCGCCCACCCGCCTCAGACGCGCCGCGGAGCTCGCGGCCTCGCGAGGAGAACCGCTCCCACACCGTCTGCCGCGACAGCCCCAGCGCCCCGCCGATCGTCGCCCACGGCACATCCCGGCGCCGCAGCTCCTCGACCAGCCCGCGCAGCCCTTCGTCGACCTGGTCCTGGACCCGGGCGATGCGCGGCAACCGGGTCAGCAGCTCCTCGGTCGGCACCTCCGACCAGTCCGGCAGCGCCGGCCGCGACGCTCCGTCGTCCGCGCGCAGGATCTCCACACACAACGCCACGCACTCGTCGCAGATGTAGATCCCGGGCCCCATGATGATCTTCCGGACCTCGGGCGCCGCCTTGCCGCAGAAGGAACAGTGCACGTGCTCGTCCGAACTCATCGCGCTCCCACCAGGCCCACCGTTCGATCATGACCGTCGGACCGGTATCAGCTGCCTGATGTCAGGTCCGACCTGACACGGCCACCATAACCGCCGAGCGAGGCGTGGGCAAGCACCGGTCAGGGAATCCATTCCTTGTCGTGCGGTGTGTCGCAGGACGATGATGCGGTGTACCGCGGACCAGGGAGGGTGAGTATGGGCAACGCGTTCGCGCCGAGTAGCCGGATCTCGCGCGGCATTCAGCTGTTCACCTTCGCTGCCGTCGTGGTCGCGCTCGGGGTGGTCTCGTGGCGGTGCACGAGCTTGAACCTGCCGGATGTCGGGCAGTTCGCGGGGATCGCCGGGTCAGCTTTCCTCGGCGGGGTCCTGAACCCGATCAAGGATGTGACGGCGGCGCGGAACGCGGCCATGGGGCTGCAGACGAAGCTGGACCTGCTCTGGCTTGTGGCGGTGGCCATCGGGGGCGGGGCCATCGTCAGCGGCGCCCTCGCGCTGGCGATCCACGGCGAGCGGCATGTGAACGCGGCAGCGGCGCTTACGGCGCTGACGACGGCGTTCGGGGGGCTGTTCCTGGACACGTCGAAGATCACGCATGTGCCGGATCCGGCGACGACGGCCAGTGGCGTGGGTGCCGGCGGCTCGGGTGCCGGTGTCGTTATCGCCGGCGGCGCGGCTACGGGCGGCGGCAGCGTGGTCGACACCAAGACGACCGAAACGACCGGGACGGCTGGAGCAACCGAGACGACCGGCACGACCGGCCTCGGCGACAAGAGCTGAGTCCACCACTTCCATCCACCCGCGTTCCACCCTCCTTCCACCTACGGGTGGAAGCGGTTACACCCGCTGAGCTGCGAATCTCTAGATGTCAGCAAGACACGGAGCAGCAGCCGGAGGGGAACACGGACATGGACATCAGCATCTGGATCGTCAACATCATCGTCCTGGCCTCGGTCCTCGGGACCGACCTGGGCCGCCGGGAGGTCACCAAGGCCCGGCTGCTGCGGCCGGCCATCGCGGCCGCGGTGATCGTGCCGCTCTACGTCAAGCACCCGGCGACCAGCGGGGCCGGGCTGGCCCTGGAACTCGGCGGGGCGGCCTTGGGCCTGGTGCTGGGGCTGGCCGCCGCGACCCTGATGAAGGTGCGGCGCGAGGAGGCCACCGGCAAGATCCAGACCCACACCGGTGCCGCCTACGCGGCCCTGTGGACCGGGGTCGTCGGGGCACGGCTCGCCTTCTCCTACGGCGCGCAGCACTGGTTCACCCAGAGCCTGGGCCGCTGGATGTACACGCACCAGGTGAGCGTGGACGCGCTGACCGACACGCTGGTCGTGATGGCGATCGCGATGCTGCTGGCGCGGACCGGCGCGCTGGCCGCCAAGCGTGGCGCGGTCGCCAGCCGGGCCGGGCGGGCGCAGATGCTGGCCGTGTGAAGGCGGCCGACGGGCCGGTAGGCCGACGAGAACAACTGGCAGCGTCGAGGGAACGACCGGCCGCACCACGAGAACCGAAGACCGGCAAGCACCGCTTCAGACCGTCGGGCCACCCGCCCGGCGGTCTTCCGCGTTTCTATCAGAGGTTGCCGATAGCCTTCCGTCTTCACGCCCTCGCACCGGCGCTTCGCGACCGGTGCCAGAACCCTGAGGAGTCCCTCTATGGCCCAGGTCAGGCTTCCGCGTCAACGTTCCTCGGAGACGGTCAGCGTGTCGGTCGGCGGCTACGGCGGCCGGGTGACCATGGCGCGCGCCGACGGCCGGGTCCGTGAGGTGTTCCTCACCGCCGGCGGTCACGGCTCGACGGTGGCCGGCCTGGCCGAGGCCGTCGGAACGGCGATCAGCCTGGGCCTGGCACGCGGCGCACGCCTGGAGGACTACCGCGCCGCACTGGAGTTGCTGGGCCTCCGGGACGACATGATCAACTAGCGCCGGTCGCCGTCCGGGGACCGGGACGGCGACGACGGAGGCTGCGTCCGTGGCGGAGATCACGGATCGCGCGGTTCGCGGCGCGCCCGCCAGGCGTAAGCACCGAGGAGCGCCGCAACCGCCGGCAGGCCGAGCAGCAGCACGATGGCGGTGACGCCACTGCGGGTGTCATCGTCCGTCTTGACGAGCAGCTGGCTGGACAACCCGCACGCCGCAGGCGGATCGCCGGGCGAACGCCGGACACAGGCCGAGACCGAGTACCAGGCCTGCGCACCGGACGCCGATGCGTCAATCAGCTCAGTAGGCGCATCCGCAAGCGGAGCCGGATTGCCATCGGCGAGATCCTTCAGCGTGCCAGCGGCGACCCGCGCCTGAATGTCGAGCCGCTGCCCGGGCGCCACATCCGCGTTCCAGGTGGGAACGGCCGACGCCGAGACCGGCGACGGGCTGGCGCGCAGCAGGTGGAACCCGGCCGGAAGCAGGGCACTGACGGCGAGATGCCGATACGGGACGCTGCCGTCGTTGCGGAGCTCGATCGTGTAGTCGACCACGGCACGCTCGTCCGTGGCCGTACCGCCGCCGAAGACCGCGACGGTCAATCCGGGAGCGGGGGTGGTGTCTGCGGTGACGGACGTGGCCGCCACCGCGGCGGTAGCCGTAGCCGCCGTGACCGGCACGGCCAGCAGCCCAAGAAGCGTGAACGCCGTCGCTGCGACCACCCGAGGCAGCGTCGGCCCACGTTCGCCGCTCACCGGATCGGCGGTTCATGTCGAAACCGGCGTTCAAGCAGGTCCGCACGCGGGTCGCGCGATGGGGTGGATTGGCCTGCCGGTGTCGCGAGCTTGCGGTGCATCGGCGGAACTCCTTTCGCTCATCCGTACGAGCCGCCGGCCGGCGGCCACTCGTCCGAGCCTGCAAGCCCGAACCGGCGAGCGCACCCTCGATTCGTCCGCCTGAGGGAACTCCAACCCGACAATGCGTTCGATCCCGCCGAGGTATGGACCCGCAGCACCGGCCAGCCCGGCGCCAGGCGGACCGCGCCATCGCCGCCTTCGATCAGGCGGTCGGATCAACCAACCGCACCCCATCCGTCAACAACCCCGCCCGCTTCACCGTCCGCAGCGTCGGCACGATCTCCAATTGCGCCACCTCTTCAATCGCACCCAGCCGAACCGTCACATACTCATACAGCGCCCCGATATCGC
Source organism: Catenulispora sp. (assembly GCA_013362315.1). Classification (GTDB taxonomy): domain Bacteria; phylum Actinomycetota; class Actinomycetes; order Streptomycetales; family Catenulisporaceae; genus Catenulispora. The sequence continues at coordinate 3,150 of JABFWL010000380.1, read as the reverse complement.
GGCAGACGACGACCGCGAGCAGGCTGGCGCTGCCGGTGGTCGCGGCGGCGAACGGCACCTCGGGATGAGCGCCGATGGTGCGACCCACCGTGTCGAGACGGGAGGGCGGCACCGCGGCAGACATCATGGCTTCCACATGGAATCCCAGATGGACCGGCAGGACCTCCACGTCGAAGTAGAACACCCCTTCCTCAACGAGGTGGTCCAGACGCCGGCGCACGGTGGACTCGGACTTGCCGGTGGCCGCTGCGAGTTCCTGATAGGCAGCGCGCCCGTCCCGCTCCAACACCCGCAGCATCGCATGGTCGGCGGGATCGAGTTCGAACTCACCCCCGGTGTCGCGGATCGGCCGACGCAAGGCCGCCACCTGGTCCGGGCTGAGATCATCCAGCCCGCGCCAACCATCCGGCCCGCCCATCCACGTGTGAAGAATCGTCCGAGCCGTCACACCGGTCACCTGCCGCGTCCGCGGCAGCTTGTCCAGCAGCAATGAATCCCGCTCCCGCCGACTCCGGGAGCGCGTCATACACGCCACCTCGGCCCCACCCGCATTGATCGTCACCCAAGCAATGTCTGGCCGCCGGGCCAACGCCTCAGCGATAGCGCCAGCCGCGCCGGGCACGCAGCTCACCCGCACCTGCGACTGATGCAGCCCGACTCGGAACCCCAACGGCAGCCCGATGACCCGCACCAACCCCTCCCCGCGCAGCCGCCGATAGCGACGCGTCACAGTCTGATCGCTGACGCCCAGCACCTCGGCGAGCCGGCTGAACGGTGCACGGCCGTCGATCATCAGCGCCTGCACCAGCCGGCGGTCCAGGACGTCGAACGGCTCGATCACCGGATCGACAGGATGTGGGTAAACCATGGAAATCCATCATGCCAGCCCTCTCCCTCATCGAAAATCGGCGGAAACACGGCTCCAGTTCCCCGCATACCGCCATCCACTGCGAACGTCGAGGTGTTCGGAAAACACCAAGTCGGGACACCAGGTCGGAACACCAAGCCGAAACACCCAGTCCCAAGAACCTCCCGGGGGAGGACTCATGCGTAAATGGCTACCGCTGGTCGCCGTCTGCCTCGGCACCTTCATGCTGCTCGTGGACGTCACCATCGTCACCGTCGCGCTGCCCGACATGGCGCGCAGCCTGCACACCTCGTTCGCCGACCTGCAGTGGGTCATGGACGTCTACGCCCTCGTACTCGCCGCGCTACTGCTCGCGGCCGGGTCGCTCGGCGACCGGTCGGGGCACCGCCGGGTCTACACCGCCGGGCTCGTCGTCTTCGCCGGCGCCTCGCTGGCGTGCGGCGTGGCCACCGATCCCGGCACGCTGATCGCGTTCCGCGCGGTGCAGGGCGTCGGGGGCGCCGCGATGCTCGCCACCACCGTGGCCCTGATCAGCCACCTGTACTCCGGCCGGGACCGCGGCACCGCGTTCGGGGTGTGGGGCGCGGTCAACGGCGCCGCCGCGGCGGCCGGGCCGATCATGGGCGGCCTGCTGACCCAACACCTGGACTGGCGCTGGATCTTCTTCGTCAACCTGCCGATCAGCGTCGCCGCCGTCGCGATGACGCTCCGCTACGTCGGCGAGTCCCGCGGCGGGCGCCGCGGCCGCCTGGACCTGGCCGGCCTGCTGACCTTCACCGCCGCCGCGGCCCTGGCCACCTACGCGCTGATCAAGGGCAACGACTACGGCTGGGGCTCGTCCACCACCGTCGGCGTGTTCGCCGGCGCGGCCGTCGCGCTGCTCGCCTTCGTCGTCGCCGAGTCGCGGGTCCAGGCGCCGCTCCTGGACCTGGCCCTCTTCCGGCGCGGCACGTTCACCGGCGTGATGATCGGCGCGCTGCTGCTGTCCGGCGCGGCCTTCTCCTACCTGGCGTACGAGTCGCTGTGGCTGCAGTCGGTGCTGGGCATGGGCCCGGTCACGGCGGGGCTGTGCTTCCTGCCGATGAGCATCGCAGCCTTCTTCACCGCCGCGCTCGCCGGGCGGTTCCTGGAGGAGCGCGTCCCGCCGGGCTGGCAGATCGGCGCCGGGCTGCTGCTGATCGGGGCCGGGGCGGCGGCGCAGGCCGCGATCGGCGCCGGGTCGAGCTGGCCGACGCTGGTGCCGGGCCTGGCCGTGACCGGCGTGGGCGTGGGCCTGTCGACGCCGATGCTGGTGTCCACGGCGGTGTCGGCGGTGGGTTACCAGCGGGCCGGCATGGCCAGCGGCGCGGTGAACACCGCGCGGCAGCTGGGCAACGCCCTGGGCATCGCAGTGCTCGGCGTCGTGTTCCACAGCGGCCTGTCCTCGTCGGCGCGGGACACCGGCATCGGCGGCCTCACCGATCGGCTGGCGTCCGGGCAGTCCGGGGCGGTCCTGGCGCAGACGGCGCCGGAGCACAGGGCCGCGCTGGACCACCTCATCCACGCGGCCTTCGCCTCCGGGCTGCGGTCGGCCGTGCTGGCGGCGGCGCTGATGGGAGCCGTCGGCGGGCTCGCGGCGCTGCTGCTGGTCCGCCGGCCGGCACCGGTGCACCAGCAGGCGGCGCCGGTGCCTCCCGTGCCGGTGGATGCGTAGGCAGCCGGCTGAAGCCTGAACGCGCGTGTCGCGAGGCTGACATGGAGTTCGAGCGGAGCCGGCCACCCTTCCACGAACGGACCGCTCTTTCCTGTGACCTGCACCCGCGGCAGCGGGCAGTGATCGGCCCTCCGGCAAGCAGCCGGAGGGCCGATCGTCGAGAGCCGGCCAGACCCGGTGAGAGCCCTGCGGCAATGGTGTGAACCTGGAAAAGTCACCGACACGCGAGCTATCAAAATCCGCCGATTCACCCGGGTTCGTGGTTAATGTTCGATCTGCCGTATCAGCGGTCGACGAGCAGAAGGCGACATTTCCATGGTGGGACTCATCCGACGGGTCGCGGCGTGGCCCGTGGCCGTCTCGATGGCGGTCTGCGCGGCGGCCGTGGGCGTCGCGACCGCGCCGGCGGCGGCGACCTCGCCGGTGCCGGCGGGGCCGGCGATGACGGCACGGATCGGGCTGGCCGGCGCCGATCCGGAAGGATTGCGAGCCTTCGCGCTGGCTGTGTCGGATCCGCAGAACCCGCAGTACCGGCACTGTCTGACGCCGGCCGAGCTGCGCAAGCGGTTCGGGCCGACCACGGAGCAGA
>JABFWL010000524.1 GCA_013362315.1 Catenulispora sp. | reverse complement strand
CACGAAGTCGGGCAACCGGCCGCGCCCGAAGGCCACTTCGAGGGAACCGCCGCCGATGTCCAGCAGCGCGAGGGGCCCCGACCGCCAGCCCATCCAGCGCCGCGCCCCGAGGAAGGTCAGCTCGGCCTCGATCTCGCCGGGCAGCGTGCACAACCCGACCCCGGTCCGGGACCGGACGGCGTGCAACACCTCCCGCCGGTTCGGAGCGGCACGCACCACGGCCGTCGCAAAGGCAAGCGGTGCGGTCGCACCCCAACGGGCCGCGGTCCGGTTCGCGTCGGCGACCGCCCCGGCGATCCGGTCGATGTCCTCCTCGGAGATGCCGCTCCCCGGCCTCACGTGTTCCGACAGCCGCAGGCGCCACTTGGCGGTGTGGACCGGCAGCGGCACGCCGCCCTCGGCGTCCGCCACAACCAGTCTGACCGTGTTCGATCCCACATCCACCACGCTGATCCGCATGAGCCGGTGGGTACCCAATTACGGTCGGTTCAACGCCCGTCACTCGCCGCGCCAGGGTGTCATCCGAGGCCACCAGCCCGGCACCGCGCGCCGGTAGCGGGCGTAGTCGGCGCCGAAGCGGCGGGTCAGCGCGGGCTGCTCGTACCACGTCGCGAACGCCCACATCGCCCCTCCCGCGAGGACGTCGTACCCGAACAGCACCGGCCGGGCGAGCAGCAGGCCCTGACCGCCGATCGCCGCGACCACCGCGACGTACATCGGATTGCGCACGTACCGGTACAGCCCGCCGACCACCAGATGCTCGGTCGGCGCGACCGGCGCCGGTGTGCCCGACCCCTCGGTCAGGAAGCGCACGAAGGCCGACAGCAGGACGACCGCCCCCGCCGCCAGGGGCACCAGGCCGAGCACGCGTACGGGCGGCCACCAGTCGCCCGCCCGCCAGCCGGTCAGCCACCACGGCACCAGGACGACCACCGTGCCGGGTGCGAGGAAGAGGAAGAGCGTGGACCCGAGTGCCGCCGGCGCTTTACGCATACGGCCACCATGGCAGCGAAGAGGGGCCGCCGTCTCCCTGCGGACGGCGGCCCCTTGGACCTGTGCGGCGGCCGAGCCTGTGCGGCTCAGGTCGGATCGATCACATGTGGACGACCGGTGCGGCGTTCGCGTCCTGCTCCGGCACCCCGCGGCGGAAGAGCACGAAGGCGATCACGGCGCCGACGGCGAACAGGCCCGCCGACCACCAGAAGGCGGTGGTGTAGCTCTGGATCGTCGCCTGGGCCTGCACCAGCTTGCTGGTCGCGTCCTTGCCGGCGAGGTAGTCGGTCGCGGCGCTCGCGGCGAGGGTGTTCAGCAGGGCCGTACCGATCGAACCGCCCACCTGCTGCATGGCGTTGACCGTGGCGGAGGCGACGCCGGCGTCCTCGGCGGCCACCCCGCCGGTGGCCAGCTGCATCGCCGCCGGCATCACCAGGCCGAGCCCCGCGCCCGTCACGATCAGCTGCGGCAGCACCGCGCTGACATAGCTCGAACCGACACCGATCCCGGTCAGCCAGGCCATGCCGACCGCGGCGATCGCGAAGCCCAGCGGCACGACGACCTTCGGCCCGATCCGCGGCACCAGGGCCGTGGTGCCGAGCTGCGCCGCCACCATCAGCGCACCGACCATCGGCAGGAACGCCACACCGGTCTTCGTAGGGCTGAAGCCCAAGTTCAGCTGCAGGTAGTAGGTGAGGAAGAGGAACACACCGAACATGCCGCCGCCGGAGATCAGCACGGCGAGGAACGAGGCCGCCCGGTTGCGGTCCAGCAGGATGCGCAGCGGCAGCAGCGGGTGCGCGGCCTTGGTCTGCCACCAGGCGAAGGCCGCGAGCAGCACACCGCCCGCGATCAGGAAGCCCCAGGTCAGGCCCGAACCCCAGTCGTGCGTCTCGGCGTTGGAGAAGCCGTAGACGAGGGAGAACAGACCGGCGGCGACCAGCAGCGTGCCCGGCACGTCCAGCTTGGAGTTCTCCGCGTCGCGGTGGTTGGTCAGCAGCAGCCAGCCGCCCACGAAGGCGACGACGGCGATCGCGACGTTCACGTACAGCGTCCAGCGCCAGTCGAACGCGTCGGTCAGGAC
>JABFWL010000494.1 GCA_013362315.1 Catenulispora sp. | reverse complement strand
AGACCAAAGGCGCCCCGCCAGTGTCCGGCGGCCCCTTCCCAGAGCGAGGCCCTCGCCGGAGGCGCCGCCGGAGGCGCCTTTGACTGTAGCTCTTGACTTTGAAGCTCTTGACTTTGACTGGCCCTTGACTTCGACCGCCACCTACTCAAAATCCACCTCCACCAACAAATCCGCCACCCGCTCCGGCTCAGCCAACATCGCCGCCACCAAATGCCGCTGATCCCAGCGCCCAGCAGCCCAGGCGAGACCACGCGCCAGGCCGTCGAAGGTGGTCGTGTGCACCACGCCGTCGAGCACCCGCCAGTCCACCTCCGTGCCGTCCGTCAGCAGCAGATCGTCATGTTCCACATACGTAGCCGGCGCATCGGGCAGCAGCGTTCTGATCGCCTCCGGAACCCCACGCGTCTCGCCGGGATCGGCGATGTCGGCCTTTATGGCCTCGGAGGCGAGCCGCAGCTCCAGCAGGTCAGCCAGGGCCATGGCATGGCGCAGCGGGATCGGCAGGTAGGGCCGTCCGGCCAGCAGCGGCACCAGGTCCGGGGCGTCGACGATCACCACGTCCTCGGCGTCGGCGACGACGAGCGTGCCGTCGAGGGTGGCGCGCAGCTGGTCCGGCGGCGTCAGGCGGTCGGCGGGGACTTCGGCGAGGGTGCAGTAGAGGTCGGTCAGCTGGGAGCGGGTGACCGGCAGGGCCGGGTCGGCGAGGCGGTCGAGGAGTTCGTCGGGGCCGCCGGGGGTGGCCAGGAGTTCCAGGGCGGTGGTCTTGACGCCTAGGGCGGTGAGGAACTCGGTGTCTGCGCCGAGCGACGCCGCATCGCCCGGGTCCAGGTTCTCGTAGAGGCCGGCCAGGGCCGTGTCTTCGCCGAGGAGCAGGTCCGCAGGACACTGATCGGCCAGCACCGGCGTGCGGCTCAGCCACCAAGCCGTCGGGGACGGCACGCTCAGCTTCGTCCCGTCCGCCAGCTCCAGCCGGGCCGGCCGGACCACGGCCCGGCGCAGCGCCGGCGTCCGCGCCAGCAACTCCAGCGCCTGCGGCCACGCATCGTCCCGCACCGTCTCCAAGCCCACCACCGCCGACAGCTCGGACAGCACCATCGGCGTGGCGGCGTCCGGAGGGCAGAGTCCCTCCACGTGCTCCACCCAGTCCTCGAACCCGTCGACGTCGGCCAGGTCCTCGTCGAGCGAGTCCAGGTCGAGCAGCACGTCGGTGTCCCGCAGCAGCGGGAACGTGTCGGGCACGCCCGCGGCGTGCAGGACGGTCGTGCCCCAGCGCCGCACCCATTCCTCGTCGACGAAGCCGTACACGTCCGGCTCCACCACCGCGGCCAGCGGCGAGTCCGGCACCGTCAGCTCCGCCGCCGGCGACAGCCCGCCGTCGGTGTCCGGCAGCAGCAGCCGGTCCAGCCCGAACCGCTCGCCCGGCCGCGGGTCGGCGGCCTGCACCAGCGTCAGCACCGCCGCGGCGACCACCAGCGGGTCGACCGACTCGTCCAGCGGCGCCGGATCGTCGGCGGCGTCCACGGCCTCCAGCACGGCCGGGTCGGCGAGCATCGCCCGCGGCTCGGCCGGCTGCGCGCCGAGCCGGTCCAGCAGCCGCGTCCCGGCGCCGAGCGCCGAAGGATGGATGATCCGCAAGCCCAGCGGCGCCAACGCAGCAATGGCCTCCCCGTCCAGCCCGGCCCCGGGACGGAGCGTGCCGCGCAGCCCGCGCACCGTACGGCCGTCAGCCAACGGCACGGGCAGCGCCCCCAGCGCATCGAACGCCAGCGGATCATGGCCCGACACCTCGTCCAACGCCGCGTAGAGCGCGGCCCACCACTGCGGCGCCCGCTCCAGCCCGGCCAACGCCTCGACGACGTCCGCCAGCCCGAGTACCCGCACCCCGAGCGTCGACAGCGCGGCCTGGTCGCGCTCGAATCCGGTCGGCAACAAGCCGGGAATCACGCCGACCAGCGCGGCGACCAAGCTCTCGGAGCTCGGAACGACGACAACCGCGTCCCGAGGGGAAAGCAGCGACGGAGCGGCGGCCGCCTCCTCGCTGACCGCCACCTCCTCATCAACCGCCGAAGAAGACTCCGCAGCTACCGAAGCACCCGAAGCTGCCGGCAGAATCTCCGCCCGCCCCAGCAAACCGACAATCCGCCGCCGCACCTCGGCGTCGACCGGCCCGTCCGCGATCGGCCCGGGCACCAGCCGCAGCAACCCCGCCGTCTTCGCCGGCCACTCCCGCACGAGCTCCGCGTAAGCATCCGCGGCCCGGTCCAGCAGGAACTCCGTCAGCGCCCCCGGAGCCAGTCGGCGCCGCGTCGGATCCAGCGGCAGCGTCGCGATCACCAACGCGGGCAGCCCCAACGGCTCATCCGTAGGAGTCGGGCCGTGGAACACCGCAGCCGTCTCGGGAACCAGCGGATCCCCGCCATCCGCCACGGGCACCGCCCACGTCAGCGCCCACCGCGGCCGGACCCGCTCCTCCACCGGCCGGTCCGCCAGCAACTCCGCCGGAATCGCCCCGCCGGCCGACACCGTCCGCCATGTGGAGGTCCGCGAACCGGCCGTGTCCGCAATGACGCAGACCCCGTCCCCCTCCCGCCGCGCCGTCAGGGTTCGCGCCTCCCCATCGACGTCCACCACGATCTCGCTCAACGCCGGCAGCGCGAGCAACAACGCGTCGTCGATCCCGGCGAGCAGCCCCCGCACCAGGTCGCGCGCCGCCTCGTCGCGCAGCGGCAACACCACCGACGTGTCGAACCCCTGCGGCGGCTCCCCCTCCGCCGGGAACGGCAGCCGCAGCACCGGCATCCGACCCTCGCGCCGGGCGAGCTCCGCAGCCAGCCCGGCGTTGTCCTCCGCCGCGTCCCGCACTTCCCGCAGCGTTTCGGCAGCTGAGAACCGGACACCCCCGTTACGGGACAAGACCGCCGGCTCGTCGCACACCGCCAACACCGCCGCGAACCCGACCCCGAACCGGCCGACCGGGGTGTGGGAGCCGGTGTCGGACCCGTCCGCCTCGTCGATCTTCGCCGAGGCCCGCAGCGTCGCCAGCCCGGTCACCCCGCCCGCGTCCAGCGCCGCACCGGTGTTGGACGCGGTCAGCGTCCGCCCGGCCAGCGTCAGCCGCAGCCGCCCCGGCACGCCGCCCCGCAGCGCCGCGTCGGCCGCGTTCTGCGCCACCTCCACGACCACCCGGTCCCGGTATCCCCCGAGGACCAGGTCTTCCTCCAGGTTGGCGTCCTCCCGGAAGCGCACGGGCGAAGCCGCCCACGCCTCCAGCACCCGGTGCCGGATCGCTGCTGTCTCAAACGGGTCGCTGCTCACCCGCGGATTCTATGGGCCCCCTGCTTGTAGGGGACGCAGCCCCGGCGGACCCGCAGGCGTCCGAGCGCGGCCGGGTCCCGATCCACGACCTGCACCGGCGGCCACGCCCACTGCCAGACGTCGATGCCCGGAACCCGGGCGAACCGGATCGGCGCCCGGGTTCCCTCGACCGCGAGGTGCGGCCACGCCTCGGCGACGCGCCGCCGGTCCACGCCGTGCGTTCGCAGCGCTGAGGCCAGAACGAGGATCGTGTCGTAGCCCTCCAGGGCCACGAAGGACGGAGCCTGGCCCGACCCCTCGCGCACGGCCGCCGCAACGCGCGTGCCGAGCGGTGGCAGTTCGTCGGGCAGATAGCACAGAAACGGGACGCCCGCGCCATCCGCGCCGAGCAAGGCCGCCCACTCGTCGAACTCAGGTTGTCCGGCCGGGGCCCCGATCAAGAGCTCGGCCAGCCGCTCGTCGCCACGCACCGCCTGCACGATCGGCACCGCCGGCTCCGGGATGCCCACCAGGAGCAGCAGCGCCGTCGGCCCGTGCTCGACGAGCTTGTCGCAGACCGCTGCCGGGGTCAGCTCCCGCATGTCGAATTCGACGACCTCGCCTCCACGAGAACCCAGATAGTCCCGCAGAATGCGGGTTCCCGATGCCCAATAGACGCTCGGGTCGGCCGCCACCGCAACGCGCCGGTGGCCTTCCTTCAGGAGGAAATCCGCATAGAGCTGCCAGCCGTGGGACTGTGCCGGAGCCAGACGCGCGACCCAATCCGTCGGATGCTCGATGAGCGTGTCGAGAACCGCCGACGAGCAGAGGAACGGCACGCCGAGAGCGTCGGCCTTCGCGGCGGCGGCGCGCGCCACGACGCTGTGATACTCACCCGCGATGGCCGCCACCCCGAGCGCGGCCAGTTCCGCCACCGCCTCCTCGGCGCGTTGCGGATTCGCGGCGGTGTCCCGCACCACCAGCTCCAGCGGCCGCCCGCCGATCCCGCCGTTCTCATTGACGTCGGTGACGGCCAGCTCCAGCCCGGCGATCAGCTGACGACCCGCCTCGACCCAGCCGGGCCTGGTCAGCGGCGCGAGAGCGCCGATCCGGACCGGTGAGCCCGCCAACGGCGAAGATGTCGTGTTCATGCGGCTTTGTCACCTCATGGAATGGGAAGGATCAAGGGGCGCAGCTTACCGTTGTGGTCGAACATTGATCCATAATGAGCTGGCATCAGAGGTCTGTGTTGGGTGCTCTGAGAGGCGGGCGCACATTGTCATCCCTGAACCTGCTGTTCGACGCCGACGACACGCTGTGGGAGAACAACATCCTGTTCGAGGCAGTGATCGAATCCGTGCTCGACGAACTGACCCAGGACCGTGCCGAGCGCGCCGCGCTGCGAGCCCGGCTGGACCGCATCGAGCGGGAGAACATCCAAGTCCACGGCTATGGCTGTGCGGTGTTCGAGCGGAGCCTGGCGGACTTCGTCGCCGACGTGCGCCAGACGCCCTGCGGCGAGGAGGAGCTGGCCTGGATCAGACAGCTGTGCCGCCCGATCCGGGACAGCGCCATCGAGCTGCTGCCCGGAGTACGCGCGACGTTGGAGGCGCTGGCGGCGCGCCATCGGCTGTTCCTGCTCACCAAGGGCGCGATCGATGAGCAGCAGCGCAAGATCGGCGCGTCAGGACTCGCCGACCTGTTCGAGGCGATCGAGATCGTGGTCGACAAGACGGCGGACGCCTACGAGACCTTCCTGGCCACCTACGGCCTGGACCGGCGGCATACCTGGATGATCGGCAACTCACCCCGCTCCGACGTGTTGCCGGCCCTGGCCGTGGACCTCGGATCGGTGCTCGTGCCGCACCCCGCCACCTGGTCGCTCGAGCAGGCGGCGGTGCCTCCGGTCAGCCCCCGGTTCGCGGTGGTCGAGCGGTTCACGCAGCTCGTGGAGCTGTTCGGCGAGGAGATCGCTCAAGAACTCACCGAAGCCCACGAGGGCTACGAAGACTACGAGGACTACGACATCCCCGAACAACGAGCCTCGTAGCCGGTATCACCACGTCGTGAACGGCGACCGCTGCAGGCTGGAGTTCGCGTAGCGGTCATCGGCCGAGACGTCCTCACCCATCCACTCTGGGAGCTCGAAGACGTCGCCCTCCTCGTACTCCACCTCGCAGACGATCAGCCCCTCGTTCTCCGCCTCGAACTCGTCGACGATCCACTCGCCGGGCGACCGCTCGCCGAGGACGTGGCGGCGCTTGGCGATCACCGGCTGGATGCACAACTCGTCCAGCATGAACGCCGCGTCCTCGCCGGGGATCGGATACTCGAACTCGTGCCGCCGGTGCTCGACCCGGCGGCCCTTGACCGTGAGGTAGCCGGACTCGCCGTCGATCAGCCGGACACGCACGACCCGGTCCAGGTCCGTGGAGAGGAACCCCTGGCGCAGACGCAGCGTGTGCGTCACCTCCTGGCGCCAGCTCGAATCGGCGAGCAGGAACTTGCGCTCGGTCTCGACGCCCATGGTCCCTTCCCTGTCTGCTCGGACATCATGAAATGGTGGTGGTATTGGCCAGGTACTTGTAAGGAGGCCGCGCAACCACCTTAGCGATCTGCCGCTCGACGGCCGTGGAAGTGAAGGCCTTGATCCATGCCGCGGCCCACTCGGGGTGTGCGACTCCGGACGCGACCCCCAGGTCCGCGCCGCTCACGACCGTCCCGTTCGTGTCGGCGTAATAGGGCACGCAGAAGAGCTTGTCGCCCGAAGTGCAGGACTGGACCAGGTTGTCACGCCAGGTCGCAGAGTTGTCGAAGCCGGATTTGTAGGCCGTCATGTCCTGCAGACGTCCGGCGGCGATGAGCTTTTGCGTGTCGGCGGTGAACAGCTCCATGACATCCGGCTGGCTTCCGGCCGTGAACGTCGTCGAGAGCTTGGCCTGGTAGCCGTCAGCCGTCAGGTACACCAGCTTGACGTTGACGTTCGGGAAAGCGCGCTGGAACTCTTGGTTCGCATCTGTCACGGCCTGCGGCCACAGGTCCTTCGCGTCCACAGTGAGCCAGATCGTCAACGACGCCGGCGCGGCGGTATCCGACGTCGATGTGGCCGGCGCCGGGGTATCAGACGTCGATGTGACCGGCGCGGAGAGTGGCGTGGAGGATAGCGCAGCGGACCCGGCGGAAGTTGGCGCAGTGGGCCCCCCGGAAGATGGCGTAGAAGACGGGGCGGAAGCCGACGACGCTGTCTCGACTTGTTGAGTCGGAAGGGAAGCGGACGTACTCGACTGCGACACGCCGATCGCGCCACTGTGGTCATCCCCGGAACTCAGGACGACACCCGTCACCACGGCGGCGGCCACGACGACGGCGGTCCCCGCCGCGATCAGCGCAGTCCGGCGGCGATTCCCACCCGCACCGGATCCCGCGTTCACACCGGATCCGGCACCCGCACCAGCCCCTGCACCCTCCAGCAACGCCAACGCCTGCCGAACCGTCGGCCGCGCCGCCGGATCCTTCGCCAGCAGCCCGGCGAGCAGCGGGGTCAGCCGCCCGGCGCGCGCCGGCTGCGGCGGGGATCCCAGCACCACGGCGGTCAGCGTCTCGGTCGGCGTCTCCCGATGGAACGGCGAGTAGCCCTCGATCGCCTGGAACAGGGTGACGCCCAGCGAGTACAGGTCGCCGGCCGGTCCGGCGTCCATCCCGTTGAACCGCTCGGGCGGCATGTACTCCAGCGTCCCCACCAGCGTGTCGCTCGCGGTGATCGCGGTGTCGGAACCGTGCACGGCGATGCCGAAGTCGGTGAGCAGGACCCGGCCGTCGGCGGCCAGCAGGACGTTGGCCGGCTTCACGTCCCGGTGGACGATGCCCTGCTCCTGCGCGGCGCCCAGCGCGGACAGCAGGCCCTGCGCCAGCTTGACCGCCTGCTCGGCCGGCAGCGCACCGTGCTCGCGCAGATGGTCGGCCAGCGAGCGGCCGACCACGTAGTCCATCACGATCCACGGCTTGCCGTCGTCGATGACGACGTCGTGCACTGCCACGATGTTCGGGTGCCCGCGCAGCCGCGCGGCGTTGCGGGCCTCCCGTTCGGCCCGCGCGAGCCGCTGCGCGCTCTCCTGCTCCGACACCGCGGCCAGCCACACCTCCTTGACCGCCACCTCGGCCCGCAACCGCAGGTCGCGCCCCCGCCACACCCGCCCGAAGGCACCACTGCCGAGCTCCTCGCCCAGTTCGTACCGCCCACCGATGATGCGCTGCACTTCGCCCCCCAGAGGTAATCGACTCCGCGACGGCATCGTAGCCAGCCGCCGGAACCGCCCTCGCGCGACCCTGGTCAACACCCTGCGATTCCCGGCCTCAGCTCCCTTCACGCCTCCATCGCACGATCTGTAGCGCAACGCGGCGCGGCCCGCTCGGGTTCACCGAGCGGGCCGCGCATTAGTGGACGCAACGACGATCGCGCCGCGAAGGCCACCTCGCCGACCGGCAGCCGCATCGCAGAGCCCGAACACGCGAGCCTCTGACCTGCCCGACCGGCGGCCGAAGCGCGAAGCCCTGACACGCGAAGCCTCAGCCTTCGACCTGCCCGACCGGCGGCCGAGGCGCGAAGCCCTGACACGCGAAGCCTCAGCCTTCGACCTGCCCGACCGGCGGCCGAGGCGCGAAGCCCTGACACGCGAAGCCTCAGCCTTCGACCTGCCCGACCGGCGGCCGAAGCGCGAGGCCTCCGCCTCGTCCCCCGCGAAC
>JABFWL010000259.1 GCA_013362315.1 Catenulispora sp. | reverse complement strand
GCGGCGCTCTCCGCGGCCACCGCGGCGGCGGCGAGCTCGCGCGCCATCCGCTGCAGCACCGGGATGCCGAACGCGAGGGTCTTGCCGGTGCCGGTCTTGGCCTGGCCGATCACGTCGGCGCCGGTGAGCGCGACCGGGACGGTCGCGGCCTGGATCGGGAACGGTGTGGTGATGCCCCCGGCCGCCAGGGCCTCGGCGATCCGCTCGTCCACGCCCAGGTCGCGGAAGGTCTGGCGGACCGGCTCGGGGGTCTCGTTCTGGGTCTGGTTCTGGGTGTCGGTCCCGGTCGTGGCGGGACGCTCTTCGGTGTCGGTCGTGACAGCGCTGATGATGTATGCCTCTTCTGTCGAGCGGCACTGCGCGAGGGGGCAGCACGAAAGCTATTGGTGCTGTTTGCGTACGTGCTCGCGTCGACTTCAGCGGCTCAGCAAGGAGACGTCTGGAGGAGCGAGCTAACCTCGCGGCTTCTGGAGACCCTCGGTGAGTCTGGTTGCCGCAGCGGGTCGGAGCCGATCGGGCCACCGACCGGGCATCCTGCTAGTCACACACAGTGTACCCGACGGAAAACACCAGAATAAACTGCCGGCATGACTTCTCCGGCGACCACGGCGTCCTACGAGACGGCGGTCACAGATCTGCTCGGACTGGTGGCCTACGGGGAGCTGACGGCGTTCGAACGCCTGGCCGCCGACTCCGCCCTGGCGCCCACGCTGGCGGGGAAGGTGCAGGTCGCGACCATGGCGGCGGCGGAGTTCGACCACTTCCGCAAGGTCCACGCCCGGCTGGCGGAGCTCGGCGCCGACCCGACCGCGGCGATGGAGCCGTTCGTCGGCGCCATCGACGCCTTCCACGAGCAGACCCGGCCCACCGGCTGGCTCGAATCGCTGGTGAAGGCCTATATCGGCGACGCCCTGACCGCCGACTTCTACCGGGAGGCCGCGCGGCATCTGGACGGCGAGTCCCGCGCCGTCGTCCGGGACGTGCTGGAGGACATGGGACACGGCGCCTTCGTCGTGGAGCACGTGCGCGCCGCGATCGCCGCCGATCCGAAGGTGGGCGGCCGGCTGGCGCTGTGGGGCCGCCGCATCATGGGCGAGGCACTGAGCCAGGCGCAGCAGATCGCGATCCGGCGCCCGGCGCTGGCGGCGCTGCTGGCGGGCCTGCTCTGTGCGCCGGACGCGGAGGCCGGCGACGAGGACGGGGTGGGGCGGATGCTGATGCGGCTGACCGAGAGCCACGGCGCACGGATGGCGGCGCTGGGGCTGAGCGCCTGAAGCGCCGGAGGTTCGGCAGGCGCCGGAATGCGGCGGGCTCAGGACTCCTCGCGGGTCCGCTGCCAGCTGGCGATCGCGGTCACCAGCAGGGTGGCCAGCGCCGCGCCGAGGATCGTGCCGACGAGCAGGTGGCCGTCGCCGAGGATGGCGTGGATCACGCCGCCGCCGCCGACCGCGCCGACCACGCCCACCACCGCGGTCATCCAGGTCGCCATCGGCGTGCCGTTCTTGACGACGGCGCGGCCCAGGGCGCCGATGCCCAGCCCCAGGGCCGCCAGCCACAGCAGTGCGAAAAAGGACATGCGTCCCTTCTACCCCACTGTCAACCCCCGAACCGGGTCAGATCGCCCCGAACCCGACACGGCGCCCGGTGGGCTCGCCGAGCTCGATGTAGGCGATCTTCTCGGCCGGCACCAGGATCTTGCGGTCCTTTTCGTCGACCAGGGTCAGCAGCCCGCCGTCCTTCAGCGCGGCGGCGATGGCCGCCTCGACCTCGGGGGCGGACAGGGTGGACTCCAGGCTCAGCTCGCGGGCGGAGTGCTGGATACCGATCTTGATTTCCACGAAGGCTTCCTTAGTGCTCGAAGCGGTGTCTGCCGGTTGCAGTAGTACGCCGCCGGGGCTGGTGTCCCACTAGCGTGCCAGCTATCTAGACAGAATCCTTGCGCGGGAAGTTCCCGATGCCGCGCCACGCCAGCTGCGACACGATCCGCGCCGCGGCGTCCCGGGGGATCGTGCCCCCCTCGCTGGAGAGCCAGTACCGGGCGGTGACGTGCGCGACCCCGGTCAGCCCGACCGCCAGCAGCATC
>JABFWL010000416.1 GCA_013362315.1 Catenulispora sp. | reverse complement strand
CCTCCCCCAACAACCGCATCACCATCCCACTAGCCGGCTTCGGCCCAAAAGCCGTCGACTTCCGCGGCATCAACACCCCCGCCCCCGCCAACTCCCGCACCACATCCTCCGTCGTAGGCCGCAGCAGCACCGCCGTACCGCCCAACCGAGCAGCCTCCGCCACAGCATGCTGCGGATCGTGGTCGAACCGCACCTCCTCGGGCGTGTCCGGCAACTGCCACACAGACTCCACCAGAACGTGGTGCAGCACCGTCGCATCAAGCGCGCGCCAGACCTGGGGCCGGTCGGCAGGGATGGCGTGCTCCAGCACATCCGGGTCCGGGGCGGTCAGCAGATAGTGCACCCCGCCATCAGACAAGACGAAAGCATGTTCGCCGTCCGGAATGCCGTCCAGAGCCGTATACGGATCAGGCGTCTGCCGGACCGCGAACACCTTGCCAGCCTGGGCCGCAGCAGTAGCAAGCGGCACGTGCGGCAGCACGCGGTGGATGGCGTGCAGGCTGAGCGGGTACCGACGGGAGTCGACCAACAGTGCCAGTCCATAGTCAGCCGCACCACCGCGTTCAGCGCGCAGCCGGCGGTAAGCGGCATGCCGGTGGTGACCGTCAGCGATCAGCGCCCGGTGCCACAACAGCGCAGCGGCGACCCGGTCGACCGCGACCGGTTCGGTGAGCGCCCACAACCGGTGCACCGTGCCGTCGCCTGTGGTGGTCACGGCCAGCGGCTCAGTCCCGTCCGCCAACCGGTCCAGCACGTCAGAGACGGTGCGGTCGCCTTCGTAGGTCAGCAGGATCGGCTCGATGTGCGCATCGGTGGCGCGCATCTGCTCCAAGCGGTCAGCGACCACCGAGTCGGTGACGGCCTCATGCGGCAGAATCGCGCGCCGAGCCGGAGCCAGCTCCGCCCCATCGGGCCCATCCGCCCCATCCAGCCCCACCAGCGCAATCAACCCCCGCTGCCGGAACCCCGCCCCGCTCTGCTCATAAACATAAAACCCCGCCTCCGCATCCTCCCGCAGCGCCCCCTCCGCAATCCACGCCCGCAGCGAAGCCGCCGCCCGCCGATACCGCCGGGGCGCCCCCGGCCGCTCCACCAGCTCCTCCGGCGCCGCCAGAATCAGCCGCACGACGTTGTGTTCCTCGGTGTCGGCCAGCCGCCTGGCCTCTTCCGGCCCGATCATGTCGTACGGTGGCGAGGTGACCGCTGACGGGTCGCGGACGCGGTCGGGAACGAACCGGAGCCCCCGGAACGGGAGCACTCGCAGCGCCTGCGGATCGCTGTGGGCCATGCAGGAATGGTACGAGCCGCCGTCAACAAGGTTGACACGAGTGGTCGCGCACCGTGTCCGCGTCGGAGCTCCTACCGGAGCTCTCACGGAGCTCCCGCCAGAGTCCCCACCGGACTCCCGGCGGGGCCGGCGGGGAATGAGGTGGCCGAGGTGTGGAAAGGAAGAACGGCATACAGGTTGTCACGGATGGGGAGCCGGTAGCGGGAGCCGAGTACGACGGAGGATCTGATGTCTGAGCGATATGGCGGGTACGGCGCCGACGACGGCGAACCCACCGGCGAGGCCGCCGACTGGTACCGGCAGGGCGTGCAGCTGCTGGAGGCCGGCGATCCGCAGGGGGCGGCGCAGCTGCTCACCAAGGTCGCGCAGAAGACCCCCGACTCCGCCCCGGTGCTGGAGGCCCTGGCCCGCGCGCACTTCGACGGCGGCCTGTACGAGCAGGCCGTGGAGAGCTTCGCCCAGCTGGCGCACGTCAGCCCCGACGACGACTACGCCCAGTTCGGCTGGGGCCTGGCCGCGGCCAAACTCGGCCGGATGGATGTCGCCGTGGAGCACCTGTCGGCCGCCGCGGCGATGCGCCCGGAGATCCGCCACTACGCCAACGCCCTGCGCGCCGCCCGCTCGACGCTGCGCGAGCAGAGCGGCAAGCGCGGCCTCGCCGACGAGTGAGGGCCGAAGGAGATCCGACGAATGAGATCCGACGACTGGGAGCCGACGAGTGAGCGCCGACGAGTGACAGGAGTCAGCAGTGAGGGGTCCGCAACCACGCCCGCACCCCGGTGTGATCAGATGGCTGCGTGACCGCTGAGACCGCCGTGACCGTGCCGCTGCTGACCACCGACAAGCCGCTCGCCCAGGCCTATGACACGGCCCTGCTGGACCTGGACGGCGTGGTGTACCGCGGGCCGGACGCCGTCCCGCACGCCGCCGCCGCCCTGCGCGAGGCCGAGGCGCACGGCATGCGCCGCGCCTACGTCACCAACAACGCCTCCCGCACCCCCGAGGCGGTCGCCGAGCACCTGAACGAGCTCGGCGTGCCGGCGCTGCCCGCGGAGGTGGTGACCTCGGCGCAGGCCGCGGCCCGGATGGCACACGCCTGCGTCGGCGAGGGCGGCCGGGTCCTGGTGATCGGCGGCGCCGGCCTGCTGGAGGCGGTCCGCGAACTCGGGATGAAGCCGGTGGCCTGCGCCGACGACCTGCCCGCCGTGGTGGTCCAGGGCTATTCCCCCGACCTGGGCTGGAAGGACCTGGCCGAGGCGACCTACGCGGTCCGGGCCGGTGTGCCGTGGATCGCCACCAACACCGACACCACCGTGCCCACCGCCCGCGGCATCGCCCCGGGCAACGGCACCCTGGTCGCCGCGGTGCGCGCCGCCTCCGGCGCGATCCCGCAGGTCGCCGGCAAGCCGGAGCTGCCGCTGCACCGCGAGTCGATCCTGCGCTCCGGCGCCGTGCGGCCACTGATCGTCGGCGACCGCCTCGACACCGACATCGAGGGCGCGGTCCGTGGCCACACCGACAGCCTGCTGGTGCTCACCGGCGTCACCACGGTCCGCGACCTGCTCGCCGCCCCGCCGGACCGCCGGCCCTCCTACCTCGCCGAGGACCTGCGCGGGCTGCTGTCCGCGCACGTCGCCCCGACCCGCGAGGGCGCCGGCTTCGCCCTGGGCCGGACCAGCGCCGCCGTAGTCTCCGGCCAGGTCGTGCTGCACCGGCACGGCGACAAGATGGACGCGGTCCGCGTGCTGTGCGCGGCGGTGTGGGACCACGACGGCGAGGCCGACGCCTCCGACGCGCTGGCGGCCCTGGACTAAGGGCTGGACTAAGGGCTGGACTAGGGTCCGAACTGAGCGCCGTTCCCCTATCTGGGCGCCCCGCCTGGCCGCCGGTCCGCGGGGCGCCAACGATGGACGCCATGAAGCAAGAACTCGAATGGCGCCCCGCGATCCGCATCGAACTGGCGAACCACAGCGACTACCCGGTCAGCTCCGTGGCCTTCACCTCCGGCTGGGTCTTCGCGCGGAACCAGAACGGCACTGTCGTGTTCCCGGCTTCGCAGGTGGTTAAGGTCGCCTTGGGTTAAGGGTGCCGTCAGGTGCGCCTCACGCCTGCACCACAACCCCCTCCGCGACCAGCTCCTCCACATCCCCGAACCCCCACCCCGCCAGCGCCTCCCGCGTGTGCGCCCCCGCCGCGCACGGCGGCAGCCCCAGCTCCGCCGGCGTCCGCGAGAACCGGGGCGCCGGCGCCGGCTGCGTGAGACCGTCCCGCTCCACCAGCGTCCCGCGCGCGGCCAGATGCGGGTGCGCGGGCGCTTCCTTCGCCGACAGGACCGGCGCCACGCACGCGTCGCTGCCCTCGAACACCTCCGTCCACTCCTCGCGGGTCCGCGTGGCGAAGACGTCGGCCAGCAGCTCCCGCAGCAGCGGCCACTGCTGCCGGTCGTTCTGGTCCGGCACCAGGTGCGCGATGCCCAGCCGCGCCACCAGCTCCGCGAAGAACTGCGGCTCGATCGCGCCCACCGCCATGTGCCCGCCGTCGGCGGTCTCGTAGACGTCGTAGAACGGCGCGCCGGTGTCCAGCAGGTTCGTGCCGCGCTCCGCGCGCCACAGCCCCAGGCTGCTGAAGCCGTGCAGGATCGCCGACAGGTGCGCGGTGCCGTCCACGATCGCGGCGTCGACGACCTGGCCGCGCCCCGAGCGCGCCGCCTCCCACACCGCCGCCAGCAGCCCCACCACGAGGTACAGCGACCCGCCGCCGAAGTCGCCGACCAGGTTCAGCGGGACCTGCGGCGGGCCGCCGGCGCGGCCGATGGCGTGCAGGGCGCCGGTGACGGCGATGTAGGCGAGGTCGTGGCCGGCGCGCGGCGCCAGCGGGCCGTCCTGGCCCCAGCCGGTCATCCGGCCGTAGACCAGGCGGGGGTTGCGCTCCAGGCACGGCTGCGGCCCGATGCCGAGCCGCTCGGCCACGCCGGGCCGGTAGCCTTCGATCAGCACGTCGGCGTGCGCGGCCAGGCGCAGCACCACCTCGGCGCCGCCGGGGTGCTTCAGGTCCACGGCGACCGAGCGCCGGCCGCGGTTGAGCACGTCGCGCTCGCCCAGCGACAGCGCGCTGCCGCCGGGCCGGTCCACGCGCAGCACCTCCGCCCCGAGGTCGGCGAGCAGCATCGCGGCGAACGGGCCGGGGCCGATGCCGGCGATCTCCACAACCTTCAGTCCCTGCAACGGTCCTGCCATCTGCGAGCCTCCCGGCGGCGATGTCTGCTGACGCGGCGTCAGATTCGGGGTGTCAGATCCGGAGTACCAGATCCGGCGTCAAGCCGCCTCTTCGAACAGCGGCCGTAGCAGCGCCTTCGACCGCTGCCACCGTTCGTCGAAACGGGCCGACGGATGCGGATGCAGGAACGACACCATCCGCAGCCCGCGCATGGCCTCCAGCGCGGTCAGCAGCCGGGACTGGAAGTCCGGCAGGGCGGTGACCCGCGGCCCGAACAGGATCGGCGACACCTCGGCGAACCGCTCGGTCAGCGACCGCTCGAACGCCGCCGTCGCCTCCCGCAGCTCCGGGTCGGTGCGCGCGGCCACCCACAGCTCGATCGCGGCGTCGAACGTCGGTCCCTGGTGCGCCTGCCACAGCAGCTCGAGGGCGTCCCCGACCGGATCGGCCGACCCGGCCAGCAGGTCCGGCCGGGTCAGCACCAGCTGCGCCTGCTGCTCGGCCAGGTGCCGGACCGCGGCCACGACCAGCTCGTCCTTGGTGGCGAAGTGGTGCACCTGGGCGCCGCGGGAGACGCCGGCCAGCTCCGAGACGCGCGTGGTGGTGGTGCCGGCGTAGCCGTGCTTCACCAGGCATTCGACGGTCGCGTCGAGCAGCAGGCGACGGGTGGCGGCGGAGCGTTCCTCCTGGGTCCGGCGTGCGGTCACGCCTCCCAACTTACAGGCAGCGCTGCCGGTTTGTTCCGCGGCGGTGCCTCACAGCAGCTTGCGCAGCCGCAGCAGGTCGGTGAACGACGCCTCCAGCTTCACCCGGCCGCGCGCCCAGGCGGCGGCGAAGTTCAGGTCGCCGGCGACCAGCGCGATCAGGTCGTCGCTGTTGATCGTCAGCCGCACCTGCGCGCGGTCCTTGGGCTCGGTGGTGACGTCCTCCAGCGCGCCCTCGCGCAGCACCCCGTGGAACGTGACGTCCAGGTCCGGAACCCGCAGGCTCACGGTCCGCACGAGCTTCTTGTTCGAGTCGTCCATGCCGCCGAGCTTCCCGGCGAACTCCTTGAGGGCTTCCCGGCATTCGTCGATGGTGGCCACGTTCGCGACCTTAGCGGAAGCCACGCGATAGCGTTCTGGCAGAACGCCCCGAGAGCGAAGGTGAGCAGCACCCGACATGGACGAGGAAATCCCCCTGCAGGTGGACTTCGAGCACTCCGGCCACCGCCCGGTGGACGACGTCCTGGACCGTCTCACCCGGCTGCCGGACACCCCGCTGGCCGCGCACGCCGACGTCTACGACGCGATCCACGCCGACCTGCGCGCCATCCTGGCCGAGCAGCCCGCCGGCGGCGCGGGCCCCGGCAGCGGCCGGTGACCGCCCGGCGCCGCCTGGACGCCGAACTCGTGCGCCGCAGCCTGGCCCGCTCCCGGGAGCAGGCGCGGGAGCTGATCGAGGCCGGGCGCGTGACGGTCGGCGGGCAGGCCGCGTCCAAACCGGCGACACAGGTCCTGACCTCGGACGCGATCGTCGTCGCCGAAGCTAGGAACGGGGAGGAGTACGTCTCCCGCGGCGGCCACAAACTCGCCGGGGCGCTGGCCGCCTTCGCGCCCGGCGGCCTGAGCTTCGAGGGCAAGCGCGCCCTGGACGCCGGCGCCTCCACCGGCGGCTTCACCGACGTGCTGCTGCGCAACGGCGCCGCGCACGTGGTCGCGGTGGACGTCGGCTACGGGCAGCTGGCCTGGTCGCTGCGCACCGACGAGCGGGTCAGCGTGCTGGACCGCACCAACGTCCGCGACTTGACGCCGGAGATGATCGGCGGTCGGGTGGAACTCGTGGTCGGTGATCTGTCGTTCATCTCTCTGCGGCTGGTGCTCCCGGCGCTGGCCGCGTGCGCGGCCCCGGACGCCGACCTGACTCTGATGGTCAAGCCGCAGTTCGAGGTGGGCCGGGAACGCCTGGGCTCCGGAGGCGTGGTGCGCGACGTCGCACTGCATGCCGAGGCGGTGCGGGACGTGGCGGCGGCCGCGGGCCGGGCCGGGCTCGGGGTGCGCGGAGTGGCCGCGAGTCCGCTTCCTGGGCCGGCCGGCAACGTCGAGTACTTCCTGTGGCTGCGGGCGGACGCCCCGCCGCTGCGCGAGGAGGACCTGGCGCGGGCCATCCAGGAGGGACCGGCCGGGGACGGGCGGTTCGACGCGGCACCGGAGGTGAAAACGGAGCCGGAGCCGGAACTTAAGAAAGAACCGAAGCTGGAACCAGAGCTGAAAACGGGAAGGGAACTAAAAACGGAGCCGGAGCTAAAGACGGCAGCGGGTTCCGGCCCGAACACCGATGTCGGCCATAAGAACACCGACGTAGGCCATGAGAACACCGATGTCGGCCACGAGGGGTCTGGGGACTAGGCGATGGGACACGGCGAGCGCGCGGTGCTGTTGGTCGTCCACACCGGCCGGCAGGTGGCGCTGGACGCCGCGCGGAACACGGTCGCGCGGCTGCGCGCGGCGGGTGTCGAGGTGCGGGTGCTGGCCGGCGAGGCCGGGGAGCTGGAAACCGACGCTCAGGTCTGTCCGGCCGGAGCGGAAGCCGGCTACGGCGTCGAGCTCGTCGTGGTCCTCGGCGGCGACGGCACGGTGCTGCGCGGCGCGGAGATCGCCCGCGCGGCCGGCGTGCCGCTGCTGGGCGTGAACCTGGGCCGGGTCGGCTTCCTGGCCGAGGCCGAGTACGAGGACCTGACCTACGTCGTGGACCGCATCGTGGCCCGCGACTACGACGTCGAGGAGCGGATGACGATCGACGTCGAGGTCTCCCTCGACGGCCAGGTCCTGGACCGGTCCTGGGCGGTGAACGAGGCCAGCGTGGAGAAGTACTCGCGCGAGCGCATGGTCGAGGTGCTGGTCTCGATCGACGGCCGGCCGCTGTCGAAGTGGGGCTGCGACGGCGTCATCTTCGCCACTCCGACCGGCTCCACCGCCTACAACTTCTCAGCCGGCGGCCCGATCGTCTGGCCGGACCTGGACGCGCTGCTGCTGGTGCCGATCAGCGCGCACGCGCTGTTCGCCCGGCCGCTCGTGGTCTCGCCGAACTCGCTGCTGGCGCTGGAGCTGCAGCCGAACGGCGACGACCCGGCGAGCAAGGGCGCTGTGATGTGGTGCGACGGGCGCCGGGTGCTGGACCTGCCGCACGGGGCCAAGGTGTTGGTGTGCCGGGGCGCGCTGCCGGTGCGGTTCGCGCGGCTGCACCACGCCCCGTTCACCGACCGGCTGGTCGCCAAGTTCGCGCTGCCGGTGGGCGGCTGGCGCGCGGAGAAGTAGCGCGCCGCCGCCGGGCCGCCGGGCCGCCGGGTCCGGCGCACCAGGTGTCAGAACCGTGAACTTCGCCCGCGTCCCGGCCCCGGGTTATGGCTCCTAAGGGGACGATTCCGGCACGCAGGTACCGCACGGACCCCGCGACCACTTAGTGTCGTACTCGTGCTGGAGCAGATGAGGATTCGCGGCCTCGGCGTCATCGAGGACGCGGTGTTGGAGCTGTCGCCCGGGTTCACGGCGGTCACCGGCGAGACCGGCGCGGGCAAGACGATGGTG
>JABFWL010000690.1 GCA_013362315.1 Catenulispora sp. | reverse complement strand
GGGGTGGCACATCCAGGTCAGCCGGGCGTCCGGGGTCACCAGGGCGACCGAGCGCTCGTTGGCCAACAGGGAGTGCCGCTCGATCGGGTGGGAGGACTGGCCGTGGAGCCAGTTCCGGCGCTCCTCCAGCACCAGCGCGAGCACCACCGGGACGTCCGCGGTCTCGGCGACGCGGTAGGCGGCGAGGGTCTCGCCGTGGCCGACCTTCACGCCGACGTCCGGACCGGACAGCCGGGCGAACGCCTTCTCGTCGGTGACGTCGTCGCCGAGGAAGATCGCCGCGGTGGCGCCGACCTGGTGGCGCAGCACGTCCAGCGCGCGGCCCTTGTCGGTCTCGACCACCGAGAGCTCGATGACCTCCTTGCCGACGGTGGTCGACACGCCCGGCCAGGTGGCCGGCCCGCCGTGCACGCTGGCGAGCACCTTGCGGCCCTCGTCGTAGTCGGCCTGGCGGACGTGCACCGCGATGCTCGCCGGCTTGACCTCCAGGTTCACCCCCGGCACGTCGATGACCAGCCGCTCCAGCTCGGCGCCGAGCCGCCGGTGCAGCGCCCGGGCCTCCGGGGCGAGGGCGTGGACGAAGCCGATGTCGAACTCCGAGCCGTGGCTGCCGACCAGGTTCACCTCGGCGGGCAGCCGGGACAGCGTCGCGAGGTCGCGCAGCGCCCGGCCGGAGATGACCACCGTGGTCGTCTCGTGCAGGGCCGCGAGCGACCGGAGGGCGCCCACCGACTCCGGCAGCGGTCTGGCCTCGTCCGGGTGCAGCGTGATCGGGGCCAGCGTGCCGTCATAGTCGCAGGCGACCAGGAGCCGCGGGGTCCGGGCGATCTGGACGATCGCCCGCCGCAGCTCCGCCGGCAGGGCCTCAGCAGTCAACGCTCCTCCTCCAAGAGTTCGATCACGGGTGTGGCGTCCGGTCCCGGCTCGGCACCCGGCGCCCGCAGGAACCAGTGCTACCACCGGTCGAGGTCATACGTCAGGACCTGGCGCCGCATGGCGCGCATGCCGCGACGGTCCTGGCCGGTATCGAGCGTAACCGCTTCCAGGGGTGCGTTCTGCACACCTTCCAGCTCATGCTGAAGGCGTCATGGCCTGCGACTATTCCACCGCCGACCCCCCGGCCGGCACGAAGAACCCCGTGCCTGCCGTCACGTGCTGGGAACTGCTGAACCCCACCCTGAACTGGAACCACGAACATCTCCGCCCGGTCCTGCACGACTGCGAACTGCACTACCACTTACCGGCCACGCACGGGCCTGTCCGCGGCGACCCGCTCAAGCCGCCGCCGACTAACGTCACCGACCTAACCCCCTTTCGAGGGCGGCAAACCCGCTGCGCTTGTGGTGTCTTCAGTGAGCATCAAACAACCGTCTGAGCAGCGTGTAAGCCGTATAAACCCCTATCAGTGGGCATCGCGGGCCGGTGTGCGCCGCCGGGCGCCGCCGTGACCGTGGCCATGGTCGGCGTCCATTCCAGCGGCTATGCCGTCGTCGCCCTTGCTGAGCTTGACCATCGCCTCAGCGATCCGCGTGGCGAGCGTGCCGGAGACCGCCGAGGGCGCCAGCAGCGGTCCGCCGGCCAGGACTTCGGGCATCGGGATGTCGGTCGCCGGTCCGAAGTCCGCGGGGATCACAGCGATCCGGCGTGCGCCCAGCCGCCGGCAGCGCTCGACGCCCTCGGCGAGGCCGGGACCGCTGCCCCTGCCTGTGCCGCTGCCGCTGCCGCGGAAGGCGACTTCCACCCGCGGACCGCCTGGTCGGGTCGTGACCAGGTGGGCGATGCGGAACAGCTCGGCGTCGTCGAACCGGTTGGCGGCGTTCGCGGTCAGCAGGATCGCGAGGTCCGTCTCGCTGTGCTGCTCGCCGTCCTTTCCGGCGTGCTGCACGCCGTGCCGCCTCCCGGCGCCGGCCACCGCGGTCCGGAGCCATCCGGTCAGCAGAGCCGCGTTGCCGAACGGCTCGGCCATCGCGACCCGGCCGGCAGCCGCGCCGCGGGACAGCGGTCTGAGCGTGCGCGCGGTGTCGGCGACCAGCCTCGGATCCCGCCCCAGCGTCATCGGCACCACGCACACCGGCAGATCGGTGCTGTCAAGAGCCTGACGTACGGCCTCGTCCAGCCGCAGCCGCGCGGAAGCGGCGCGCAGCGGGGGTCCGTACTCGGCGAGCGGATCCACCGCCACGCGCGCGCCGTCCTCATGGCCGCCGACGATGACCACGACGGCGCGCGCCGCCTCCGCCCCCACGTCTCCCACCATCAGATCCCTGACACCTCGTGGCCGGCCTGTCGCGCGATCATGCTGCCTCGCATTCGGATGGCGCCGTTGCCCGGCACCGGAGCACTCGGACGACGGGCGTACCGCCGTCAGCGACGCCTTCGTCGCCGGTGCGCTGATCTGTACCACCAGTTCTTCGCCACAGTACTGGTAAACGCCGATGGCAGGCCGCGCTGCGGTCCTTGGTCACCGAGTCGGCTACGGCCGATTATCTTATCCAGCAAACTCTAACGAGCACTGACATCGCAAAAACAGATAACCGAAAGACAGATAACGAGGAGAAAGCGAGGAGAAGCTGTGGAGCTTCGCCACCTGGAGCACTTCCTCGCCGTCGCCGAAGAGCTCAGCTTCACCCGGGCCGCAAACCGGGTGCACATCGTGCAGTCGGCGCTGTCTGTGTCGATCCGCACCCTCGAACGCGAGCTGGGGGCGCAGCTGATCGACCGGTCCACCCATCACGTCGCGTTGACCGACGCCGGCCGGGCGCTGGTCGTCGAAGCCCGGCGCACCCTGCAGGCGGCCGAGGCCGCCCGCGACGCCGTCGCCGCGACCGTCGGCGGCCTGCGGGGCACGCTGCGCCTGGGCATCATGCACTCGCTGGCCGTGGTCGACCTGGCCGGACTGCTGACGCGCTTCCACGAGGACCGGCCCGGCGTACGGATCGAGCCGCAGGCCGCCGACGCCGGCGGCTCGGTGGAACTGGCCGACGGAGTCCGTTCCGGCCGGCTGGATCTGGCCTTCGCGGCGATGCCCGGCGGCTACCCGGCCGGGCTCGAGGCGCGGCCGCTGGTGGCCGAGCCGTTAAGTCTGGCCTGCCCGCCCGGCCATCGGTTGGCGGCACGGCGGCGGGTGCGCCTGGCCGAGCTGGCCGGCGAGCGGTTCGTCGACTTCCCCTCCGGGTGGGGGACCCGGCGCAGCGTCGACCGGTTGTTCGCCGATCACGGCCTCGACCGGGAGGTCGGGGTTGAGATCGCCGACATCGTGGTGGTGAGCGAACTGGTTCGGGCTGGGTTCGGCTTGGCGTTTCTGAGCCAGTCGCTGCTGGGCACGGCCCGAGAGATACGGCTGATTCCAGTGGCGCCTTTCCCGCGGTTCGTGGTGTCGCTGATCAGACCGGCCGATCGGCCGTTGTCGGCGGCGGCGCAGGCGTTTTGGGAGCTGACGGCGAGGTGGTATCCGGGGGCTTGATCGGGCGGGGGCTTGATCCGTTGGGTGCTCGATCGGTTGGGTGCTTGACCGGTCGGCGGCCTATCGGTCGGGTGCTTGATCAGTCGGCTGGGACGGTTATCGATTTCTGCGATAACTGTGGGCTCAGGTATGCGTTGGACTGGATAACCGGACCGGAGTCATCCTTCAAATGTGCCGCCGCAGACCGTGGCGGCGCGACAACCAGGAGGACTCTCGTGACCATCGCACCGACGCTGCTGCAGCCCGACAACCACGCCGCCATCCTCATCGACCACCAGTACCTGCAGTTCACGACCATGCGCTCCTCCAACCCGGACGAGGTGCTGCACGCCGTACAGCTGCTGGCCAAGGCCACCAAGCTGTTCAACGTGCCGACCCTGCTCACCACCGGGCTGGCCGGCAAGCAGCGGCTGCTCACCGAGGTCCAGGACATCTACCCCGACCAGGAGCCGATCGACCGCACCATCCTTGACGCGTTCGAGGACGAGCGCGTCGTGCAGTGGGCCGCCGCGACCGGGAAGAAGAAGCTGGTGCTGGCGGGTATGTGGACTGAGAGCTGCTTGGCGATGTCCGCGCTGTCGGCCATCGCGACGGGCTATGAGGTCTACGTCATCACCGACGCCTCGGGCGGCGGATCGCCGGAGTCGCATGAGATGGCGCTGCGGCGGCTGATCCAGGGCGGTGCCATTCCGCTGACCGCTGGGACGTATGTCAAGGAGCTTCAGCGGGACTGGTCCCGTGCTACCGCTGACGACGTTCGCAAGATCTCCGGGGAGCACAGTGGGACGTATGGCAAGGCCGTCGCGTGGCTGGGGCAGCTTACGGCGAGTCAGGCTTGAGTCGATACGCAGCAAGGCCCCTCCTCGAAGGGGTCGTCCGCCGCTCGTGGCGGCCGGCGGGACACCGCCGGCCCGCCACGAGCGGTCGCTGTCAGCAGCGCGGTCGCGGGCTGGAGGCAAGGACTTCGACGCCTGCCATGTTCCAGATGTCGCCGGTCGGCGCGGTCACGTTCAGGGTGACGTTCGTTCCGGCGGCGGAGGCGGGGACGCGTGTGGTCTGAGTCCAGAACATGTCGCCGGCGGCTGAGTCGACCCACTGGCTGAGCACCGACTGGCCGGATCCCACGGTGCGGCCCGCTGCGCCGTTGTAGTCCTCTCCGACGGCTAACACCCGGGAGCCGGGCGCGGTGGTGGTCACCGACACGCTCTCGGTTCCGGTGGAACGTCCAGCGGCGGCGGGTCGGGGGCGGCGGAGGGTGAAGATGGTGGTTAGGCGGGGGCGGCGCAGCTTGAAGACGGTGGTTAGGCGGGGGCGCAGGGCGGTTGGTTGCCGTAGCCGACCCGATTCGGGGGCACCGAACCGAAAAAGCAGCCACCGGTGTGGGGGTTGGCGGGGGGCGAGGTGGGGCTTCGTCGGCTCGGCGGCGGTCAGGTTCAGGTGGGCGGGTCGGAAGCGCGGGCGCGGCTCTGCGACCCGGCTGGCGGCCAGGTGGGTGGGTCGGAGGCGCGGCGAGGGTTCGTCGGCTCGGCGGCGGTCAGGCGGGCGGGCGTAGGCGAGGCGAGGCTTCGTCGTTCGGCTGGCGGTCAGGCGGTCTGAGGAGGCGTGGCTGTCGGTGGTGCTGTCCGGTCTGGACGCTGGGGAGGAGCCGCCGTTGCCGGGGCTGATCGCGCCGGCGATGGAGCGCGGGGCGCGGGTGCGGCGGTTGAGGCGGCTTTCAGGCGGTGCGGCGGGGGCGGCCGGCGTCGTGCTGCTCTCGTTCGGGGCGATGGTGGCGGTGGGTGGCTCCGGTGGCTCCGGTGGAGCGCTGCCGCAGCCGGCTACGTCGTCGGTGCCGACCGGGGTTGAGCGCCTGCCGGCTCCGGACGTCGTCGCCGCCGTGGCGGCTGCGGCTCCGGGACGCGCGGCCATCGGCCAGCCCGCGCGCGATCCGGCCGCGGTCCGGGTCGAGATGGTGTGGCCGGCCGGCCTCGCCGAGGTCCAGGCCCATGCGGCGCAGGATGGTTCCGGCTGTCCCAGCGCGCTGCCGTGGGCCGGTGCCGTCAAGGCCTGCACTGCCGGATCCGATGCTGGTTCCTGGACGTTCACCGTCGCCGGGGAAGGCGGTGCCACGGGGTGGGGCGCGGCACATCAGTGGCCTGACGGTACCCGCGTCGTGGTCGTCGCCGACTACCGCGACGGGCTCAACGCGCATACCGGCACCCCGCCGATCAGCCTGCCCGCCCTGGCCGCGCTGGCCGCCGATCCCCGGATGCGCGCCGCGGCGCGCTGAATGCCGACCACAAACGCCGAAAGGTACTTTTCATGCGCTCAAAAACAGCCACGGCCGCCTTCGCCACTGCTCTCTTCGCAGTGCTCACCGCCGGATGCGGCGCCGGCAGTTCCGGCAGTTCCGGCGGCCCGGGTGGAGCCGGCGGTTCGAGCGGCCGCTCGGCCGGCGGCGATCCACCGGTGTCGGCGACCGGCACCCCGGTCGCGGCCGGGAACTCCGGCGACGGCACCCTCGCCGTCCCCGCCGGCGCCGATGCCGCCACGAAGAAGCAGTACGCGGCCGAGAACCTGATCGCGATCTGTATGCGCAGCAAAGGATTCGCCTACCAGGCCTGGATGCCCGCGGTCGTCAACTCGCCGAGCTCGGACGAAGCCGACTACGACACGGCCAGGGCGGTCCGGTCCAAATACGGCTTCGGCGCCTACGCGCAGTTCGTCTACCCGAACGACCCGAACGTGCCGGGCCACGTGGACATGCCGCGGGATCCGAACACGGCGGTGCGCGGCGCGCTGGACGCCGCACAGCAGAAGCTGTGGGACGTGACGCTCCAGGGCGACGCCGCGGCGGCGAAGACGATCAACGGCAAGGTGGATCCCAACAGCTGCACCGGCCAGGCGCGGGCGAAGATCTATCCGGACCAACCTGATGAGGCGGCGGCCTCCTCGATCGCGAAGGCCGACAAGGAGCGTTCCAGCCAGCACCGGCAGAACCTCAACGGCGACCCGGCCCTGGTGGCGCTGGCCCAGTCCTACGCGAGCTGCCTGCGCGGCAAAGGCATCACCGTGTCCTCGACGCAGGTCACCGAGATCCGGAACGCGGTGCGGTTCCAGTATTTCAGCGAGGCCGCGCGCCGTGCGCAGTCCGTCGGCGGACACCTGGACGTGGCAACCGCGACGCCGCTGCTCACGGCCGAGATCCAGACGTCGCTCGCGGATCTGGACTGCGGGCGGGACTTCCGCGCGGCGTATCTGCCGAAGCTGAAGCAGTGGCCGGACGCCGAGGGCGTCGGATGAGTCGGATGAGTCCTTCGGAGCATGACGACGCCGAGCAAGGCGTGGTGACGCAGGGCTCGGTGACGCAGGGCTCGGCAACCCCGCACCCGGTGACGCAGGGTTCTGCGACAGCGGGCGCTCCACCGGCGGCTTCCAACGCGGTCGGCTCCGCGTCCCGGCGCCGGCGCGTCCTCGCGGCGGTCCTCGGCGGCGTGATCGCCGCCGGGGCGGGAGGCTGGATCGCGGGTGCGAGCTTGAAGTCGCCGGCCGACGCCGCCGCGGCGCACCGCCCTCCCCCGGCCACGCCGGTGACGGTTCCGGTGGTGAAGCGGCTGCTGTCCTCGACGGTGGTGGCCAACGGCACCGTGCAGTACGCCTCCCCGCAGCCGATCCAGCTCGGCGGGGGCGTCGGTGCCGGGGACGCGACCGGGACGGTGGCGCAGCGCGTCACCAAAGCCCCGGCGACCGGTGCGGCGGTGGCCGAGGGAGAGGTGTTGATGGAGGTGAGCGGACGGCCGGTGCTTGTGTTCACCGGCGCCGTCCCGATGTACCGGACGCTGGGTCTGGGCACCGTCGGCGACGACGTGAAGCAGTTGCAGGCGGCGCTCAAACGCCTCGGCCTGGATCCGGGCCCGGTCGACGGGACCTTCCGCACGCAGACCGCCGACGCCGTCCGGACGTGGTATCGGCGCAAGGGGTACACCGCGCAGGAACCGACGTTGGCGCAGGCCCAGCAACTGGCGTCGCTGCGCTCTGCGGTGCAGAGCGCGAAGGAGGCGAAGCTCGAGGCGCAGCAGGCGTACGACAACGCGACGGCGGCAACGGCGTCGTCCGCGCCACCGGCCGGCGGCACGGCAGCCGGAACCGGGACACGTCCGGCCGCGAGCAACAAGGCCCTGCTCGCGCTACAGCTCCAAGGAGCAAAAGACGCGCTGGATCGAGCCCAGACACAGCTCGACGACTACCTCAGGGGGTACGGCACGACGGTCCCCGCCGGAGAAATCGTCTTCCTCCCCTCGCTGCCGGCCCGTCTGGACAGGGTGAACGTCAAGCCCGGGGATGCGCCGACCGGATCGATCGCGACCGTGACAAGCAGCGACCTCTACGTGCAGGCGTCGGTGCCGGGAGTGGACGCCGCACTGCTCCGCCGGGGCATGGCGGTGAGCATCGCGGTCCCGTCCGGTACGCCGGCGCAAGGCGTGATCAGCTTGATCGGACCTGAAGCGGCGGTGAATGACGGCAGCGGCCTTTCGGGAAGGAGCTCAGGTTCGGCGACGTCCGGCTCTTCCGCCGGCGGCCCGGCCTCAGGCGGCCCTGACTCAGGTGGCTCAGCCTCAGGCGGCTCGGGGACCGGCGGCTCGGGCGCTGC
>JABFWL010000187.1 GCA_013362315.1 Catenulispora sp. | reverse complement strand
CCTGTCCGACGATCTACGCTGGGGAGGTGACCGATGACGCCCGCAGCACCCCCACTCCCCGTACCACGGCGGCCTCGCGCACCATGCTGTCCCACATCATGGGCCCCACCGAGGTGAACC
This sequence comes from Catenulispora sp., assembly GCA_013362315.1. Classification (GTDB taxonomy): domain Bacteria; phylum Actinomycetota; class Actinomycetes; order Streptomycetales; family Catenulisporaceae; genus Catenulispora. The sequence goes on along the minus strand of JABFWL010000187.1, from coordinate 1,976 downwards.
TCCTGGGCACCGTGCACGGCGGCGTGGTCATGAAGTTCGTCGACGACGTGGCCGGCGCCGTGGCCGGCCGGCACTCCGGGGGGCCGGCGGTCACCGCCGCGATGGACGAGATGCAGTTCCTGAACCCGGTCCGGGTCGGCGATCTGGTCCACGCCTACGCGCAGGTCAACTGGGTGGGTGCGACGTCCATGGAGGTCGGCGTGCGGGTGATGGCCGAGCCCTGGAACGAGGCCGGCACCGCCCCGCGGCACGTGGCCAGCGCCTACCTGGTGTTCGTGGCGGTCGACGACAAGGGCCAGCCGCGCAGCGTCCCGCCGCTGGTCCTGGAGACCGATATGGATCGCCGCCGGTACGCCGAGGCCGAGATCCGCCGCAGCCACCGGCTGGCCCGCCGCACCGCGATCCAGGCCGCGCGAGCCGGCGCCGGAGCGGAGGGCGACGTGCAGAGCGATGTAGAGAGCCGGGCGGCCGCCGGCGAGAACGTGGCCGAGAGCGCGGAGGTGCGGGCATGAGCGGCACGGGCGACCGTTCCCAGCAGCTGCGTCTGGTGCCGGGTTGCTTCGCGATCGAGCACCTGCCCGCCGCCGTCGCGCCGCCGAGCGGCTGGATCGCACAGGTCCGGGCTCCGGAGGGGCTGACCGTGGTGCGCGAGGTCGTGGACCGGGAGGCGGAGGACGGCGAGTTGTGGCGGGCGCTGTACGGCGGCGAGTCCGCGCACGGCCTGGACCTGCCCGGGATGCTCGCCGCGCTGCTGGAACCGCTCGCCGCCGCGGCCGTGCCGGTGTTCGTGGCCTCGACATTCCATGCAGACCTGGTGCTCGTGCCCGAGCAGGCGGTGGAGCGTGCGGTGGCGGCGCTGCGGGGCGCGGGGCACAGCGTCGACCACCGTTGACCAACGCTGTGCCCTTTGGCCAAGCTCAGTGGCAGATGTCCGAGTCGGCCGCCCGCACCGCCAGCGGCGTCGGCTGCGGGACATGCGCCTTCTTCGAAGGCTTGTTCGCATCGGCCGCGGTCGCGTCGGCGGTCGCCGGAGTCTGCTCGACGTCGTGAGCCACGGCTGCGGCCGCTGAAGCAGCCACCTGCGGCACCGACTTGTCCTTGCGCAGCGCATCGAACAGGCCCTGCGCGGCCGACTGGTTCCACAGCACCGTCGAGCCGATCCCCGGCGCCTGGTAGTCCACGTCGGCCAGCGGCATCGAGACGAAGCGGATGTGGTCGCGCGGCAGGCTCTTGACGGCGAGCGCCAGCTTGAGCACCTCCTCCGTGCTCAGCCCCGAGTCGGTCTGCACCGAAGCCGCCGCCGCCCGGACCAGATCGCCGAAGCGGCCCGGGTCGGCGAGCACGTCGGAGGAGGCCACCCGGTCGGCCAGCGAGCCCAGGAACTCTTGCTGGCGGTGGATCCGGCCCAGGTCGCTGCCGCCGGTGAGGGTATAGCGGGCGCGCACGTAGGCCAGCGCCTGCGCGCCGGCCACGTGCGAGACCCCGGCCGGCAGGTTCAGACCGCTGAGCGGATCGTCGACGGCCTTCGGCAGGCAGACGTCCACGCCGCCGACCGCGTCCACGATCGAGGAGAACGCCGAGAAGTCGACCTGTGCGTAGTGGTCGATGTGGATGCCGGTGTCGCGCTCCACGGCGGCCACCGTCAACGCCGGGCCGCCGAGATCCAGCGCCGAGTTGATCTTCGCTTTGTGCTCCGGCCTGGTCGCGGTCGCCGGGATCGTGACGTAGGAGTCGCGCGGGATCGACAGCAGGGTCAGCGACTTCTTGTCGGCCGCCAGCTGCGCCAGGATCATCGTGTCCGAACGCTGGCCGTCGGCCGAGTCCTGCGAGCCGACGTGCAGCCTGTCCTGCGCCTTCTGGCTCAGCCCGCGGCGGGTGTCCGAGCCGACGAGCAGGATGTCGGTGGCCGGGGAGTCGGCGGGCCGTCCGGACAGGCCGGCGAAGACGTCGGCGCGCACGGTCGCGGCGTCCACCGC
>JABFWL010000124.1 GCA_013362315.1 Catenulispora sp. | reverse complement strand
ATCGCCTTTACCCCCACCCCAACCGCAGCCGCCCCCCACTCAAGCCGCAAGCGCCAGCGCCACCGGCCCCGACAGCCGCCGCGCGCCCAGCAACCGCTCGCGGCGATCCTGACCCACCTCGCTGCCCACCTCGCTGCCGATCGCGCTCCCAGACCGCAGCATCAGCACAGCCTCCCTCTGCACCCGCAGCTCATCAGCCACCGACTCGGCGAGCCCGCCGAGCGTAGTCCCCAGCGCCCCGGCGACCGCCGCGATCATCTCGCTGGAAGGCTCCTTCAGCCCCCGCTCCACCTCCGAGAGGTACTGCGGCGAGATCCCCGCCCGCGCCGCCGTCTCGGCCAGCGTCTCCGCATGCCGCCGCCGCAGCTCCCGGAGCTGCTCCCCCAGCACCTCGCGCCACAAGGGCTCGGGCGCCGCGGGCGGCTTCGTCGGACCCTTCGCGGGCTGGGCGGCGGGAACAGCACGGAGCTCGGTCATGCTTCGAGCGTACGGTTCCGGCGCGGCCGACTCAACGGCGCAGCCGCCCCAGCTCAGTCCGCCGCCACCCCATCCCACGAAACCCGCGTCCCCGACCACACAATCACCCGCGGCAACCGCAACAACGAACTGAAATGCGAAGCCCGAGCCTCCACATCCACCGTCGCCAACGGAATCCGCTCCCCCAGCCACCGGGTGTGGCTGATCGGCGAGAACCGATCCTCCGCCCCGTGCCACAAATACACCGGCACCCGGATATCGCCCGGATCGAACCCCCACGGCCGGGCCAGCGCCAGCGCATCGTCAAACCAGCCGTCAGCGGAGCGCGACACGCCCGCGGCATAGGCCCGCACCAGCTCCTGCCGGATGTTCGCCTGGCCGATCACCGCACGATCCGTCGGCTCCAGTCCCTGATCGATGCTGGCGAACAGGCTCGCCGGATCGGCGCGGATCCCCGCGGCCCGCTCGTCCAGCACCCGCCGCAGCGCCGCCGGATCGCTCACGGCCTGCTGATACGCCTCCGCGTTGCCGGGCGTCATCCCGGAGAACCACGTCTCGCCCATGGCGTCCCGGGGCGCCAGCGGCACCATCGCCGCCGCCTTCGTCACCCGCTCGGGCAGGAGCGCGGCACACGCCAGCGCGTGCGGCCCACCCCCCGAACGGCCCAGTACGGCGAACCGGTCGATCCCCAGCGCGTCCGCGACCGCCGCCGCGTCCTGCGCCACCGACGCCACGCTCCGCCCCGCCAGCCGGTCCGACTCCCCGAAGCCGGGCCGGTCGAAGCTCAGCAGCCGGATCCCGGTCGCGTGCAGCGTCATGGCCCGCGGCACCGGCCCCAGCCGGCTGCCCGGCGTCCCGTGGAACAGCATCACCGGCGCCCCGCGCGGGTCGCCGCGCTCGGCCACGGCCAGCCGGCGGCCGTCCGCGGTGCGGATCGTGCGGGTCATGGCACTCCTTCCGCTGGACGACCGACGGTGCTCGACAACCTCGGTTCACCAGCTCAGCACAAACCACGGCCCGCGCCCAGTCACAACCGTGTCGTACTGTCAGATCATGCCGCTGTTCGGGGCACGCCCCCCGCTCGAGGACCGCGAGCGCTTGTGGATCGAGAAGATGCTGACGTGGTGCGTCGACCAGTTCGGGCGCGAAGCGCTGGAGGCCGAGGTCCTGACCCCGACACCGAAGTTCTTCCCCGGCACCTATAAGGGCACTCCGGAAGACATCCTCTCGGTCGTCGACCTAGTAAGAGCACATTTACGCATCGACCCGACAGAGATCTCGGTAACGCTCTACGACGGCCTCCCACCACCACAACTACCCGGCACCGCCACCGGCGCGCGGAACAGCGTCGCAGGCCACTACAGCATTCGCGGTGGAGTTGGTCGAGTAAGTGGAGTGAGTGGCGGAGGCGGAGTGGGCATAATCGCGATCGCCCTCGAAGACGCCCCCGATCCACGCCGCCTGGTGGCAGTAGCAGCACACGAACTGTGCCACCACAAGCTGCTCTACCAAGGAATCGCCGCAGCGGACGACCAAGACCACGAACCACTCACCGACCTGGCGACCGTCTTCTTCGGCCTCGGCATCTTCACAGCCAACGCCGCATTCTCCTTCTCCCAGGGCTCCCACGGCTGGCGCCGCCGACAGCTCGGCTACATCAACCAGCCGATGTTCGGCTACGCCCTGGCCCGCATTGCCGCGCTGCGCGGGGAACGCGATCCCGAGTGGGCTCGATACCTGGAGACGAACCCGCGCGGGTACTTCAAGCAGTCCGCCCGCTACCTGGACAAGCAGCTCAGTTCTTAAGCCGTTCCGCCGCCGCCCCGACCCGCTCATCACTCGCAGTCAGCGCAACCCGCACATGCCGCACACCAGCGGCCCCATAGAACTCACCCGGCGCGACCAGAATCCCCCGCTCGGCAAGCCAGTCGACCGTGATCCAGCACTCCTCGTCCCGGGTGGACCACAGATACAGCCCGGCTTCCGAGTGGTCGATCCGGAACCCAGCCCGCTCCAGCGCCTCCCGCAGCACCACCCGCCGCCGCCGGTAACGCTCCTTCTGCTCCTGCGCGTGCGCGTCATCCCCCAGCGCGACCGTCATCGCGTCCTGCACGGGCTGCGGCATGATCAGGCCTGCGTGCTTGCGCACCTCCAGCAGCCCGGCCACCAGCGCCGGGTCGCCGGTGACGAATCCGGCCCGGTACCCGGCCAGGTTCGACCGCTTGGACAGCGAGTGCACGACGAGCAGGCCCTCGTGGCGGCCGTCGCAGACGTCGCCGTGCAGCAGCGACACCGGCTCGGTCTCCCACGCGAGTTCGATGTAGCACTCGTCGGACACCACGACGGCGCCGGTCTCCCGGGCGGCCGCGACGACCCCGCGCAGCTCGGCGACGGAGGCGACGCGGCCGTGCGGATTGGCCGGGGAGTTCAGCCAGACGAGCTTCGGCCGCCGGCTCCGGATCAGGTCCGCGGCGTCCTGCGGCGCGGTCACCAGCGTGTCGGCGCCGGCCAGCCGCGCGCCGACGTCGTAGGTCGGATAGGCCACGTCCGGGATCGCCACCGCGTCGCCGGCACCGAGGTCCAGCAGCGTCGGCAGCCAGGCCACCAGTTCCTTGGTGCCGATCACCGGCAGCACCGACACCGGGGCCACGCCGGCCACGCCGAGCCGGCGCTCCAGCCAGCCGACGGCGGCGGCGCGCAGCGCGGGCGTGCCGTGCGTCAGCGGGTAGCCGGGGGCGTCGGAGCCGGCGCGCAGCGCCTCCTGGACCACGGCGGGCACCGGATCCACGGGCGTGCCGATCGAGAGGTCGACGATCCCGTCCGGGTGGCGGCCGGCCCGCGCCTTGGCGGGCGCGAGCCGGTCCCACGGGAAGTCAGGGAGCTTCCGCATCGTGAAGGTTTTCCTCTGGTGGAGCGGGATGTCGCTGTTGTGCTGCTGCGCCGGTGTTGCTACGCCGGTGTGCTGCTACTCCGCGGCAGCCTGCGGCGGCAACGCGGACACCAGTGGGTGGTCCTTCTCGATCAGACCCATCTTCGAGGCTCCACCGGGCGAACCGAGGTCGTCGAAGAACTCCACGTTCGCCTTGTAGTAGTCCTTCCACTGCTCCGGCGTGTCGTCCTCGTAGAAGATCGCCTCAACGGGGCACACCGGCTCGCAGGCGCCGCAGTCGACGCACTCGTCCGGATGGATGTAGAGCATGCGCTCGCCCTCGTAGATGCAGTCGACAGGGCACTCCTCGATGCAGGCCTTGTCCTTAACGTCCACGCAGGGAAGGGCGATGACGTAAGTCACTTTCTCCGGTCCTCCTGTTGATGCGGGGCGGCGCAGCGATGCGGCTGCGAAAACCCTGTGCTCGTCCGCCCTTAGTATCACGCGAGAACGGGTGGTTCTCCTAAGCGGGTCAGCCTGCGGACGGCCGGTCTCTCCACGGACGCAGCACAGAAGCGCACAACAAGGACCACCCAGTCCCCAACACAAGGCCGGCCAGCACGTCAGTCGGGAAGTGAGCGCCGAGGATCGGGCGCGAGACGGCGACGGCCAGCACGTAGAAGACCAGAACGATCACCACCGCACGTCGCACAGCCACTGACGCCAGCAGCGGCACCGCCGCCAGGATCAGCACGGCCACCAGCGCCGACGTGCCGGTGGCATGCCCGGACGGGAACGAGGCGCCGTGCTCGGCCACCACCGTGTGCGCGGTGTCCCAGCGGGGCCGGTGCCGGTCGACGATCTTCTTACCGACGTAGGCGACGCCATAGGCGCCGATCACCGCCGCGGCCGCGAACTTCGCCGACTCCCGCATCCGCAGCAGATAGAAGGCGACCGCCGCCAGCAGCCCGACTCCCAGCGTCACCGTCGGCTCGCCGAGCTGCGTGACCGCCTTGAAGAAGTCAGTGATCCCGCTGTGGGACAGCGCGAACCGGTTCAGCGCGTCGTCGGCCGACTGGTCGGGACTCTTAAAGGCCTTGGCCAGAATGAGCACGGCAAGCAGCGCGAACAAGCCGACCAGCAGCGCGCCCCACAGCCGCAGCGCGGCCACTCCCGCCCGGTCGTCGGAGGCATGAGCACGCCGGGGAGAGGCCGTCGGCCGCGGATCGGTGAGCATCGGCTCACAGTAGCCGAGTCACCTCATGTTCGTCTTATGTTCACCGTTCATTCACTTTGAGACGGCGTGTCCCGACGCCTTCACCGATCCTCCACCCGCAGTCCGCGCAGCACGACGTCCAGCAGCAGGTAGGGGTTCAGCGGCGGAGTGTCGGGGTCGGCGGCGGCCTTCTCGGTGCGCCGCTCGGCGGCGGTGACGATTCCGGAGCACAGCGCCAGCACGTCGGAGAAGGTCACGTCGGACCGGAACACGCCGGCCCGCTGCCCCTCCCCCAGCAGCCGGGCGCCGCCGTCGATCATCTCCTTGCAGGTGCGGCCGAGTGCCGTGGTCTGATCGTGCATGGCCTCCTTCACCGCGATCGACAGCCCCCGGTAGAGCGCCATGTGCTCGACCAGCAGCGTCAGCCACTCGGTGAGCGCCGAGTCCGGGTCCTCCCGCTCCTCGGCCAGGACCAGGGCGACCTCGGCGAGTTTGAGATAGCGCTCGGCCAGCACCGCCGCGATCAGGTCCTCGCGCGTCGGGAAGCGGCGGTACAGCGTGCCGATCCCCACGCCGGCCTGGCGTGCGATGTCCTCCAAGGACGTCTCGATGCCGTTCGTCGCGAACGCGGACTGGGCCACCTCGACAAGGCGCTCGCGATTGCGGAGAGCATCGGCCCGCACGGTTTCATCGACCCCTTCACCAGTATTGAGCAGGACTGTTGGAAAACCCCCCGGAAAATCGGTTGCCCCCGGGACTCTCACACTCTACGCTAAACGGAGTCAGCCTCCGCTTAGCATCCGCCGTCAGGTGAAGGACACCATGTCAACAGCGTCCATATCCACAACACCTCCTCCCGAGAAAGTTGTTCCCCGCCGCGAGCCGAAACCGGGCCTCATCCTGGCGACCATCGTGACCTGCCAGCTGATGCTGGTCCTCGACGCCACCATCGTCAACATCGCCCTGCCGAAGATCCGTCCGGCGCTGCACTTCTCCGAGGCCAGCCAGTCCTGGGTGCTCAACGCCTACACGCTCGCCTTCGGCGGACTGCTGCTGCTGGGCGGCCGCGCCGGCGACATCCTGGGCCGGCGGCGGATGTTCGTCTCCGGCGTCATCGTCTTCACGGTGGCGTCCTTCATCGGCGGCCTCGCGGTCGACTCGGGCATGCTGCTGGCTTCCCGGGCGCTGCAGGGCGTCGGCGCGGCGATGGCCGGGCCGAGCATGCTGGCCCTGATCATCACCACCTTCCCCGAGGGCGCGCCGCGGGTGAAGGCGATGAGCCTGTTCACCGCGGTCTCCAGCGCCGGCGGCTCGGTCGGCCTGCTGCTCGGCGGCATGCTGACCACCTGGGGCTCGTGGCGCCTGGTGATGTACATCAACGTGCCGATCGGCGCGGTGGCGGCGATCGCGGCGGCCCGGCTGCTGAACGAGTCGCCGCGGCAGCAGGGCCGGTTCGACGTGCCCGGCGCGATCACCTCGGTGCTGGGGATGAGCAGCCTGGTGTTCGGCTTCATCAACGCCTCCGAGCACGGCTGGAGCGATTCGGTCACGCTCGTCGCGTTCGTGGCCGCGGTGGTGCTGCTCACCGCGTTCGTGATCACCGAGTCCCGGGTGGAGTTCCCGGTGTTCCCGCTGCGGCTGCTGAGCGACTCCACCCGCGCCCGCGGCTACGGCACCTACGTGCTGATCGTCGGCGCGATGTTCTCGATGTTCTACTTCATGCCGCAGTTCATGCAGCGCGTGCTCGGCTACTCGCCGATGCGGGCCGGCCTGGCCTTCCTGCCGTTGACGGTGACTCTGTTCGCGGTCTCCCGCTTCGTCCCCAAGCTGCTCCCGCGCTTCGGGCCGCGGCCGCTGATCGCCGTCGGCACGGCGCTGATCACCGGGGCGCTGTTCTTGCTGTCGCGGATCCACACCGACTCCGGGTTCACCGGCGCCCTGCTGGTGCCGTTCCTGATGTTCGGCCTCGGCGGCGCCATCGCGTTCAGCCCGATCGCGCTGAACATCATGAGCGGCCTGTCGCCGCGGGACTCCGGCGCCGGCTCCGGCCTGATGCAGGCCTGCCAGCAGATCGGCGCGGCGCTGGGCATCGCGGTGCTGGTGACCGTCTCCACCTCGGCCGAGAAGGGCAGCCACAGCTCGAACCCGAATGTGAACTTCACCCACGGCCTGGACACCGGGCTGCTGGTCGGCTCGGGGATCGCGCTCGCGGTGTTCCTCATCTCGCTGACGCTGAAGCCCAAGGCCCCGGCGGCCGGGGCGGTGCCGACGCCGGCTCCGGCCGTCGAGTAACCCGGCTGCCGAGCAAACCGGCTGTCATATAACCCGGCTGTCGTAAAACCCAGACCGCCTCGGCGTCCCGGACGCTGATCGGGCCAACACCGGCGGAGACGGCGGCTTCCAGCTCTGCTGGGGCCGCCGTCGCTCATCCCCCGTAGGGGAAGTACCGCCGGATCCGCCACACGCCGTCGTCGCCGTGCAGGTACAGCGCGAAGCCGGTGACCAGGAACCGGGCCTCGTAGTCCGCCAGGATCTCCTGGGCGCGGACCAGGACGTCGTCGGGCAGCAGGTGCGCGACGGTGACGTGCGGGTGGTACGGGAAGCGGGCCTCGCGGGCCAGGACGCCGGAGCGGACCCGGGCCTCGGTGGCGGCGCACTCCTCGGCGCCGGCCGCCACCCGCACGAAGGTCACCGGCGAGATCGGACGGAACGTGTCCGTGCCCTGTAACAGCATCGGGAAGGGGCGGCCGGTGGCCGCGGCGGCGCTCAGGTGCTCCTCGATCGCCGGCAGGTCGTCCCGGCCCACCACGGTGGGCGGCATCAGGGTGACGTGGGTGGGCACCGCCCGGGCCATCGGGTCGTGGAACGACTCGCGCCACTTCTGCAGCTCGCTGCCGAACGGCTCGGGGATCGGCACCGCGACGCCGATGGTCGCGGTGTTCTGTCCCCGGACGAGCTGCCCCCCTTCATACGACCCCTGCTGTCGCACCACGAAGGGATTGGCGGCCGCGAACGTGGCGGCGAGCGGGTCCGGTACGGCGCCCAACGTCAGTTCCCCGCTGCGGGCAGGAAGCCCGTTCGGTCGTAGACCTCGGCCAGGGTCCGCGAGGCGATGGTGCGGGCCTTGGCCGCGCCCTCGGCCAGCACCGCGTCCAGCTTGTCCGGGTCGGCGAGCAGGGCGTGCGTGCGCTCCCGGAACGGGGTGACGAAGTCGGTGAACAACTCGGCGAGGTCCTTCTTCAGGTCGCCGTAGCCCTTGCCCGCATAGGCCTGCTCCAGCTCGGGGATGGTGCGGCCGTCCAACGCCGAGTAGATCGACAGCAGGTTGGAGATCCCGGCCTTGTTCACCTCGTCATAGCGGATCTCGCGCTCGGTGTCGGTGACGGCCGAGCGGATCTTCTTCGCCGAGACCTTGGGGTCGTCCAGCAGCTCGATGATGCCGTTCGGCGAGGAGGCCGACTTCGACATCTTCGCGCCCGGGTCCTGCAGGTCGGTGATCTTGCCGACGGCCTTGATGATGTACGGGTCCGGGACGGTGAAGTAGTCGCCGTAGCGGCCGTTGAAGCGCTGCGCCAGGTCCCGGGTGAGCTCCAGGTGCTGCCGCTGGTCCTCGCCGACCGGC
>JABFWL010000438.1 GCA_013362315.1 Catenulispora sp. | reverse complement strand
GGGCGACGGGCCGGCGGGCACCGGGGCGGGGGCCGGCCCCGGTGATGTGCCCGGGTCGGGGGACGCTCGCCGCATCGCTACGCAGACCCTGGACCTGGGCCGCCTCAAAGAGGTGCTGACCGCCGGCGAGCTGAGCATCACCGGCCGCCTGACCAACGCCTCCAACGCCACGCTCTACGGCACGGTCACTCTGGACGGCGTGACCCTGGAGTGCGTCCACAAGCCGGTCGCCGGCGAACGTCCGCTGTGGGACTTCCCGAACGGCACGCTCGCCGCCCGCGAGGTCGCCGCCTTCGAGCTGTCGCAGGCCACCGGCTGGCGCATCGTGCCCCCGACGGTGATGCGCGAGGGGCCGTGGGGTCCGGGCATGTGCCAGCTCTGGATCGACACTCCCGACGAGGACGAGCACGAGCTGCTGGCGCTCCTCCCGGAGGACTTCGCCGCCGACCCCGCCGACCCGGCCACCGCCGGCTGGCGCCCGATCCTCGCCGTGGAGCTCGGCGACGGCCGCCCGGCGGTCCTGGCGCACCAGGCCGACGAACGCCTGCGCCGCATCGCGGCCTTCGACGCCGTGGTGAACAACGCCGACCGCAAAGGCGGCCACCTCCTGGTCGGCACGGCCGAACCCGACCACGTCTACGGCATCGACCACGGCCTGACCTTCAACACCGACGACAAACTCCGCACCCTGCTGTGGGGCTTCAGCGACGAGCCGCTGGGCGAGGAATTCCGCACGGTCCTGGAAAAACTGGACCGGGACCTTGAATCCGGCGCGCTGGGGGAGCGCCTGACCGGCCTCCTCGACGCCGACGAGGTCACGGCGACCCGCGAACGTATCAGGGAGCTGCTGCGGACGGACCGGATCCCGGGGCCGGAGGGACGGCGGCGGCCGGTGCCCTGGCCGCCGTTCTGACTGAACGAGTCCGGCCCCGTGCAGCACCGAGCCGCTGCGGGTACCAGCCGTTAGTCACTGCCTGAGGGCGCGGGACAGCGGGGTGATGACGGCGGGGTGATGACGGTGGTGTGACGGCGGCGGCTCGGCCGGCGCCGCCATCCCGCCGGAACAACCAGGCTCCTGCCACTGTTGCCCCTGGCAGCGGGGCCGCAGGTGCCCCGTGCGGCCCGCACCCGGCATCGTCCGCGCCGACCCCGATAGGATCATCCGCATGCACGCATGGCCCGCCCCCGAGGTCCCCGAACTGCCAGGTCACGGTCCCGCCGTCCGGCTCCACGACACCGCCGCGCAGGGCCTGGTGCCCACGCCGGCCGCCGGGGCGGGTGAGCCGGCCCGGATCTATGTGTGCGGTATCACGCCCTATGACGCGACCCACATGGGGCACGCCAACACCTACCTGGCGTTCGACCTGATCCAGCGGGCGTGGCGTGACGCCGGACACCCGGTGTCCTACGTGCAGAACGTCACGGACGTCGACGATCCGCTGCTGGAGCGGGCCGCCGCCACCGGCCAGGACTGGGAGGCGCTGGCGGAGTCCGAGACCGCGCTGTTCCGCGAGGACATGACGGCGCTGCGGATCCTGCCGCCGGCCCACTACGTCGGCGCGGTGGAGTCGATCCCGCTGGTCGTCGACCTGGTGATCAAGCTGCTGGAGCAGGGCGCCGCCTACGACGTGGACGGCGACGTGTACTTCTCGGTGCACGCCGACCCGACCTTCGGCTCGGTGTCGCACCTGGACGCCGAGCAGATGCTCGCCACCTTCGCCGCGCGCGGCGGGGACCCGGGCCGTCCCGGCAAGAAGCACCAGCTGGACTGCCTGTTGTGGATGGCCGGTCGCGAGGACGAGCCGGCCTGGGATCCCGGGGACGCCGGGCGTGCCGCCGGGCTGCGGCCGGGGCGCCCGGGCTGGCACATCGAGTGCGCGGCCATCGCGCTGGAGCACCTGGGCATGGGGCTGGACCTGCAGGGCGGGGGCAGCGACCTGGCGTTCCCGCACCACGAGATGGGGGCCTGCGAGGCCCAGGTGGTGACCGGGAAGCGGCCCTACGCGCAGACCTACGTGCACGCCGGCATGGTCGGCCTCGACGGCGAGAAGATGTCCAAGTCCAAGGGCAACCTGGTCCTGGTCTCCAAGCTCCGCCACGCCGGCGTCGACCCGATGGCGATCCGCCTGGCGCTGCTGGCCCACCACTACCGCAGCGACTGGGACTGGACCGACGCCGACCTGGAGTCCGCGCAGGCCCGCCTGGCCCGCTGGCGGGCGGCGGTGTCGCGGCCGGACGGCGTGCCCGCCGACGACGTGCTGGCCGCTGTGCGCGACCGGATCGCCGACGACCTCGACACGCCCGGTGCCCTGGCCGTGGTCGACGCCTGGGCGGCCCGGCAGGAGGCGGCGGACGCCGCCGGTGCCGGCCCGGATGCCGGCTCCGGCTCCGCCCCCGACGGCGCGCAGCGGAACACGGCGGCCCCCGGCCAGATCAGCCGGATCACGGACGCGCTGCTGGGCGTGGCGCTGTGAGCCGGAGCTAAAGACGGAAGCTAAAAACGGAAGCTAAAAACGGGGCGAACAGGGCGCTGTGAAGGGTGCCCTGTAAGCCCTGTAGCAGGGGTTGTCGGTTCAGCCGTCTGCGATGTCGCGGCGCGTGCGGATCGGACTGGACAGGACGGCCACCGGCACCGCCACCGCCGCGGCCATGGTCCACCACAGTGCCGCACGCGGTCCGGCCCACGAGGCCACGGCTCCGGCGGCGAGCGCCCCGAGTGGGATCACGCCCCACGACACGAAGCGCACCGTGGCCACGACGCGGGGCAGGAGTTCGGTCGGGGTCGCGATCTGCCGGTAAGTCCGGGCGACGATGCTGGACACGACCACCGTCGCGGCGAAGGCGGCGTTGCCGAGGACGAAGACCGCGACGCCCCAGCCGTGGCCGGCGGCGGGCATCAGGGCGAAGGACAGCGGTAGCGCGAGGGCGGCCCAGACCAGGGCGCGGCCGGTGCCGATGCGGCGGGTCAGGCGCGGGGTGAGGGAGGCGCCCAGCAGGCTGCCGACGCCCTCGGTCGCCATCACCGCGCCGACCGAGGCTGGCGCCAGGGTGAGGGTGCGAACCAGGAACAGCGGCGTGAGGGCGATCAGGGCGCCGCAGACGAAGTTGATCGCGGTCGCCAGCCACAGGTTCGCCCGCTGGATCGGCTCGCGCATCAGGAACTGCCAGCCCTCGCGGATCGAGGCGCGGATGGCGCCTTTGCCGCCGCGGGCCGCCGTTTCGACACGCGGCGGCCGTGGCAGGTTGCGCAGCAAGAAGGCTGATATCAGGTAGCTGGCTACGTCCACCACGATGCTGACCGCCGCTCCGACCGCCTGCACCAGCGCGCCGCCGAGGGAGGGGCCGGCGAGGGTGGTCACCGATTCGGTCGCGGAGGTGAGGCTGTTCCGCGCGGTCAGCTCCTCCTTGCTGACCAGGAAGGGCAGCATCGTCGCGTTGCCGACGTCGAACACCACCGAGGCCAGGCCCACCACCAGGGCCACCGCCACCAGTTGGACCACCGTCACCGACGCCAGCCACCAGGCGACGGGGATGGTGGCCAGGGCGGCGGCCCGCACCACGTCCATGGCGATCTGCGTCCCGCGCAGCGGCAGCCGGGTCACCAGGACGCCGGCCGGCAGCCCCACGATGGCCCAGGCCGCGAACCCGGCCGCGGTGACCGCGCCGACTTCGAAGCTGGTCGCATGCGCCAGGTTCAGCGCCGCCAGCGGCAGCGCCACGGTGGTCACGGCGGTGCCGACGCGGCTGACGGTCGAGCCGGCCCAGTAGCGCCAGAACCAGGAACGGGTGGCGACCTGTGGTGGCTCGCTCGCAGCTTCGACGGGAGCTCCGGTCCCGGCTTCGTCGGCGGCAGCTTCGGTGGCGGCGATCGCGGCGGCTTCCGCTGTCGCCTTCGGCGTGGTGGCGGTCAACGGCCTCATCCTCCCCTGTGAATTCTTTCAGAGCCGAGTCAGTTCACATTCGGAACTGACTATACTTGGCACGTGAAGTACACCCGGATCGGCGACAGCGACTGCTCGATCGCCCAGGCCCTCGACGTGGTCGGGGACTGGTGGACGCTGCTGGTGGTGCGGGACGTCGCCGGCGGCCGCAACCGGTTCTCGGAGCTGGCGGCGGAGCTGGGCGTCAGCCGCAAGGTGCTCGCCGAGCGGCTGGCCGAGCTGGTCGAGCGCGGCGTGCTGGAGCGGCGGCAGTACTCCGAGCGGCCGCCGCGTTTCGAGTACCACCTCACCGACTCCGGCCGCGGGCTGTTGCCGGTGCTGGTGGCGTTGCAGAACTGGGGAGCTCGCCATGTCATGGGGGATGGGACGTTGACCGCTACTTCTGAACCGGCGTCGGCCGAGGCCCGCCGCGTCAATGCTCTGATCGGGAGCCGGATTCCGGCCCTGATGTTGCCCGGCGCGGACGGCGTGCCCGCCGACCCCGTCTCCGCCACAGCCAAGTGGACGGTGCTTTATACGTTCCCTGGCTCGCCCTCGGTGGATCCCGGTCTCGCCCCGGGATGGGAGGACGTCCCCGGCGGCCCGGGATGCACCCTGGAGGCCCGGACGTTCCGCGACCGCCTGTCCGAGTTCGCCGCTGCCGACGCCGCGGTCATCGGGGTCTGCACCCAGCGTCCCGAGCAGCTGGCCGACTTCGCCGCTGCGCAGGATGTGCCGTTTCCGCTGTTGTCCGACCAGGCGCTGGAGTTCAGTGCCGCGCTGCGCATGCCGACGTTCCGCGCAGCCGGCGCCGACCGGATCAAGCGCGCGACGCTCATCGTCGACGCGCAGCGCACGGTCCGCGGCGTCCTGTATCCGGTCCCTGATCCGGTCGCATCCGTCGACGAAGCGCTGCGCATCCTCAACGGCCTGCGCTGAAAACCGGGTGAGCCGGTCGGCAGCGGCCGAGCCCCCGCCGCTGGCAGCACCGCACCGGTAGCGCGGCAGCACGGGCAGCACAGGCGGCAGGCAGCACGGATGGATGGCACGAAAACGCCCCGGTCCGGGACGCCCCGCAGGACGCCCCGGACCGGGATCAGCGATCACTCACCGATTCTTCAGCGTTGTGCTACCGCTGTGTCACCGACGCGAGCCGGCCTCGCGCCGCTCCGGCGACGCCGGCTCGGCACCCGCGCCGCGCGCCGGGCGCGCCCGCTCGGCCCGCTCGCCGAACTCCGCGTTCTGCGCGGAGGTCAGCGTCTCGGACTCGGCGCCGGCCCCGACCACGTTGGTGATCCGGAACTTCACCGGCGGCCCGTCGCCGTTGTGCTGCTTGTCGTGCGGCCGGCACATGACGACCGACCCGACCTCCAGCGGCCCGTCCAGGTTGCCGGGAATGTGCGCCCGCACCTGTTTACCGCCCTCCACCGGAGTCAGGACCGCGATTCGCGGCATCATCTGCTCGCTGCCGTCAGGCCGCGTCTCGCGCCGGTTGAAGTCGGTGAGCTCGGCGACCTTGAACTTGTGCCGCACGTCCGCCTTCGCGACGTGCTGGCCCTCGGTTTCGTGTTTCTTCGACTTGGACATTGCCTCAAGCCTCCTTCGGGTCCGGGCGGACCCCTCGTCCCAGCAACTCACCGGATGCCCCGGCGTGTCTCGCGAGCCAGGGCATCCGGGTGAACCGTCAGGACAGCAGGCGCGGCGTCAGTCCTTCAGCAGCACGAACGACGCCGTGGTCGTGGCTCCCTTCTTGATCTTCACCGTCTTCACCTGCGGCTGGTAGCCGTCCTTGGCGGCGATCACGGTCAGCGGGTTGTTGCGGTAGTCCAGCCACAGCGCGTAACCGCCGTTGATGTCGGTGTGCAAGGTGTAGTGCGTGGCCCACGTGTCGATCTGGACCGTGGCTCCGGGCAGCGGCACCGAGGCGCCGGAGGCGTCCTTGGTGGTGAGCACGCCGGTGATCTTGCCCCAGGTCGTCGGGGGTTTGACCGTCATCGTCACCGGGATGGCGGCCAGCGGATAGGGCGTGTCAGAGCTCAGCGCCAGGCTCGCGGTGTAGGCGCCGGGCTGGGTGATGGTGGCGTCGCTGGCGTCCACCGTCACCGTGAACGTGCCGGAGGCACCGGGCGCGAGCGTCAGGGTGCTGGCACTCTCGCTCAGCCACGGCACGTCGGTGGTCGGGCCGCCGGTGTAGCCGGGCAGCACCTGGGCGGTGGCCACCGGCGGGGTCAGGCTGCCCTGGCCGCCGCCGACGGTGAAGAAGCCCAGCGCGCCGGCGAACCGGTAGGCGCTGAGGTTGGAGTTCGGCAGCGCCGTCCAGGCGTCGGTGGCCGGGTCGTAGGCCCAGCCCTGGTTGGTCAGGCCGCCGGCCACCACGCCGCCGGTGACCAGCAGCTTGCCGTTGGCGCCGGCGCCGGCCGCGGCCCAGAACGGGGCCGGCGCGGAGGCCGCCTTGGTCCAGGTGTTCGCCGCGGCGTCGTAGACGTACGTGTTCTGACTCGGCGTGCTCGCCGAGGTGCCGCCGGCGCAGACCAGCTTGTTCTGGGCGTTCGCGCAGGACAGCCACGCCGTCGGCTCCGGGTACGCCGCCAGCTTCGTCCAGGCGCCGGTGCCGGCGTCGAAGGCGTACGCGTCGGTCGTGCCGCAGGTGCTGGTGCAGCCGCCCACGACGTACAGCTTCGTGCCGACCACCGCGCTGCCGGAGCCCGCGTACGGCGCCGGGGACGCGGTGCCGGTGCTCCACTGGTTGCCAGCCGGGTCGTAGACCTCCATCTTCGGGTCCGGGTCGCCCGAGGCCGCCCAGCCGCCGACGACGTACAGCTTGCCGTTGATGAAGCCGTGCGCGGGCGATTCGCGGGTGTCGCTCGCCGGCGCCAGCGCGGTCCAGGAGCCCGGT
Source organism: Catenulispora sp. (assembly GCA_013362315.1). GTDB lineage: Bacteria > Actinomycetota > Actinomycetes > Streptomycetales > Catenulisporaceae > Catenulispora. Next base: position 1,371 of record JABFWL010000438.1, on the reverse strand, counting down.
CCCGGGTCGTAGGCGTACAGGGCCTTGGAGTCGTTGGTGCCGTCATATCCGAACCCTGAGTAGAGCTTTCCTCCCTCGAAGTCGGCGATGTTGTCCTGGATCAGGCTCGGGAAGTTGGCGATCGGCTGCCAGCTGTCGCCGGCCGTCGGCGCGGCGGGGTGCACTGCGGCCGCGGCCTTCTTCTTGGCGTCCAGCAGGGCGCTGCCGGTGATGGTGTGCGCGGGCACGATCTGTGTCGGCGCCGCCGGCACGTTCTGCATCACGAACCCGCCGGGCTGCTCGCCGATGTTCACCGTGGCCGGCGCGCCGCCGGTGTTCTTCACCGTGACCGTCTGCGTGGCGCTGCCGCCCCACGGCACGGTCTTGGCGACGGACGCCGGCGTGACGGCGAGCCGTCCGGCCTTCAGCGTGAAGTCGGCCTCGACGACCTTGCCGGAAGCCACTGTCACCGTCGCGGTGCCGGTCGTGTAATGCCCCTTGACGGCGCTCAGCGCCACCGAGCCGGTCGTCGGTGAGAAGAACCAGTAGAACGCGCCCTTCAGCGCCGGGTCGGTGGTGACGGCCGAGGTGCCGCCGACCGTCGGCGCGGCGGTCTCCGACACCGTGACGCCGGCCAGCGGGCCCTTGGTGTTGGCGTCCGTGACCTGGCCGATCACCAGGCCGCCGGGCACCGGCGAGCAGGTCGGCGCGCCGAGCAGGACGTTGTCGACCTCCCAGTAGTAGGCCCAGGTGCCGGTGTAGTGGAACCGGGCCTGCACCTGCGTCTTGCCCACCGCCTGCGGCAGCGGGATCCGCACCAGCGTGCCGTCGACCGCCGAGGAGGTCTGCGACCACACCGGCGACCAGGTGGCCCCGTTGTCCACGCTGACCTCGACGGTCGCCGTGGAGTTGCCGTAGGGCTTGTAGTACGTCGCGAAGTCCAGCTCCGGCGCGGCGACGGCCGACAGGTCGGCGGCCGGCGACGTCAAGTACGTGTCCTGCGAATTGCCGGTGCCGAGGTGGTCGCTGTCGATGATCGCGAAGCCGCCGGTACCGGTGGTCCGGTTGCCCCGGCCGGCCGGGTCGTCGAACTCCCAGCCGCCGGAGGCGGTGTTGTTCGTGACCGTCCAGCCGTCGGGTGTCGTGGTGCCGTCAAAGGTCTGATAGGAGCCGACGTGCCCGATCCGGTATCCGGCGGCGGTGCAGTTCTGCGCGTCCACCTTCACCGAGATCGGCTGAGTCACCGCGGACACGCCCACCGCCACCGAGGTGTCGGTGGTCTGATACCCCGGGTACGCGGCCACCGTGTGCAGCTGGTACGTCTTGTTCACCGGCAGCTGGATCGTGTACGCGCCGGTCTTCGGGTTCGTGTACACCGGTCCGCCCGGCATC
>JABFWL010000173.1 GCA_013362315.1 Catenulispora sp. | reverse complement strand
ACACCACCGCATAAGGCCCCAACGTCACAGCCCCCGACGCCGGCAACCAATCCCTCGGCTCCTCCTCAGCGACAACAGCACCCAAGTTCCCGATCCCACACCCGTCATAGAACTCAGCATCCGTGTTCAGCACCTCCCGCCACACCCCAGCCCAAGGCAGCCCGATCTCCCAATCCCGCACCTGCACCCCCGAGAAGTTCGCAACACAAACCACCGCGTCCCCATCCCGCCCCCGCCCATACCGCACGAACGACATCAGATTCCGATCCGCATGCGTCCCGCCCCAGTGCGTCCCACTCGGATCGTCCTCCCGCGACCACAGCGCAGGCAGCTCCCGGTACAGCCGGTTCATATCCACCAGCAGCCGCGCCACCCCGTCCCCGTCGCCCGCGTCGGCCCAGTCCAGCCCCCACTCCTCACTCCACTCCCCCCGCTGCGCGAACTCCGCGCCCATGAACAGCAGCTGCTTCCCGGGGAACGCCCACTGGTATGCCAGCAGCCCGCGCAGCCCCGCCTTCTGCTCCCCGCGCCACCCGGGCAGCTTCCCCGCCAGCGAGCCCTTACCGTGTACCACCTCATCGTGCGAAAGCGGCAGCAGATCGTGCTCCATGAACGCGTATGAGCTCGGGCGGCGCAGCTCGTCGAAGTGGTACCGCCGGAACACCGGCTCCAGAGTCAGGCATTTCAGGGTGTTGTTCATCCACCCCAGGTTCCACTTCAGGTCGAAGCCGAGCCCCTCATGCTCCACGGAGTGGGTGACACCCGGCCACGCCGCAGACTCCTCGGCCACCAGCAGCACTGAGGGGTGCCGCCGCTTCACCTCGGTCGTCAGGATCCTGATGAAGTCCACGGCCTCCAGGTTGGCGCTGCCGCCGAAGACGTTCGGCTCCCAGGTGCCGGGGGCGCGCGAGTAGTCCAGGAACAGCATCGAGGACACCGCGTCCACGCGCAGCCCGTCGGCGTGGAACTCCTCGATCCAGTACAGCGCGCTGCCCAGGAGGAAGTCCCGGACGTGCGGGTGCCCGAAGTCGAAGATCAGGCTGCCCCAGTCGGCGTGCTCCCCGCGCCGCGGGTCGGGGTGCTCGTACAGCGGCTGCCCGTCGTAGCGCGCCAGCGCCCAGTCGTCGCGGGGGAAGTGCGCCGGCACCCAGTCCAGGATCACCGCGACGCCGGCCCGGTGGAAGGCGTCGATCAGCCGGCGCAGCCCGTCGGGGTCGCCCAGGCGCGCGGTCGGGGCGTAGAACCCGGTGGTCTGGTAGCCCCAGGAGCCGCCGAAGGGGTGCTCCATCACCGGCAGGAACTCCACGTGCGTGAAGCCGAGCCCGGCCACGTGTCCCACCAGCTGCTCGGCCAGGTCGTCGTACGACAGCCCCGGGCGCCAGGACTGCAGGTGCACCTCGTAGATCGACACCGGGCTGTTCGGCGACACCGGCCGGCCGTCGCGGTGCCGCGCCATCCACTCCTCGTCGGTCCAGCAGTGCCAGCTCTCGTACACCATCGACGCGGTCGCCGGCGGCACCTCGGCGGAGAACGCCACCGGGTCGGCCTTCAGCCGCCACACGCCGTCGCCGCCGAGGATCTTGTACTTGTAGCGGTCCCCGGGCCGGGCGTCGGGCGAGAACCCGGACCAGCACCCGGAGTCGTCCCGGGTCAGCTCCAGACCGCGGTGCGGGTCCCAGTCGTTGAAGTCGCCCTCGACGTTCACCTGCCGCGCGTTCGGCGCCCACACCCCGAACCGGACGCCGCCCTCCTGCGCATGCGCCCCGAGCCCGTGCCAGTACCGCAGCTCGTCCGGCGGCAGGCCGGAGCCGGCGTAGATCTCGACGGGCCCCGCGGGCGCCGCCGCTTCAGCGGATACCACCGCCGCGGGCGCCGCCGCATCATCAGGTGCCGCGACAGATGCCACGACGGCATCGAGCTCCTCGAGCATCTCAACCCTGTCAAGCACGTCAACCACCTCGCTCACCACCACCCCTCCCAAACCGCCCCCCACTCCCTCGCCCCGGACCTGTGCCCGCCCCTCGGCCCGGCCCGCCGCGCGCCAGCTCATGGCAGCAGCCCCGCCGACTCCAGCAGGTTCCCATCCGGGATCTGTATCGGCCCGCGGTCCGGGAACAGCCGCGCCATCCCGGTCACCCGGCGCGCCCGGGTCTCGGCGGCCACCGCCGCGTACACCTCGGCGGTCGCCGCGGCGACGCCGCCCCAGCCGAACCGGTCGCGCACCATCTCCCGCGCCGCCGAGGCCATGCTCCGCGCCGACTCCCGGTCGCTGATCAGGGAGCTGACGGACTCGGCCAGCGCCTCGGTGTCGCGGGCGCGGAACGTCACCCCGGTGACCCCGGGCTCGACGATCTCGGCCAGCCCGCCGGTCCGGGACACCGCCAGCGGCGCCCCGGCGGCCGCGGCCTCCAGCGCCACCAGGCCGAAGGGCTCGTAGATGCTCGGCACCACCATCGCGTCGGTGGAGGCCATGGTGGAGGACAGCCCCGGAGCCGGCACGAAGCCGGTGAAGCTGACCTCACGGTGCAAGTCCAGCTGCCCCGCGGTGGCCTCCAGTTCGCCGCGCTGCGGCCCGTCGCCGGCGATCACGACGCGCAGCCCGGGGTGCCGCCGCCGCAGCTCGGGTAGCGCGTGCAGCAGGTGCTGCACGCCCTTCTCATAGACCAGCCGGCCGGCGAACCCCAGCAGCGGCCCGTCGCCGGCGTAGCGGTCGCGGGCGGCGGCCACCTCGGCCGGGTCGGGGCGCCAGTGCGGCAGGTCCACGCCGTTGGGGATGACGGCGGTCCGGGCCGGCGGCACGCCGAGCAGCGCGTCGACCTCGCGGCCCATGTAGCGGGAGCACACCAGCACCCGTTCGGCCTCCGAGCCGAGCCAGCACTCGACGGAGTGGATGGCCCGGTTCAGGTCGCCGGGCAGCCAGCCCTGGTGCCGGCCGGCCTCGGTGGCGTGCACCGTGGCCACCAGCGGCACCCCGAGGTGGTCCTTCATGGTCACCGCGGTGTGGGTGACCAGCCAGTCGTGGGCGTGTACGAGGTCGTACTCGCCGGTCTCGGCGGCGCGCAGCGCGGCCCGGGTCAGGGTGTGGTTGAAGGCCATGGTCCAGGCCAGCAGGTGCGGGGTGTCGAACGGGATGGCCGGTGGATCCTCCGGCGCCCGCACCACGCGCACCCCCTCGACCACCTCCTCCACCGGCGCGCCCGGCGCGTGCCGGGTGGCCACGGTGACCTCGTGCCCGGCCTCGGCCAGCTTGCGGGCCAGGGCGTGCACGTGCCGCCCGAGCCCGCCGACCACGACCGGCGGGTATTCCCAGGACAGCATCAGCACCCGCATGGGCTTGGCCCCGGGCCGGGGCGTCCCGGGACGTCCCAGGCCGACCTCCGCCATGTCGCGGTTCTCCTGGTAGGTCATGGTCAGCTCACGCGCCGTTGCGGACATCACTGAGGCTCCCCTGCGCTTGGTGTGCGTGCAATGTGGTCTGTGGTGCCTGAGGCGGTGGACGCACCCGCACCGCCCGAAGCAGTCCGCCCCGACGCCCCGCTCACGGAGCTCCCGGCGCTCCCAGCGCTCTCAGCGCTCTCGGTCCAGCCGCGCAGCGCCTCGGCGACCGACCAGGCCTGGAACGGGCACCCCGAGGTGGCGTGCGGCACCTGTCCCTCGGCGGTCTCGGACACCGAGCCGAGCCCGGCCTCGCCGAGATGGCCCGGCAGGCCGCCGAACACCGTGTCCAGACCGGCCGGCATGCCGGCCGCGGCGAGGGCGTCCCGGTAGGGGCCGAGCAGCCACGGCCACACGGTGCCCTGGTGGTAGGCGGCGTCCCGGTCCCGCGAGCTGCCGCGGTGCCGCGGCTGGTACGCGGGGTCGTCGGGGCCGAGCGTGCGCAGCCCGAGCGGGGTCAGCAGCCGTCGGCTGATCACGGCGGCGGGCGGCGTCCCGCGCAGCGGCCCGTACGGGAGGCTGTGGGCGAGCAGCTGGTTCGGGCGCAGCGCGGCGTCGTCGCCGGCCGGGCCGTCGACCAGGTCGTAGAGCCCGCAGTCCGGATGCGGGAACCGGCGCAGGAAGGAGGTGGCGGCGGCTTCGTAGCGCTGCCGGACGGCGGTCGCGTCCCGCCCCACGGCCTTGAACAGGTCGGCGATGGTGCCCAGGGCGTTGATCCACAGGGCGTTGATTTCGACGGCTTTGCCCCGCCGCTGGGTCACCGGGTCCCCGTCGATCCGGGCGTCCATCCAGGTCAGCGCGCAATGGTCGGCGCCCTGGGTCAGCAACGAGTCGGCGGGGTCCACCCGGATGCCGTACCGGGTGCCCTCCAGGTGCGCGCGCAGGATGCCGTCGAGGTCGGGTGCCAGCTCGGCGGCCAGGTCGGTGTCGCCGGCCACCGCCACCTGGCGGCCGATGGCGTGCACGAACCACAGCGTGGCGTCGGCGGTGTTGTACTCGACCGAGCCGGTGTCGGCGGTGTTGGCGAGCATGCCCTCGGACAGGGTGGCGGCGTAGGCGCGCAGCAGGCGGCGGCCCTCGTCGGCGCGCCCGGCGGTGAGGAAGAGCCCTTCGTAGGACAGCATCGTGTCGCGGGACCAGGGGCCGAACCAGGGGTATCCGGCGATCACGTGGGGGTGGGGCACCGGGTCGTCGGAGTCGGAGTCGGAGCCGGCACCGGTACCGCTCGGTCCGCTCATGGGATCGCCGCCGCCGACCACGAAGGCGTCGGCGGCCAGCAGCAGCCGGGCGGCGACGGCGTCGGCGCCCCTGGACTCGATCACGAGCGCCCGCTCCCGAGCTGCGGCGATGATCTGCGACGCCGGAGGCGGCACAGTCCGCAGATCGCCGGCCCACGCCGTGACCTCCAGCGTCTGACCGGGCCGGGTCAGCTCGGCGTTGAACGACCCCGCGAACCACAGGTCCTCGCGGGCGCCGAGCCCGCGGGCGGCCTCCTCGCGCAGGAACACGTCGCGGTACCACTGGCCGGCCGGCCGCCAGCCCGGTCCGGCGAGCCGGTAGGCGTCCTCAAAGATCACTCCTTCGGCCGTCGCCTGCACAGCCGGGTCCCCGCCGGACGCGAAGCGCTCGGCGTGCTGGTCGCGCCACGTGCACAGAGCCTCCACCCGCAGCGTCACCGGACCGCCGGCGACCAGGCGGTAGCGGTAGCCGTACGCCGGACGGCCGTACACCGCCGCGAGCTCCGCCTCGAGCACGACGTCGCCCGCCCGCCAGCGCCAGCGGGGCAGGCCGTGCTCCAGCTGGAAGCCCTCCAGCAGGGTGTGTCCGGCCGGGGCGACGGCGCCGGAGGCCCATTCATGGGTCGCCAGCCGGACCTCGGCGCCGGAGGCGGTGACCAGCACCGGGTCCAGGGCCGCCAGGCCGACGCGCCGGGCGCTGCCGCCGCGCTCGGCGGCTACTAACAGAGCGTGATACCTGCGGGTCCGCAGGCCGGACACCGTGCCCATGGCATAGCCGCCCACGCCGTCGGGGACGAGCCATTCGCGTGCCGCGCCCTCGGACAGGTCGCCGCACAGCCGGGTACCGAAAGTGTAGGGGTCGGGGATGGCCACGGATGCCATGCTGGCAGGGGTCTTGCTCGCGCGCATTCTGTGGACGCTGCATAGGGTCGGTCCCATCCGATTCTGAGCCGGTCGGAGGGTCGGTTCCCGAAACAACCCGGTAATCCCCAGGGGCTCCGTGGGAGCCGAGAGACGCGAGGAAACGGTGAGCACAGCAGAGCAGGCACGCCTGGACCAGTGCGACGACGACGGTGTCGTGCCGTGGCAGGAGTGGGGGCCGTACCTGTCCGAGCGCGCCTGGGGCACGGTGCGGGAGGACTATTCGCCCCACGGGACCGCCTGGGACTACGTGCCCCACGACCACGCGCGCTCCCGGGCCTTCCGGTGGAGCGAGGACGGCCTGGGCGGCATCTGCGACCAGGAGCAGCTGTTCTGCTTCGCGCTGGCGTTCTGGAACGGCCGGGACCCGATCCTGAAGGAACGGGCGTTCGGGCTGACCGGCACCGAGGGCAACCACGGCGAGGACGTCAAGGAGTACTGGTGGTACCTGGACTCCACGCCCACGCACTCCTGGATGCGGTGGCGCTACCACTATCCGCAGGCTGCGTTCCCCTACGCGGACCTGGCGCGGACCAACCGCGAGCGCGGCGTCCACGAGCCCGAGTACGAGCTCGTCGACACCGGGGTGTTCGACGACGACCGGTACTGGCGGATCACCGCGGACTACGCCAAGGCCGGGCCCACGGACCTGTGCATCCGGATCCATGTGGAGAACAAGGGCCCGGACGAGGAGACGCTGCATGTGCTGCCGCACTTGTGGTTCCGCAACCGGTGGTCGTGGGACGTGTCGACGCGCGAGCCCAAGCCGGCGCTGATCGGCGAGGCCGGGCGCCTTGTCGGCGAGCAGAACTCGCTGGGGCGGATCGTGCTGGACGGCGCCGGCGGGCCGGAGGCGCTGGTGTGCGACAACGAGTCGAACACCCGCCGGCTGTGGGACATCGACGGGCCGCGCTATCCCAAGGACGGCATCAACGACCACGTGGTCGGCGGCGCCGACACGGTGAACCCGCAGCAGCGCGGCACCAAGGGCGCGCTGCACTACGTGCTCACGGTCCCGGCCGGGCAGAGCGCCGAGATCAGGCTGCGGCTGCGGACCGAGGGCCCGGCGGACACGCCGGTCGGCTCGGCGTACGCCACGCATCTGGGCGCTGAGTTCGACGAGGTGCTCACCCGGCGGTCCGCCGAGGCCGAGGAGTACTTCCGGGAGCTGACGCCGGCCGCCTGCACCGCCGACGAGGCGAACGTGCTGCGCCAGGCGGTGGCCGGGCTGATGTGGTCCAAGCAGTTCTACCACTACAACGTCTCGCGCTGGCTCGAGGGCGACCCGGCGCAGCCGACCCCGCCGGAGGAGCGGCGGCGCGGGCGCAACGCGCACTGGTGGACGCTGTCGGCGCGCGATGTGATCGTCATGCCCGACCCCTGGGAGTACCCGTGGTTCGCCGCGTGGGACCTGGCGTTCCACTGCGTGGCGCTGGCCACGGTCGACCCGGTGCTGGCCAAGCGGCAGCTCCTGCTGCTGCTCCAGGAGTGGTACCTGCACCCCAGCGGCCAGATCCCGGCCTACGAGTGGGCGTTCAGCGACGACAACCCGCCGGTCCAGGCCTGGGCCGCGCTGCAGATCTTCCGGATGGACGGCGGCCGGGACCACCTGTTCCTCAAACAGGTGTTCCACAAGCTGCTGATGAACTTCACCTGGTGGGTGAACCGCGTCGACGCCGACGGCAACAACGTCTTCGAGGGCGGCTTCCTGGGCCTGGACAACATCGGCCCGTTCGACCGCGGCGTCGGCGTGCCGGCCGGCGACCTGCTGGAGCAGAGCGACGGCACGGCGTGGATGGCGATGTACGCGCTGAACCTGATGGAGATCTCGCTGCTGCTGGCCGAGCAGGACCCGGTGTACCGCGAGATGGTCATGAAGTTCTTCGAGCACTTCGGCCTGATCGCCGCGGCGGCCAACACCATCGGGCTGTGGAACGAGGAGGACGGGTTCTTCTACGACGTCCTGCGCACCCGCGGCGGCAACACCATCATCCCGGTGAAGGTGCGCTCCGTCGTCGGCCTGCTGCCGCTGGTCGCCACCGCCTCGGTGCGCGCCGACGCGATGGCGGCCGTGCCGGAGCTGACCAAGCGGGTGCAGTGGTTCTTCGAGAACCAGAGCGACAAGGCGAACCTGCTGATGGGCTGTGTCGACATGAACCAGTCGCACCGGCTGCTGACCATGGTGACCTTCGACCAGCGGCCGCGGATCCTGGCCCGGATGCTGGACGAGGGCGAGTTCCTGTCCGCGAACGGCCTGCGTGCCCTGTCCCGGGTGCACAAGGACCAGCCCTACCGGCTGAACATAGATGGCACCGACTACAGCGTCGACTACCAGCCCGGGGAGTCGAACACCTCGATGTTCGGCGGCAACTCCAACTGGCGCGGCCCGGTGTGGTTCCCGGTGAACTACCTGCTGATCGACGCCCTCGACACGCACCAGGACTTCTTCGGCGACGCGATCACCATGCCGTACCCGACCGGGTCGGAGCGGCAGGCCACGTTCGGCGAGGTCGCGGACGACCTGGCCGACCGGCTCGTCGGCATCTTCCTGAACGACACGACGGGACGCCGACCGGTGTTCGGGGATGTGAAGCTGTTCCAGGAGGACCCGGCCTGGCACGACCAGATCCCGTTCCACGAGTACTTCCACGGCGACACCGGCGCGGGCCTGGGCGCGGGGCACCAGACCGGCTGGACGGCGCTGGCCGTCAACCTGCTGCTGCGCAAGGGGCGGAAGGCGTAGCCGCCGCGGAAAAGGGCGCAGCTGGCCGCGCGCGTTAAAACGACAAGTCCGACAGCGTCGCCACCGCAGTCGTATAACGCTCCAACACCTCGTCGACAGGCTCCAGTCCCAGCCCGGCCCCTGTCGGCACCGCGATGCGCCCCTCGGCGTTCATGGTGATCGCGGGGGTCACGTCGGTGGCGAAGTACCGTTCCGAGGGAGCGATGTCGGCGGGCAGGGTGAAGCCCGGCAGAGCGGCGAGTGCCAGGTTGGCCGCCTGGCCGAGGCCGGTCTCCAGCATTCCGCCGCACCAGACCGGGACGCTGTGGGCGGCGCAGACGTCGTGGATGCGGCGCGCCTCCAGGTAGCCGCCCACGCGGCCGGCCTTGATGTTCACGATCGCGCAGGCGCCCAGCGTGATCGCGTCCACCGCGCTGCGGGCCGAGATGATCGACTCGTCCAGGCAGATCGGGGTCCGCAGCATCCGCGCCAGGGTCGCGTGGTCTCGGACGTCCGCGGCGCTCAGCGGCTGTTCGAGCATGGTCAGGTCGAACGCGTCCAGCTCCGCCAGGTGCCGAGCATCAGAGAGCGTATAGGCAGCGTTGGCGTCGGCCTGGAGCGCGATGTCGGGAAAGGCTTCGCGCACCGCCCGCACCGGCTCGACGTCCCAGCCGGGCTCGATCTTGAGCTTGATGCGCCGGTAGCCCTGCTCGACGTATCCCGTCACCTCGGCCAGCAGCCGGTCGATCGAGTCGGCGATCCCCACCGACACGCCGCAGTCCACCTCGCTGCGGACCGCGCCGAGGTGGTCAGCGTACGAAGTCCCGCGGGCGCGCAGCCACGCGTCCGTCAGCGCCATCTCGACCGTGGCCTTCGCCATCGGATGTCCGGGGATCGCGGCCATCGCCTGTGCGGCCCGCGCCGGTGTCAGCCCCTCGACCGCCGCCACCATCGGCAGCAGGAACCGGCTGATGATCTCGGCGGCGCCGTCCAGGTACTCCTCGCTGTAGCCGGGCTCCGGCATGGCGACGCACTCTCCCCAGCCGTGCCCCTCCGTCGTCTCGGCCCGCAGCAGCAGGATGTCCCGCCGCAGCTCCAGCCCCATCGAGGTGCGGAACGGCGTCCGCAACGGAATGTCGATGCGGCGCAGCTCCACCCGCTCCAGCTTCATGGCCTCATTATGGGGCGGGCTTCATCATGGGGCAGGGCTCATCCGGGTCGGTCGGCTACTCCCTCGCGAACCAGCGGCGCAGCGTCGCAGCGGCCTGAGCGATCGCCGTGCGGGCCGCGTCGACCGCGCCGATCATCGTGAAGAAGCCGTGGACCATCCCCGGATAGCGAGTCACCTCGACCTCGACGCCGGCCGCGGTGAGCCGGGCCGCGTAGGCCTCGCCCTGGTCGCGCAGCGGGTCGTACTCCGCGGTGATCACGAGCGCCGGGGCCAGGCCGGCCAGGTCCGCGGCGCGCAGCGGCGAGGCGAGCGGGTCGGCGGCGTCGGCGGGATCGGCGAGGTAGTGCTGCCGGTACCAGCCCACCGACCGGTGGTTGAACAGCCACGGGTCGTCGTTCGAGCGCATCGACTCGTCGTCGGCCAGCTGGTCGGTGTTCGGGTAGATCAGCAGCTGTCCCGCCAGCGTGACGGCCGCACCGCCGCTCGCATCGCCGCTTTCCCCGCCGTCGGAACCCGCGGCCGCGACGGCGTCGGCCCGGACCATCAGCGCCACCGCCGCGGCCAGGTTGCCGCCCGCGCTGTCGCCGCCGACCGCCAGCCGGCCGGGATCGGCGCCGAACTCCTCGGCGTTGGCGGCGATGTAGGCGAGCGCCTCGTGGCAGTCCTCGACCGCCGCCGGGAACCGGTGCTCGGGCGCCAGCCGGTACCCGACCGCGATGACCAGGCAGCCGGCGGTGTTGGCCAGGCTCCGGCACACGGCGTCGCCGGTGTCCAGACTGCCCAGCGTCCAGCCGCCGCCGAAGAAGTAGAGCAGGGCCGGCAGCGGCCGCTCGTCGCTCGGCCGATAGATCCGCACGGGGATCTTCCGATCCCCCAGGGGCAGCGCCTCCTCGCGCACCTCGAACACCGGCTCCGGCTCCCCGGCCTCGGCCTGGATGGAGGCGAGGTCCGCGGCGCGCGCCTCGGCCAGGCTGAGGGTGTAGAGCTGCGGCGTGGCGCTGCGGATGCGGCGGTCGCGCATGGCTTCGATCTGCGGGTCGAGCGGCATCAGAACTCCCTGGTGTGGTGGAGGTCAGGCTGAACCAAGGCCGGCGCGCGCAACAGCGCGCCCAAAGCCCGCACCATCTCGGCCGCGGCGACAGACTGCGCACGTCCGTTGCCGTGCAAGCCGTCGCTGCTGGTCGAGTCCATCGACGAGGCGATGGGGTGGCGGGCGAGATCCAGATGAACGGTGTCGAGCTCGGCAGCAAGGGCGCAGGTGCGCTCGCCGAGCATGGCCATGCGCTCGGTGCCGGTAGGCCGCAGCCATCCCGGCAGGCTCGGGTAGGCGGGTCGCACGAAAATGGAGACGGTGACCACCAGCGCCCCAGCCTCCTGCAGAGCCCTGATGACAGTCCTCTGCTCCGCATCCACCTGATCGGCGCGGGTCTCATAGCCTGGCCGCAGCGCGTCATTGGCACCGCAGGCGACAAGAGCGAGATCCGGACCGAAGGTCAGAGCGTCGTCAAGCTGTCCGGCCCGTACCTCGTGCGCCCGCAGCCCACGCTGGCCGAGGTTGAGGTAGACCAGCTCGGGCGCCGCCCGCGCCAGCTCGGCGGCCGCCCGGTCAGCGAACGGCAGCGGGCAGTACCCTGGCACCGGCTCGCTGACACCCTCGGCGATGCTGTCGCCGAGTACTGCGAAGCGCCGCCACGGATGGCCGTTGAGAAGCTTTTCCGCCTCGCCGACACCAAGGCAGTAGGGATCGGCCGCTTCAACGGGGAACGCGGGGAACACGGGGAACACGGGGAACACGGGGAACACGGGGAACACGGGGAACACGGGGAACTCTGTCATGGCCGCCACTCGGCCATCTCGACCGTGAACGGCTCCGCGCCGGCCAGCGCCACGGCCGCCCGAAAGCCCGCGGAGACGCTGAGATCGACGACGCGATAGTCCGACGCGACCGACTCGACAGGCACCCGCAGCACCGGCATCAGCCGTCCCCCGGCCGCCTTGGACACCGCCTCCTTGCGAGCCCAGAGCCGCGCGAAGGCGTCCACCGGATCGTCCGCCGCGGCGACGCTCGCCGCCTCGTCCGCCGGAAAGTACCGGCGGGCCATCGCGACCACGTCGACTCCCGGCACATGACGCTGCACGTCCACCCCGACTTCGCGGGTATCGCACAGCGCGATGAGGCACAGCCCGCCGGAATGGGAGAGGTTCACCCGTACTCCGGTCCACGGGCCGTCCAGCTCCGGTTTGCCGTCCGGCCCGATCCGCCACACCAGCTCACCGGGCGGCGCGCCCAGGTGCTCCCCCACGATCCGCCGCACCGCGCCGTGCGCCACCACGAACCGCCGCCGCCCGTCAGCGGTGTCCCTGCGGTCGGCACGCCGCCGCTCGCCGGCGTCCAGCACGCCGAAGAGTTCTGCGACGCACGACTGCGAGACCTGGTCGTCGACCAGCCAGGCCCGGACCACGCAGCCGGCGGCGCCGCTCACGACGCCCGGTCCCGCACAAGCTTCCCCAGCCGCCGCACGCCTTCCTCGACCTGTGACGCGTCCAGCACGCTGCACGACAACCGGATCGCGCACTCGCCTCCGCCGGCGCCGTAGAAGTAGCTCATCGGCGTCCACAGCACGCCGTAGTCCCGGGCCGAGACCTCCAGCAGTTCCTCGTCCGCCTCGAACGGCACGTCCAGGACCGCGAAGAAGCCGCCTTCCGGGGCGTTCCAGCTCAGCCGGGCGTCGTCGCCGAACTCGCGGTCCAGCGCGGACAGCAGGGTTCGAAGGTTCGTACGGTAGTGCTCCACCTTGCGGCGGTTGGCGGTGCGCAGGCTGTAATCGGCCTCGATCAGCATGCCGCCGACCACCGCCTGAGCGATCGGCGAGGTGTTCACGGTCAGCATGCTCTTGATCGTGGACAGTTCCTCGGCCAGCAGCGAGCGCCGCCCGGCCGCGTCCTCGACCGGCTGGTCGGCCACCAGGAACCCGACCCGGGCGCCGGGGAACACCGATTTCGCGAACGAGCCCAGGTAGATCACCGAATGGTCGGTGTCCAGGGCCTTCAGCGCCGGGCGCGGCTCGTCGTCGAGGCCGAACAAGCCGTAGGGGTCGTCCTCCAGGATCACCAGCTCCGCCTCGCGAGCCACGGCGAGCAGCCGGCGCCGGGCCTCGACCGGCATGGACACGCCGGAGGGGTTCGCGAAGTTCGGGACGACGTACAGCCCCCGCGGTCGACGCCCCGAGGCGCGCACTTCGCGTGCCACGCGCAGCACGGCGTCCGGGTCCAGTCCGTCGGCCGCTTCCGGAACCGGCACGACCTCGATCCCCAGGATCCGTGCGGCACCGGTGAACCCGACGTAGCACGGCTCCACGGCCAGCACCACGTCCTGCGGCCCGGCGCACAGACCGCGCAGGGCGATGATCATCGCCTCCTGGCATCCGGCCGTGACCATCACGGCCTCGGCCGGAACCTCGATGCCCTCGTCGGCGGCCAGCATCCGGGCGATCAGGTCGCCGATCACGCCGTTGGTCCGGCCGTACTGCAACAGGGTCCTGTTGATCTGTTCCTCGGACCGGCCCTGTCCGATCAAGTGGGCGCGGAACACCGCCAGGAACCTGTCGATGTCCTGCGCCGTGTAGAACCCGTCATAGGGCCGTCCCGCCGCCAAGGACACCGCATCGGGGAACCGGGCCGCGACCTCGTTGAGGAAGTTCATCGAAGCCGCCGCCGGATCGCTCACCGACACGTGCAGTTCCGCACGGCGCAGCAGGCCCGCCCCCGTACCAACCGTCGTCTCCATCACCGTTCCATCACCGTCATGGCTCCGTCCGCTCGTCGAACCGCAGCGCACTGCCGTCGATGACGTCCAGCGCCGGCCGTCCCGCCAGCGCCATCGTGTGCGCCAGTTCCTCCGTCGCCAAGTCCAGCACACCGGCGACCCCGGACGCACCGCCGACCGCCAGCCCCCACAGCACGGGCCGGCCCAGGAACACCGCCTTGGCGCCCAGGGCCAGGGCCGCGAAGGCGTCGCCGCCGCCGCGCACGCCGCCGTCGAACAGCACCGGGCACGCGCCGCCGACGGCCGCCGCCACCTCCGGCAGCGCCAGCAGGCTCGGCACCGCCCCGTCGAGCTGGCGTCCGCCGTGATTGGAGACGATCACCGCGTCGGCGCCGTTCTCGACCGCGAGCCGGGCGTCCTCGGCGGTGAGGATGCCCTTGAGCACCACCGGCAGGTCGCTGCGCGAGCGCAGCCAGGCCAGGTCCGACCACGTCACCGAGGGATCGATGGCCTGCGCGGTGTGGACGGCCAAGGCCGAGGTGCCGCCCGCGCCGTGGGCGTGCGCGGAGGCCATCAGGGCCGCGTCGAGGTTCACAGCGGTGCAGTCCGGTGCCACGGCGAAGTTGTTCCGCATGTCCCGCCAGCGCCGGCCCATGCGGGCGAGGTCGACGGTCAGCACCAGGGCGCGGTATCCGGCCGCCGCCGCCCGGTCTATCAGGGCACTGAGAGCGTCGCGCTGCCGCAGCCAGTACACCTGGAGCCACAGCGGCGCGGTCGTGGCGGCGGCGATGTCCTCCAGGGTGCGGCTGGCGAAGATGCTCACCGTGTACAGCGCTTCGGCGGCGCCGGCGCCGCGCGCGGTCGCCACCTCGCCCTCCGGGTGCACCAGCCGGTGGTAGGCGGTCGGCGCGACGGCCAGCGGGGTGGCCACCGGCGAGCCCAGAACGGCGGTGCGGGTGTCGCAGACCTCAGTGTCGACCAGGGCTCGGGGCCGCAGCGTGACCCGGCCGAAGGCCGCGCGGTTGGCCGCGACGGTGCGCTCGGTCTCGGCGCCGCCGTCGATGAAGTCCCAGACGTCCGGCGTGACCTGTTCCTGAGCGGCGCTCCGATAGTCGTCCAGACACAGCAGCGGGGAGTCGGAGACCCGGGATCCGGGCTCGGCGCCTCGGACGGGAGCGCGCACATCGATGGCCGCCGTGCACAAGAAGCCGAGGTCGAGGTCGGCGTCCGCCATGACGATACGGCCGCAGCCGGCTCCGGCTTCCGGTTTTTTCGCCCGCGCCTGCAGCGCTGCGGCCAGTTCCCACCACACGCCGGTGGTCGGCCGTCCCGGCGAGGCGAGGATGACCTCGGATTTCGCCGACAGCGCCGCAGCCTCGCGCTTCAGAGCGGCGCCGAGGATCACCGCCCGAGTCTCGCCGAACTCTTCTATCTCGGCACCCGGCGAGGAGTCGAGCGCACCGGCCCGCACCCGCACCGGACCGAGCTGCCCGACGTGCTCGTCCGGGTGCGCGTCGCCGAGCAGCACCGCGACGCCGGTGTGTCCGGCCGGGACCGCGGCCGGCACCCCGGGATCGTAGGCCAGCCACGCCTGCTCCACCACGATCAGCAGCGCGCGCCGCATCCCGCTGCCGCGCGCGTACTCCCGCACCAGCCGCAGGCCGGTGAAGCCGGCGGCGGTGCCCTGGTCGCTGATCGCGAACGCCAGCGGGCCGCCGGGACACACGTGGCTGAGGTAGGTGGTGGTGGCGCGCCCGGGGGTGATGTCCGGGATCGCGTACGCCATGACGAGGAGGTCGACGTGCTCCCCGGCCGGTACCGCCAGCTCGATCAGCGCCTCGGCCATCTCGCCGTAGGACTGGCCGCGGGGGGCGAGGGCGCCGGGGCCGAGGGCCAGGCCGTAGGGCTGGAGCAGGTCCGTCAGGTAGGTGTCCAGCCGGGCGGCGTGCTCCTCGTCCAGGGCCAGGCACGCAGGGCCCGGGAAGGCCAGGCGCACCGCGCGGCGGATGCCCCAGCCCGCCAGGGAGCCGAGGCCGGGGCCGGCGTCGCTTCCGGCGTCGGTTTCGACCGGATGCGGGACCGTGGTGTGCACGATGTGGTTACCTCAGTCCTTGGGAGTCTCGGGAATCTTGTGAGTCTTTGGGAGGTCTTGGGAGTTCAGTCTTCGTCGATGACGTTGCCGGCGACGTAGTCGGCCAGCGTGCCGACCGTCTCGAAGTGCTCGCGGCCCAGGTCCTCGACGCTGATCTCGACTTCGAGGTTCTCCTCCAGCAGCAGCACGATCTCCAGCGCGCCGGTGGAGCTCATCCCGAGGTCCTCCATCAGCGTGGTGCCCTCGCCGGCGCCGTCCACCGGCCGCTTGAGGACGTCGGGCAGCAGGATGCAGACGGTGTCCACGACGCGTTCGCGGAACTGCGGGTCGACGGCGAGGCTCTGCTCCGTCATGACGGTCCTTTCGGGGGTTCTCAGTAGTCAGCGTTCAGCGTTCGAGATTCAGCGTTCGAGATTCAGGGTCCGAGGTTCAGCGTTCGGAGTTCAATGTTCGAAGACCATGGCCGAGAAGGTGGCTCCCCGCCCGGCCCCGGCGGCGGCCACCACATAGCGGTCCCCGGGGTGCAGCAGGCCGCGCTCGGCGGCGGTGCGGTAGTTGAGGAAGGCGTCGGCGCAGAACACGTGGCCGTCCGGGGTGACGTTGTCCAGCACCACCTGGGCCAGCGGGAAGCCGATCCGCTTGCAGACCCGCTGCCAGGCCACGATGTTCACGTTGTGCGGCAGCACCAGGGCGATGTCGGCGATGGCCAGGCCGGCGCCGGCCACCGCGGCCAGGATCGCCTCGCCCAGGGTGTCGGAGTAGATCCGCTGGAACTCCATGGCCTGCTCCATCGAGTCGCCGTCGAACTCCCCGTGCAGGTCGCAGCTGTAGGCGAGCAGGCGGTCGCGCTCGCCGGCGGCGCTGACCAGGCAGGCGGCCGCGCCCTCGCCGAAGAAGGAGGTCTCCGGGACCAGCTGCGCCTCCCCGGTGAACGCCTTCTCGCCGGTCATGATCAGCGCCAGCGCGTCGGGGTGGCGGTCGGTGTCGGCGGCCAGCAGGCGGCCGGCGACGTCGATGGCGAGCAGGCCGGAGGCGCAGGCGTGGTGGCCGACGGCGAAGCTCTCGGCATGCTCCAGGCCGCGCTCCCGGCACAGCTCGCGCAGCGGGTTCAGCGGGTAGGGCGTGACGACTGGGAAGGTCCGGGCATGGATGACGTACCGGACCCGGTGCTCGTTCCCGTCGAGCGCGTCCAGATCGTCCAAGGCCCCGCGCAAGAGGTCCAGGAGGCTGCCGCCGGAGTCGCGGCTGACCGAGCCGAGCTTGTGGTAGCGCCGGAAGACCTTGGTCTGCATGGCGGTCAGCCCGAAGCGGTCGGCCAGATCCTCGATCGGCACGCGTTCCTTGGGCAGGTAGGTGCCGACTGCGGTCAGCGCGGTCACGAAGCGCTGCTTTCCACAGCGCTCTGACTTCCCACACCGCTCTGGCTCGCCACAACGCCCTGCGCCGCCTCGGCGGCGTGCCGCTGCCGCATCAGGAACTTGCGGACCTTGCCGGTCGGGCCGACGATCAGCCGCTCGGGGCCGATCACCAGCACCTCGCGCAGGGTCGCGGCGGCGGCGGCGCTGAGGACCGCGCGCACCGCCTCCGTGCGGTCGGCCTGCGCGTCGGCCCAGGGGTGCAGCGTGAGCAGCACGTCGGTGATCACGCCGGAGGCCGTGGGCATGGCCACGACCGTGCAGTCCAGGACGTCGGGGCAGGCCTTGAGGATCTTCTCCTCGGACATGGCGGTGTAGATCCACTTGCCGCCGCCGAGCGGGACGGCGTCGACCATGCGGTCCACGTGGTAGTAGTAGCCCGCCTCGTCGCGGTAGAGCAGGTCGCCGGTGAGGTAGTACCCGTTCATCCGGTTGCGGTAGGTCGCCAGCGAGTCGTTCCAGTAGCCCGGCGACAGCGTCGCGGACTTCATCCCGCACAAGCCGACCTCGCCGACCGGCACCTCCTCGCCGGTGTCCGGGTCCAGGAGCTTGATCTCGGCGAAGTCGTGGACCCGGCCGACGCAGCGGCCGTAGCGGTCGGTGCCGGGGGCGTGGGTGATGTGGAACGCGGAGTGGCCCATCTCGCTGGAGCCGAGGCCGTCGACGAACATGGAGCCCGCCACCCGCTCCGGGCCGCGCGCCGTCGCCCGATCGTGCGTGCCGGCCGCGATCAGGTGCCGGATGTGCGGCTCGTGGGCGCAGTCGCCGGTGTTGAACCACAGCGAGACCGAGTCCACGGCGCGCTTGCTCAGGTCGATGCGGGCGAGCTCGGCCCAGGTGACGGCGAAGCCGAAGACGCCGGTGGGCCGCCAGCGCTCGATCGCGGAGGCCACCGCCTCGCCGTCGTCGGGCCGCGAGAGGAAGAGCATGGCGGCCCGGTTGCCCAAGGCGTGGTTCAGGGACATGATCCCGGCGGCGTGCGGGGCCGGCAGGGCGTTGAGAACGCGGTCGGTGCCGCGGGCGCGCGGCTTGGTCAGCCGCAGGGCCCTGGTTCCGACGAAGAGGTTGCCGTGGGTCTGGGTCACCGCGGTCGGCATGCGGGTGGTGCCGGAGGAGTGCGTGATGGCGATCGGGTCGTCGTCGTGGTGCCGGTAGGGCGCCGGCGCGGCGTCCGGGTCGCCGGCGCCGGTGCCGGCCACGTCGTAGACGGCTTCGAGGTCGAAGCCGAGCTCCAGGCCGCGCTCGGCCCCGGCGAGCCGGCTCCGGTGCGCCTCGTCGGTGAGCAGCCCGACGGCCCGCAGCCGGCGGATGTACTCGGCGGCGACGTCGCCTGCGATGTTCGGGTTCATCAGCGCCGGGATGGCGCCGAGCCAGGTCAGGGCCAGGAAGTGGAGCATGCAGTCGGCGGCGGTGGTGACATAGACCGCGACCGGGTCGCGCGGGACGACGCCGCGCGCGGCCAGCCAGGCTGCGCGCGCCGCGACCGCTGTGCGCAGCTCGCCCAGGGTGAGGCCGGTGAGGGCGGCATAGCCGTCGACGTCGGTGTCGAAGGCCATGCCGGGGCCGTCGAGCGGCGCTCCGTGCTCGATGAGCTTGGTCAGGACGTTGCCCGCACCGACACTGGGGTCGGCGGCCAGGGCGGCCCTGATACCGGAGACGGTCATGGAGTGCTCTCCTTCTGGGCGGCGGGGAAGGGCCGGAAAGTGCGGGGCGCAGGAGTCGATCATCGAAAGCCACCTGCCT
Source organism: Catenulispora sp. (assembly GCA_013362315.1). Taxonomy (GTDB): domain Bacteria; phylum Actinomycetota; class Actinomycetes; order Streptomycetales; family Catenulisporaceae; genus Catenulispora. Next base: position 7,968 of record JABFWL010000173.1, on the reverse strand, counting down.
TGGCCACGGTCTGGATCGCGGTGCGCAGCTGGTCGCGGCTGGGCTGCAGGGCGCGGTCGAGTTCTTCGGCGAACGGCAGCACGGCGCCGTCGGGGCGGGTGATCCGCTTCGGCGGCGCGATCAGATGCATCTGCTCGGCGGCGGTGGCCAGGATCTCGCCGCCGATGCCGCAGGAGCGGTTGCTGTCGTCGACGACGACCAGGCGGCCGGTGCGGTCCAGCGAGTCGGACAGCCCCTGCCAGTCGAACGGATGCAGGGTGCGGGGGTCGAAGACCTCGACGCTGATGCTGTCGGACAGCTCCTCGGCGACGGCCAGCGCGTCGTGCACCAGGTGGCCGACGGCGACCACGGTCACCTCGGAGCCGGGGCGGTGGACCCGGCCGACGCCCAGCGGTACCGGGGCGAGCGCGGTCAGGTCCACGTCCTCGCGGCGGCCCATGGCGCCGGCCGGGGCGAACACCACCACCGGGTCGTCATCGCGCAAGGCGGTGACCAGCAGGCCGTAGGCGTCGGCCGGGGTGGCCGGGACCGCCGTCTTGACGCCGACGTGCGCGAACAGACTGTAGGGATGGTCGGAGTGCTGTCCGGCCCAGCCGTCGCGGGAACCGGAGCTGGGCACCAGGTAGGTCACCGGCACCCGGGTCTGGCCGCCGGTCATCAGCGAGAACTTGTGCGCCTGGTTGGCGATCTGCTCGAAGGCCAGGAACAGCAGGGCCGGGATCTGGTACTCGATCAGCGGCCGCTGCCCGGCCAGCGCGGCGCCGGTCGCCACGCCGGTGAAGGCCTGCTCGGAGATCGGCATGTCCAGGACCCGCTCCGGGCCGAACCGCTTGACCAGGCCGGCGGTGACGTTGGTGACCGCCGCCCGGACGTCCTCGCCGAACACGCAGACCGCCGGGTCGCGGTCCATCTCGTCGGTGATGGCGCGGTTCAGGGCCTTGAGGTAGGACAGGATGGTCATCAGGCCGCCCCGGCCCGGACGCGGGTGCCGTCGGCGTAGAGGTGGTCCAGCGCGGTGGCCGGATCCGGGAGCGGGGACTCCAGGGCGAAGCGCACCGCGTCCGCCAGCAGGTCCTCGATATCGGCGTCGATCCGTTCCCGCTCCGCCTCCGGCACTCGCGCGCCCTGGATCACCAGCGGGTCGCGAGCCCGGCCGGCTTCGACCTCTTCGGGTGTGCGGTAGCGGGGCCGCGCGGTGTGCTCCCAGGTGTGGTGGGCGTCGAAGCGGTAGGTGAGGCATTCCAGCAGCGTGGGCCCTGCGCCGGCGCGCGCCCGCGCCACCGCCTCGGCGGCCGCGGCGAGCACCGCCTCGGGGTCCATGCCGTCGACGCGGGCGGCCGGGATGCCGAACGCCTCGGCCCGGCCGGTGATCGTCCCGGCCACGGCGTCGGCGGTGCGGGTGGTGGTGGCCCAGCCGTTGTTCTCGCACACGAAGATCACCGGTGCCCGCCACAGCGCCGCCAGGTTGAAGGCCTCCAGGACCACGCCCTGGCTGACCGCGCCGTCACCGAAGTAGGTCACGGCGACCCGGTCGGAGCCGGCGCGGCGCGCCGCCCACGCCGCGCCGGTGGCGATCGGCGCGGCGGCGCCGACGATGGCGTTGGCGCCCAGCACGCCGAGGCCGAAGTCGGCGGCGTGCATCGAGCCGCCGCGCCCCCGGTTCAGGCCGGTGGCCCGGCCGGCCAGCTCGGCCAGCATCCGCGCCGGGTCCGCGCCCTTGGCCAGGACGTGTCCGTGCCCGCGGTGGGTGCTGGTGATGAGGTCGTCGCGGCGCAGCGCGGCGCAGGTGCCGGCCGCGATCGCCTCCTGCCCGGTGTAGGGGTGGATGCCGCCGAAGATCTGCTTGGCGCGGACCAGCTCCACGGCCCGCTCCTCGAAGCGCCGGATCAGCCGGACCGTGCGGTACAGCGCGGCGGAATCAGGCACGGCCGCTCCCGCCGAGCGCCTGCTCCCGCTCGCCGATCGCGGCCAGGATCCCGTCCCAGAGCCGGGTGCGCGCGGCCAGCGCCCGGGTGACGGTGACGGCGCACTCCTGCCACTTCACGTCGTCGTCCCCGCACAGGTCGGCCAGCATCTGCATGGCCATCGGCGTGTGCTCCTCGCCGTCGACCTCGATGTGCCGGGCCAGGTAGTCGACGAAGGTGTCGAGGCCGCCGACCTGCTCGTTGACCGTGACGACCTGCTGGAACATGTCCGGGATCAGGTCCTCGCGGCCGAAGGCGAACGCCGCGGCCTGGCAGTGCACCGGGGCGGCGGCGATGATGTCCCAGGTCACCGCGACGAACTCGGCGGACGGCGTGGGGATCGCGGCCTTGGCGACCGCGTGCTCCACCTTCATGCCGGTGCGCAGCAGGGCGATGAACTCCTCCACCACCGAGGTGTCGGCCCCGGCCTGCTCCATGCCGGCGAGGTAGAGCTCGAAGTGGCTGATGAATCCGCCGCGCAGCTCGTCGCTCTCCTCGACGAGGACGATGTCGTTGATCAAGCGGCGGCTACCAGTGGGGCCGGTCGGCACCCACGGCAGCTCGACGCAGGTCAGGGCGCGCTGGAGCGACTTCAGCAGCGACATGAAGTCCCAGACCGCGAACACGTGGTGCTCCTGGAACGTGCGGATCGCCTCGGCGTCGCGCAGCCGCGCGTACAGCGGGTGGGCGACGACGGCGGCGCGCGCCGCGCCGATGCGGTCCTCGAGCCGGTCGATGCCGGGGTGGCGCTGTCCCCAGTCGTAGCGTGTGGCAGCCATCAGCTCCTCCAGAGCACCGGGCAGATATCGGGGTCGGCGTAGTCGGGGCGGCCGTCGGCAGTCCGGCGGACCAGCACGTCGTGGTTGTACGCGGCGAAAGTGCCGTCGCTGAGCGGGAAGTGCTGGAACTCGTTCGCACCGTCCTGCAGGTGGAAGGAGATCGCCTGGCGCGGCCGGGTGCTCAGGTTCGGCCCGCTGCCGTGGTAGGTGCGGCAGTGGTGGAAGCTCATGTGGCCCTTGGGGATGACCATCGGGATCTTGTGGATCGGGGCGCCGTTGTGCGCGGCGTTGTCGGCCAGCATCCGCTCCAGGTCCGTCTTGTCGCGCTCGGCGAAGTGGTTGACCATCGAGTCCTCGCGGCCGATCTCCTCCCAGCGGTGGGAGCCGTCGACCATGGTGATGGTCCCCATCTCCTCGTCGCAGTCGTGCAGCGGGATGAAGGCGGTCAGCATCTGCTCGGAGGTGCAGGTGGCCCAGTAGTGGCGGTCGAAGTGCCAGGGCACGATGTTGGTCGGCTCGCCGGCCACCGGCGGTTTGTAGATCAGGGTGGACTGGAAGACCCGGATCTCCTGGGCCTCGGCCAGCCGCGCGGCGACCGCGCCGATCAGCGGCTTGCACAGGATCTTGGCGATCGCGTCGCTCTCGTAGTGCACGTAGTCGTTGTGCCGCTGCACCGGGCCGTCCGAGGGCTGCCACGCGGCCAGCTTGGGCGGGCGCACCGCGAGCACCCGGGCGCGCTCGCCGTCGTAGTAGCGGTCGACGGCGGCGCGCAGGGCGTCGATCTCGTCGTCGCTGAACAGCTTGTCGGTCAGGTACCAGCCGTGCTCGGCGTAGGCCTGGACCTCGGCGTCGGTGGGCAGCAGCGCCCGCTCGGCGGCGGTGAGGGCGAACTGGCTCCGCAGTGATTCAGTCGTCATCTCAGTCCTGCCGCTCCGAGTTCGACGGAGTCGCGCACGTCCGCGAGCTCCCGTTCCTTGGCCGCGTAGAGCGCGGGGATGTTGCTGGTACCGAAGGTCCTGGCCCCGTGCCGCTCGATGAGCTCCCAGAAGTAGGTGCGGCGGATGTGCATCGACTTGGAGAAGATCTGGTACATCTGGCCCCAGTGGTCGCGGTCGACCAGGATGCCGAGCGGCCGCAGCCGCTCCACCGGCAGGTCGGTGGCGCCGATCCGGTCGCCGAGCACGTCGTAGTAGGCGCCGGGGGTGACGGCGAACCCCGCGCCGCGGTCGCTGAAGGTGCGCACCGCGGCCACGATGTCGTCGGTGCTCAGCGCCAGGTGCTGCACGCCGGGGCCGCCGTGCCAGGTGAGGAAGTCGTCGATCTGGCCCCGGTCGCGGCTCATGTCCGGCTGGATGATGGTGAACGTCGCCGTGCCCGACCCGCTCTGCACCACCTGCGAGTACATGCCCTGCGATCCGACCTCGACGTACTCCTCGAAGATCAGCTTGAAGCCGAAGACCCGCCGGTAGTAGTCGACGGTGTCCTCCAGCTCCCCGGCCGGGACGCAGAAGGCGGCGTGGTCGATGGCCCGGACCAGGTCGCTTTCCCGGTGCGGGGCCGGCTCCTGCGGCTCGATCACGCCCGGCCAGAACGCGGTGCCCTCCCGCTGCACGAACCGGTGCACGACGTCGCCGAAGCCGCCGACGACCGCGGTGGTCACCGTGCCCTGCGGGTTCTTGCCGACCCGGGGCGGCTCGACGGAGCGCGCCCCGGCGGCCACCGCCTGCTCGTAGCACGCGGCGGCGTCCGGGACCGCGAAGGCGATGACCGCGACGCCGTCGCCGTGGCGGGAGACGTAGCCGTCCGCCGGGTGCGCGCTGTTGAGCGCGGAGGTCAGCAGGACCCTGCTGTCCCCGTGGCTGAGCAGCAGCGTGCGCTGGGCGTCCAGACCGGTCTGCGCCGACCCGAACACCTCCGGGCCGCCGTGGCCGACCACGTGGAACCCGAACGCGGTGCACAGGAAGAACGCGGACTGTCGCGCGTCCCCCACATAGAACTCGACATGATCGATGCCGAGGATGTCCATTCCGTCTCGCCTTCCGCTTTGCCCGGCTAGACCGGGTGGATCCGACGGGTGCCGGGCCGGCCGTAGACGACGCTCACGTTGTGGCCGCCGAACCCGAAGGAGTTGGACATGACGTGGTCGATCCGCGCGGCGCGCGGACCCTTGCGGATGTGGTCCAGGTCGCAGTCCGGGTCCGGGTCGTCCAGGTTGTGGGTCGGCGGCAGCTGCCCGCCGGTCAGCGCCCGGATCGACACCGCGGACTCCACCACCCCGGAGGCGCCGAGCATGTGGCCGGTCACCGCCTTGGTGGAGCTGACCGGCGGCTGGCCGGACCCGAACAGGGTGCGGATGGCCAGCGCCTCGGCGGCGTCGCCGAGCTTGGTGCTGGTGCCGTGCGCGTTGAGGTAGCCGATGTCGGCCGGGGCCAGGCCGCTATCGCGCAGCGCCAGCCGCATGGCCTCGCGCGCGCCCTCGCCGTCGGGGCGGGGCGTGGTCGGGTGGTGCGCGTCGTTGGTGACGCCCCAGCCCAGCACGTCGGCGTGGGCGGCGGCGCCGCGGGCGTCGGCGAAGTCCTTGCGCTCCAGCACGAAGACCCCGGCGCCCTCGCCGAGCACCAGTCCGTTGCGGCGGCGGTCGAACGGCCGGGAGGCGCCGGCCGGGTCCTCGGCCCAGCCGCGGGCCAGCGCCCGGGCGTTGCCGAAGGTGTCGGCCAGCGTCGGGAACAGCGGCGCCTCGCTGCATCCGGCCACCACCACGTCGGCCTCGCCGCCGCGCAGCAGCCGCAGCGCCTCGCCGATGGCCTGGCCGCCGGCCGCGCAGGCGGTGCCGCTGGAGGAGACGTAGCCGCGGATGCCGTACTGGATGGCGATCCGGGCCGCGCCCATGTTCGGGAGCATGCCGGGCAGCAGGTAGGGGCTGACGCCGAGGCGGCCCTTGGCGGTGCGCAGCACGACCTGCGCCTCGAGCGTGGCCAGGCCGCCGGTGCCGGAGAGGATGACGGCGGCCCGGTAGGGGTCGACGTCGCGGCCGACGACGAGGTCGGCGTCGGCGAGGGCGGCGGCGGCGGCGTGCAGGGCCAGCACGATGTAGCGGTCGACGACACGCGCCTCGGTGGGCGGCAGCATCCCGGCGGCGTCGAGCGGCGGGCCGAACCCGCCGACCTCCAGGGCCTCGCCGACCGGGTGGCCCTCGGGCGGCCGGCGCAGGCCGGAGCGGCCCTCGCACATGGCGGCGTGCACCTCGGCGGCGCCGGTGCCGACCGGCGTCACCATGCCCATGCCGGTGACGACGACCTCGGGGCGGTTCGTCATGACCGGCCTCCTGGGCTCTGGGGCGGCGTCGCGCGAAGCAGCACGGCGTGGGCGTGGTCCTGCTCGGCGTGCAGCACGAGGGCTTCGTCGGCGTCGCCGTCCTCGATGAGGAGCGCGGCCGCTTCCAGCGCCGAGGCGCGGTCGGCGACGCAGACCACCGGGCCGGTGAGGTGCCAGCGGGCGGCGATGTGGCCGGCGACGGCGTTGGGGACGCTTTGGAAGAACAGGAGCGGGCCGAGCGGGGCGCCGGTGTCGACGGCGTGCGCGACGTGCGCCGCGCTGTGCAGGTCGCCGCGCGCGCTGGCGATGATGACGGCGGTGGTGCGCGGGCTCGCGGCGTCGGTCGCGGTGGCGCGGCGGCTCAGGCATCGGGCGGCGGCCTCGGCGGCGATCGGGCTGAAGGAGGACACGATGAAGCCGGGCAGCGGTGGCGGCGTCTGGTCGTGGTCTGATTCCGGCCAGCGGGCTTCGGCAACCACGGTCGTTCCGACGGCGGCCTGGCGCACAGTGCTCGTGGCGCTCACGGCGCACCCGCCAGCAGCGCGGTCTCGGCGTCGCCGGCGGGGCCGTTGACCCCGGTCGACGCCTGACGCGTGGTGTCCCAGGCGGGCCGGCGGTTCGAGAGGTCGGCGGGGCCGCAGACGACGTTCGGGTCGGGGGCCTCGCGGCTGCTCTCGCGTTGATCTGCCAGAGCCCGCGCGCTCGTGGTCTTCGTGTTCTTCTTGCTCATGGCGCTCCGATCAGGAGTGCGGTGTTCGCGCCGCCGAAGGCGACGTTCAAGGTCAGGGCATGGGCACCGGTCGCGGCGGCCGGGGCCGGCGCGAGCACCAAGTCCAGGCGGCAGTCGTCGTCCGGGGCCAGGAAGCCGGCGTTGACCGGGAGGCGGCCGGAGCGCAGGGCGGCGATCGTGACGATCAGCTCCAGCAGCGCGCCGGCCTCCAGCGCCTGGCCGTGGACGGACTTGGTGGAGCTGACCGGGATCTTGGCGGCGGCGTCGCCGAGCGCGGCGTAGAGCGCCGCGGTCTCGGCCGCGTCGCTCTGCTTGGTGCCGGAGCCGTGGGCGTTGATGTAGCCGAGGTCGCAGACCTGACAGCGGCCGCGGTCGAGGGCGTCGGTGATCGCGCGTGCCAGCCCGAGGCCGTCGGGCCGTGGTTTGCACACGTGGTACGCGTCGCCGCCGCGCCCCCAGCCGGCGATCCGGGCCAGGGGTTCGGCGCTTCCCGCCGCCTCCAGGACCACCGCGCCGACCGCGTCGCCGAGCAGCAGCCCGCCGCGTCCGGCGCTGAACGGCCGCACCCGGCCGTCCACGGCCAGCGCCCGCCCGGCGTCGAACAGCGCGTACTGATCCGGCTCGACGAGGTATCCCGCCGCGACGACGATCCGCTCGGCGCGGCCGCGGGCGATGAGCGCGGCGGCGTCGGCCACGGCGGTGCTGGCCGCGACGCACGCCGAGGTGTAGGCGCGCACGCCGGCGAAGCCGCACTCCCCCGCGATCCGCGCCGCGAAGGCTTCGGTGCTCGCTGATCCGGGGGACCGCGCGAGCGCGGGATCGCCGTGGACCGCCAGGAACAGGCGGGTGGTCGAGCGGTCGAAGTCGCAGGCCTCGTCGATGACCCGGGCCAGCTCCCCGACCAGGTCCGGCGAGCCCGGCGCGGCGGCGGCCACCTTGGCCCGCCGCCTCCCGACGTCGAACCGCTCGACCGGCCCGAAGCCCGGCGTCCCGCCGGCCACCGCGTCCAGCAGCGGCTCCACGCCCGCGCCGAACGCGCTGAACACGGACATCGCGCGGACCACGACCTGGCGCGGTCCGCGCCGCGCCGGGGTCTGCTGCGCCGTCACGGCGCCGCCCCCGGCACGCCGCCGGCGTACCCGAGCTCCCGCAGCACCGCGCAGGCGCCGCCGACCGTGGT
>JABFWL010000442.1 GCA_013362315.1 Catenulispora sp. | reverse complement strand
AGCACCGTCCGACACCGGAGCGCCCCGTCGCCGACCCGCAGCGTCCCGCCACGCCCGATCCGGTGTCGCTCGGCCGGCGGCGCCTGTTCGCCGCGCTATGGCCGCCGCGCATGTCGCGCAACCAGGTGGTGGTCGGCGTGCTGCTGGCCGCCCTCGGCGCCGCGCTGGCCATCCAGGTGCACGCCACCAACACCTCCGACCAGTTCCTGCGCGCCGCGCGCAGCGACGACCTGGTGCACATCCTCGACGACGTCACCGCGCGCGGGCAGCGGCTGGACGCCGAGCTGCGCGACCTGCAGACGCAGAACGCGGCGATCCAGAACAGCGCCGACAAGGCGCAGGCCGCGCTGACCCAGGCGCAGCAGAAGGCGAAGGACCTGCAGATCCTGGCCGGGACGGTCAAGGCCAAGGGGCCGGGCATCACCATGACCATCTCCGATCCGCAGGGTCAGGTGAAGGCCGCGACGCTGCTCAACGCGCTGGAGGAGCTGCGGGCCGCCGGGGCCGAGGTGATCCAGATCGGGGATGTGCGGGTCGTGGTGTCCTCGGCGCTCGTCGACCTGCCCACCGGCGGCATCGCGCTGGACGGCCGGACCCTGTCCCAGCCCTACATCTACAAGGTGATCGGCGACCCGAACACGCTCGCGCCGGCCATGCAGATCCCGGGCGGAGTGGTGGCGAGCGTGAAGTCGCTGCCCGGGGCCAGCACGACGATCACCCCCGGGCAGGTGCTCGTGGACGCGGTCGCGCCGCAGCCGAGTCCGGACTACGCCAAGGCGGGCTGACCCGCTGGGTGGATCGGGGGTGGACAGCGGGTGCGCGGCGGGGTGAAACAGGGCCTGAACAGGCCCGGTGCGCGTCGAGGCCGGGCATGGTCCAGAATATGACCGCGGACCGGGACCTGCGGACCGTGGCGGCCTCCCGCGCCGCCGACCACCCGTGAGGAAAGGCGGCAAGGAAGCCGATGTCCACGACCCCCGAAGAGCTGAAGTACACCGCCGAGCACGAGTGGGTCGCCTCCGGCGGCGACAGCGTCCGGGTCGGGATCACCGACTACGCCCAGGAGGCGCTGGGCGACATCGTCTTCGTCCAGCTGCCCGAGGTCGGCGCCCGGATCACGGCCGGCGAGCCGTGCGGCGAGCTGGAGTCCACCAAGAGCGTCAGCGACCTGTACGCCCCGCTCACCGGCACCGTCACCGCGGTCAACAACGAGCTGGACGGCCAGCCGGAGCTGGTGAACTCCGACCCCTACGGCGAGGGCTGGATCTTCGACGTGCAGCCGGACGACCCCTCCGAGGCGGACGCCCTGCTGGACGCCAAGGCCTACGAGGCGACGCTCGAGGGCTGATCCGCCCTCCTTGCCGCAGACCCTGCTGCCGCAGGCTCCCCGAGCGCGAAGAAGTCCGGGACCGCCGCTGTCGGTCCCGGACTTCCTTTTCGAGGGCTGAGACGTCGTAGGGTGGAACCGGCGCACCCTCGGGCGGGAGACACGCGCCGCTTGGTTGACCCCGACAAGAAGCGCCCCATAAGTTGCGACCAACGCCAAGCGGCTGCCACCGCCGGCGACCGAATCACCCGGGAGGCCCACGACATGCCGTTCTGCACCAGGTGCGGGAACGCCAACCAAGCGGGGAGCCGCTTCTGCTCGCATTGCGGCACCGCCTTGGCCGAGCCCCCGCTGCCGGGTGACCCGCTGGCCGCCGAGGGCGCGGCGGAGCGGACCTCGACCATGTCGCTGTCCGGGGTGGACCTGGCCGAGGTCGACCCGGCCGCGGCCGGGGAGGAGACCGAGCGGATGGGCGGTCTCGGCCCGGCCGACCGGGAGGCGCTGGCCGCGCTGCCGGCCGGCTCGGCGCTGCTGGTGGTGCGCCGGGGCCCGAACGCCGGCAGCCGGTTCCTGCTCGACGCCGACGTCACCACCGTCGGCCGCAGCCCGGACTCCGACATCTTCCTGGACGACGTCACGGTCTCCCGCCGGCACGCCGAGTTCGTCCGCAGCGCCCAGGGCTTCCTGGTGCGCGACGTCGGCAGCCTCAACGGCACCTACGTCGACCGCACGCTGATCCAGGAGTCGCTGCTGCGCGACGGCGTCGAGGTCCAGGTCGGCAAGTACCGGCTGGTCTTCCACGCCGGCTGAGCGGCGCCACGCGACACCGAACCCAGGGGGGATCGCACCGAAAGGCAGGAGAACCGGCGTGTCCGGCGAGGCGCTCACCATCGGCGAGGTCATCGGCCGGCTGGCCGCCGACTTCCCGGATCTGACCGTGTCCAAGATCCGCTATCTGGAGAGCGGCGGCCTGATCAGCCCGGGGCGCACGCCGGCCGGCTACCGGCGGTTCACCGAACAGGACGTCGAGAAGCTGCGCTGGGTGCTGGCCGCGCAGCGGGACCAGTACCTGCCGCTGAAGGTGATCCGGCAGCACCTGGCCGCCGACGGTCCGCGGCCGGGGGAGGACGCCGCGGGGATCGTGGCCGCGCTGACGTCGGCGGCGGGGCTGGGGGTGGGTGATCCGGATGCCGATGCCCGTGCCGATCAGCGTGATCATGCGGATGCCCTCACCCCGCCGCTGCCGCCGATCCCACAGCCCCGCACCCGGGCCGTGACCATCGCCGATCCGGAGTTCTACGAAGCCGCCCAGGCCGACGCCGGCGAGCTGCACCTGGGCCGCGAGGGCCTGGCCCGCACGGCCGGCGTCCCGGACTCCTTCCTGTCGGACCTGATCTCCTTCGGCCTGCTGCCGCACGCCGAGTCCTTCGGCGGCGACGCGGTGTTCGTCGTCCGCGCCGCCTGGGCGCTCAGCGAGTTCGGGCTCGAACCCCGGCATCTGCGGCCGCTGCTGACCGGCGCGCGCAACACCGCGGGGCTGTTGGAGGGCCTGCTGCCGGCGCGCCGCCACGACGGCGTCGCGACCTCTGGGCGGCAGGCCGCCGCCACCCGGGCGGCGGCGCGCAGCGCACAGGCCTGCGCGGCGGCCGTGCGGCTGTTCGCCGCCCTGCTCCGAGCCGAGGTGGCCAGTGGCCCGCCGCAGGTTTCAGCGGCATCCTCGGGGGCATCTCGTGATTCTTCCCGGAACCCCGGAATGCCCGGCGGGGCCGCCGCGCGATAGGGTGGGCACTGTGAACGAACTCGACGTCGTCGGCGTCCGCGTCGAGATGCCGTCCAACCAGACGATCGTCCTGCTGCGCGAAGTCAGCGGCGAGCGGTATCTGCCGATCTGGATCGGGGCCAACGAGGCCTCGGCCATCGCGCTGGCCCAGCAGGGCGTCACTCCGCCGCGCCCGCTGACCCACGACCTGTTCCGCGACGTGCTGGCCGCCTTCGGCCGGCAGCTCGTCGAGGTCCGGATCACCGCGATGCGCGACATGGTCTTCTACGCCGAACTGGTCTTCGACGGCGGCCTGCAGGTGAGCGCCCGGCCCTCGGACGCCATCGCGCTGGCGCTGCGGACCGGGGCGACGATCTACGGGGCCGAGGAGGTGCTCGCCGAGAGCAGCATCCTGATCCCGGACGAGCAGGAGGACGAGGTCGAAGTGGAGCGGTTCAGGGAGTTCCTGGACCAGGTGTCTCCGGAGGATTTCGGCGCCTGACCGGCCTGACCGACGCCGGCAGCGGCGGCACCCGACGCCGCGACAGCCGGTCGGAGGATCGGAACGTGTCCTGATAGTCCGATTCGCGAAGACACGCCCGATGCCTCCCCGGCGATGTCGTTGACCGGCCCCCGGTGGCGCGCATACGGTCGAAGACAGCTGACAGGTGGGGTTTGCGGAGGCTGATCGAAGTCAAGGAATCCGGGCGAGGGATCTTCGCCGCCGCCGAGGGCGTCGGGTGCGGATCGGCACGGATCGGCGCGGGTCCTTCACCGGACCCGTCAAGCGGAAGGCCAAGCACATGACCGGGACGGGCGCTGCGGGCGGGAGCGGGTTCCCGCGCGCGGTCGGACCGGGCGACCTGCCGGCCGCCGCCGCGCGCCGCGAGGAAGCCCCGCTGCTCGGCTACCGCGGGCCCACGGCCTGCGCCGCGGCCGGCATCACGTATCGGCAGCTGGACTACTGGGCGCGGACCGGCCTGGTCGAGCCGTCCATCCGGTCGGCGGCCGGGTCCGGATCGCAGCGGCTCTACAGCTTCCGCGACATCATCGCGCTGAAGATCGTCAAACGGCTGCTGGACACCGGGGTGTCGCTGCAGAACATCCGGATCGCGGTCGGCTACCTGCGGGCTCGGGGCGAGGCGGACCTGGCCGGCGTCACCCTGATGAGTGACGGCGCGAGCGTGTATGAGTGCACGTCGCCGACCGAGGTGTTCGACCTGGTGCAGGGCGGCCAGGGCGTGTTCGGGATCGCGGTGGACGCGGTGTGCCGGGAGGTTGAGGGGACGCTGCGGCAGTTTCCCGGTGTGGGTGATGGGGATCTCGGGGCGGGGTCGAGCGGGGCTGGCTCGAGTGGCGGGGCTGGCTCGAGTAGCGGTAGCGAGGTCACCGGAACCGCCGGCGCCGACCAGGGCGCTGTCGACGAGCTGGCTCGCCGTCGCCGGATAAGGGCGGTTTGAGCTCGGTTTGAGCCGGGTTGAAGGCATTGCGCAACCGGCGCTGTATGCCGCGCGTCTTGTCGATTGTGAGACGTCCGTTGCCGCGCACCCGTAAAGCCCAGCGTCGCCTGTACCAGGCCGCCGCGGTGGCGGTGCTGCTGTTCTTCACGCCGATCACGGCGGTGCACGCGTACTCGGCGTCGTATCAGCGCGGGCCGGCGTCGGTGCCGTACGAGCCGGTCGCGGTGGTGTTTGGCGCCGCTGAGCACGACGGCTATCCGACGCCGTATCTGGCGCGGCGACTCGATGTGGCGGCGGAGCTGTACCGCCGGGGCAAGGTGACGGTGATCTTGGTGACGGGTGCCACCGCGCCGGGTTATGACGAGCCCACGGCGATGCGTGACTACCTGGTGCGGCGGCACGGGGTGCCCGCGGCGCGGATCGTGCGGGACTTCGCCGGACGGGACACGTGGGAGTCGTGTGTGCGGGTCAAGAAGATCTTCGGGGTCGATCACGCGACGTTGGTGACGCAGGACTTCCATCTGCCGCGGGCGCTGCTGTTGTGCCACGCGGCCGGGATCGGCGGGTACGGAGTCGGGGACAGCGGCGCCGGTGCGGCCGGCGAGGAGGAACTGGTGCACGACTCCGCGCGCGAGGTGCTGGCCGGGTTCAAGGCGCTGGGGCAGGCGGTGCTGCAGCCGGATCCGCGGTTCTTGGGGAAGAAGGAGAGCGGGGTGGCTGACGCCTTGGCCGCCGCGGGGAAGGCGACTGGAAGGACGGCCGCCGGCGGGGCCGGCTAGCGTCGGCCCACGGCGGGGCCGGCTAGCCTGGGCTGCCGGCGGCGTCCGCGTGGTTCCGCGAACCGCTCCTCAGGCTCCTGATTCCTTCAGGCCCCGTCGGATCTCGTCCAGGATCCCCGGCGCGGCGCGTTCGATCAGCTCCATGACGTGCTCGAAGGCCTCGTCGTCCTCGTAGTAGGGGTCGGGGACGTCCAGGTCGGGCAGCGCGGCTGCCGGGTCGAAGGAGCGCAGGAGGTGGAGCTTGGCGCGGTCCTGGTCGGTGCGGGCCAGGGCGGTGAGTTCTCTGAGGTGGCCGGCGTCGAGGGCGATGACGAGGTCGTAGTCGTCGAACCAGCCGCGGTGGAACTTGCGCGCGGTGTGGGTGGAGGTGAAGCCGTGCCGGCGCAGGGTGCGGACGGTGCGGTGGTCCGCGGGGTCGCCGGCGTGCCAGCCGCCGGTGCCGGAGCTGTCCACCACCGCGGGCAGTCCCGCGTCCTCCACGTACTTGCGGAGCACGTGCTCGGCCATGGGGGAGCGGCAGATGTTGCCGGTGCACACGAAGGTGACGCGATACGGGCGGCGGGGGGTGGAGTCGGACATGTGATCGATTCTCTCGCGGGGCTGGGCATGGTGGGGAATCGGCTGGTCAGGGGCGGCGGTGGGGGACGGTGGGGGACCTGGCAGACTTGGCGCCCGTGGCTGTGGAGACCGGGAAAATGGAGACTCTGGGCGCGCAGGGCGCCGTGCTGCTGCTGGGCGGGCGTAGCGAGATCGGGCTGAAGGTGGCCGAGCGGCTGGCCCCGGGCCGGACAGTGGTGCTCGCTGCTCGGCGCAGCGGTGAGTTGGCGGCCGAGGAGGCGCGGGTGCGGGCCGCCGGTGCGGCGGATGTACGCTGCGTCGAGTTCGACGCCGACGACGTGGCCGCGCATGCGGAGCTGCTGGCGAAGGTGGTCCGGGAGAGCGGGCCGATCGGTGTCGCCGTTGTCGCCTTCGGTGTGCTGGGTGACCAGGCGCGTGCCGAGGAGGACCCGGCGCATGCCGTCGAGGTCGTGCATACCGACTATGTGGCGCAGGTCAGCGTGCTGACAGTGCTGGCGAAGCTGCTGCGTGCGCAGGGCGGCGGTGATCTGGTCGTCTTCTCGTCGGTGGCCGGGCTGCGGGTGCGCAAAGCCAATTACGTGTATGGCTCCGCCAAGGCCGGATTGGACGGTTTCGCCAGCGGCTTGGGCGATGCGCTGCATGGCACCGGTGTGCACCTGTTGTTGGTCCGCTCGGGTTTCGTCGTCGGCCGGATGACCGAGGGTATGAACCCGGCGCCGCTGTCCAGCACCCCCGACCAGGTCGCTGACGCCGTTGTGCGGGCTCTGCGACGCCGCCGGATCCGGGTGTGGGTGCCGGGGGCGCTGCGGCCCGCGTACTTCGTCGCGCGGCTGCTGCCGCAGGCGGTGTGGCGGAGGATGCCGCGCTGAGCGGAAAACCTGTGGAGGGGTGCGCCATGGGCCGTTAGCGTCCGGCCTATGACCAATCCTTCAGGCCTCGGTTCCGGGCGCAGTCTCACCTTCTTTTCGCCCATGTCCGAGGAGCGGGCCGATCGGCTTGCCGGTGTGCTGGCCGCACCGAAGCCGGAGACGGTGATCGACATCGGCTGCGGATGGGGCGAGCTGTTGCTCCGGGTACTGGAAGCCGCGCCGCAGGCTCGTGGTACCGGCCTTGACCGGCACGGCCCCGATATGGAGCGGGCACGCGACAACGCGGCGAAGCGGGGACTGGCCGAGCGGGTCACCTTCGTCCAAGGTGAGGCCAAGGAACATCTTTCGGCTGCGGACCTGGTCATCAGTTCCGGGGCGTATCAGGTCTTCGGGAGCATCCCGGAGGCGCTTCAGGCCCTGCGGCCGCTGGTGAACCCCGGCGGTCGTCTGCTTTTCGCCTGCGAGATCTGGGAGCGTACGCCCACGGCGGAGGAGCTGGCCCAGATGTGGCCCGGCACCACTCTCGAGACCTGCTTGTACCTGGCGGACGTCGTGGACGAGGCCGTGGCCGCCGGATTCCGGCCGCTGCGCATCGAGATGGCCACGACCGATGAATGGGACTGGTTCGAGTCCGGGTACGCGGCGAGTTCGGAGGAATGGCTGCTGGCCAACGACGATCACCCGGAGGCGGACGCGGTACGCGCCGAGCTCGACGCGCACCGCACGAGGTGGCTGCGGGGCACCCGCGAAGTGATGGGCTACGCCTACCTGCTGCTCGGCGTGCCCGCGCAGGTCTAGTCCTCCAGCTCCATCGGCAGCCCCGTCGCCGTAATCAGGCCCGGTGTCCGGAACGCCGACACCTTCGCGATCCGGTCGCCGCGGAAGGTGAACACCTGGAGCGACTCGGCGGCGAGCCGGTCGCCGTCGGCCGCGTAGACCGCGAACGCCGGCTGGCCGTTGGCCAGGGTGGGGACCATGCGGCGGTAGCGGCGGTGGTGGCGGTGCAGGCGGGAGGTCAGCAGCCGGCGCAGCATCGCCGTGCCCTGGAACCACATCGGCTGCGGCGGCATCTCCCAGATCGCGTCGTCGGTCAGCAGCTCCATCAGGGTGTCCACGTCCGCGTCGACGAACGCCCGGGCCCAGCGGTCCAGGAGCTCGCGCTGCTCGGCCTCGGTCGGCTCGGCCACCTCGTCGGCGTCCGGGGCGACCTCGGCCAGGCGGGTCCGCGCCCGCTTGAGCAGGCTGTTGACCGCGGCGGGGGTCAGGCCGAGCAGGTCGGCGGCCTCGGCCGTGCGCCAGCCGAGGACGTCGCGCAGGATCAGCACCGCTCTCTGGCGGGGCGGGAGGTACTGCAGGGCGGCGACCAGGGCCAGGCGCAGGCCGGCGCGGGCGGCGACCACCGAGGCGGGGTCGGCGCCGGCGCTGCCGGCGATCAGGGT
>JABFWL010000543.1 GCA_013362315.1 Catenulispora sp. | reverse complement strand
TCGTCGGTACCGTCCAGGAACGGCCCGCGCGGCAGCACCACGCCGGGTGGCGGCCCGCCGGCGTTGTTGACCAGGATGTCCAGTCCGCCGAAGGCCTCGACGGTGCGGGCCACCAGCACCGCGGGGAAGGCCGGGTCCGTCAGGTCGCCGGTGACGTGCAGCAGGTTGGGGCCGTCCAGAGCGGCCAGCTCCGGCGACGCCGACCTTGAGGCGGCGACGACGAAGGCGCCCTCCTCGATCAGGGTTCTGACGACGGCCAGGCCGATGCCCTTGGAGCCGCCGGTGACGAGGGCGACGCGGCCGTTGAGGTGCAGATCCATGGGGACTCCTCGCGATGCGCAGTGAGCGAAGTGGTTGAAAAATCAACCACGCCTCGATCATCCGGGCCCGCGACCGTCCCCGCTGGCGGGCATCGGACCGCTCACTGCGGACCGGAAGCCACGCCCCCTGAATCCCACCGACCGAGTGACCCCGACCGAGTCATCCCGCCTCCGTCGTCCCGATCTCGTTCGTGTTGATCGCCCCCAAGATCGCCATCCCGACCTCGGTGCAGGAGATCGCCGTATGGCTGAGGATGTACGCGCTCGACTCCAGGTTGTTCACCGCCCCGGCGGTGAACGCGTACGCCTGCCCGCCGAACCCGGTCATCGGCGCCCACACCGACTCCGGGGTGGCCAGCGCGCCGTTGGCGCCGAGCGCGCCGAAGTGGTCGTGCGGCCCGCCGATCGGCCCCAGCGCCGAGTCCGGCTGGTCCGCCAGTCGCGAGGCCAGGGCGTAGGCGATGCCGAGCGCTTCGTCGTGGTGCGAGTAGGTCACCACCATCGGCCCGGTCAGCCGGTCGCCGGTCAGCGCCGGGCGGAACAGGCCGTCGTGGACGCCGTCCCAGTGCTGGGCGAGGCCGTAGTGCGAGAACGCGCCCTGGATCAGCGTCGCCGAGGACACCGGCAGCGGCGCGGCGGCGGCCAGCGCCGAGGCCATCACCCGAGCGCCGAAGCTGTGCCCGGCCAGGTGCAGCCGCAGGTACGGCCGCGCGGCACGGATCGCGGTCAGCACTCCGGCCAGCCCGCGGCCGACAGCGCCGGAGCGGGCCTTCATCTCGTAGTACGTCGCGAGGTTCAGCACGCCCGCGATCCCGTCCTCGATCGAGTCGAAGCGCCGCAGCAGCGCGTGCGGATCCATGCCGAAGAACGCTTCCTGCTGGTCGCCGGGATCGGCCCAGCCGGGCGCGGCGGGGATCGTGCCGAGGTCGGCGCCGACCTGCGAGCGCACGCCGGCGACGAAGGCCGCGGCGGCGTGCCCAGTGGGGTCGGCCGCGACGGTGGCGGCGACGGACGGCGCGGCGTCGTAGCGCTTGGCCGGCCACAGCAGCCCCAGGACGGCCAGCCCCGGCGGGGCGTCGCCGCAGCGGGCCATCGCGGCGGTCAGGCCGTCGTAGACGGAGCGCGCGGCCGGCGCGTCGTCGTTCCAGCCGTGCGACAGCACCAGCAGGTCGCTGACGTCCGCGTCCAGCGCCAAGGCCGGCGCGACACCGCCTTGCGCGGGGTCCGACGTGGCACCGTCGGCTCCGAACGACAGCTCGGCGTAGGGAAAGCCGTTCAACGTGGTCACGGGTCAAATGTCCCGCTTCGGCCAGTCCTGGGGAAGCCCCCGAACGGTTAGAGGCTGCGCGGATTGGTGGCCAGTCTGACGAGGTGGCGCAGCCGCCGAAGTGCACGGAAAACTCGTCGGGAACGAGTCTGGGCGTGCCGGACGGCCGCCCTCAGCCCGGTGTTGGCTGTGGGCGGCCGGCTTGCAAGCGCAGCGCCGCAAGGCACCGGTGCGGTCAGGCTCGGAGCTCCGGCGATTTTCCGCCTGGCCACCAATCCGCGCAGTCTCTTAGTCTGAAGAGGATTCCCGACAAGGAGAAGTGAGCCGTGGCCGACGACGTCCAGACCCCCAAGCTCCGCGAAGCCCTGCGCGGCATCCCGGCCTACCGGCCCGGCAAGATCCCGGACGCTTCCACCTTCAAGCTGTCCTCGAACGAGAATCCGTATCCGCCGCTGCCGGGCGTGCTGGAACAGGTCCAGAAGAGCTGCGAGAACTTCAACCGCTACCCGGACATGGGCGTGTCGCTGCTGTCCGCCGAGATCGCGGAGCGGTTCAAGGTGCCGGTCGAGCACGTGGCCACCGGCACCGGCTCGGTCGGGGTGGCGCAGCAGCTGCTGCAGGCCACCTCCGGGCCGGGCGACGAGGTGCTCTACGCCTGGCGCAGCTTCGAGGCGTACCCGATCATCACCCAGATCTCCGGGGCCGCCTCGGTGAAGGTGCCGCTCACCCCGGACGAGCGGCACGACCTGGACGCGATGGCCGCCGCGATCACCGACAAGACCCGGCTGGTCTTCGTCTGCAATCCGAACAACCCGACCGGTGCGGCGATCGGCCGCGCGGAGCTGGTGCGGTTCCTGGACCGGGTGCCGGGCGACGTGCTGGTGGTGATCGACGAGGCGTACCGGGAGTTCGTGCGCGACCCGGACGTCCCGGACGGCGTGGACCTGTACCGGGACCGGCCGAACGTGGCGGTGCTGCGCACCTTCTCCAAGGCTTACGGCCTGGCCGGGCTGCGCGTCGGCTTCGCGATCGCGCACGAGCCGGTCGCCGCCGCGCTGCGCGCCACCGCGGTGCCGTTCGGCGTGAACTCGCTGGCGCAGGTGGCGGCGGTGGAGTCGCTGCGCGCCGAGTCGGCGCTGCTGGAGCGCTGCGAGGCGCTGGTGCAGGAGCGGACCCGGGTGCTGGCGGCGCTGCGCGAGCAGGGCTGGACGGTGCCGGAGAGCCAGGCCAACTTCGTGTGGCTGCGCCTGGGCGAGGACACGATGGACTTCGCGGCCAAGGCCGAGGCGGCCGGCGTGGTGGTGCGGCCGTTCGCCGGCGAGGGCGCGCGGATCACCGTCGGCGAGGTCGAGGCGAACGACATCTTCCTGCGGGTGGCCTCGGAGTTCCGCAGCTGAGCATTCTTCTCGCATATAAACTCGCATAAAAGGGTCCCCGCGTTCGCGGGGACCCTCTTTCATGTTTCAGCTTCGGCGGGCCGGCTCACACCACCTGGAACGCCGCCATCATCCCCATGTCCTCGTGTTCGAGGTTGTGGCAGTGCGCGACATACCGGCCGCGGTAGGAGTCGAACCGCACCGCCAGCGTGATCTCAGCACCCGGAGCCAGCTCGACCGTGTCCTTCCAACCCTCGTCGTAGTCGCCGCTGCCCGAAGCGCGCTTGACGACCTGGAAATGCGCGCCGTGCAGGTGCACCGGGTGCCGCTCGATGCTCGTCACCGTCCACTGCTCGACCTTGCCGAACTGCGCCTTGAGCAACGGCTTCGCCGGGTCGAACGCCTCGCCGTTGACGTTCCACGCGTTGCCGTTGAGCGCGAAGACCAAACGCCGCTTCTCGCCGTCCACGACCAGCTTCTCGATGGTGGACAGCTTCGCCGGGACGCTCGAGTCGTCGGCCGCCCTGCGCGTCACCTTGAACTGCATGACCTGCGCTGCGCCGCCGTCGCCGGCGGTGTTCTTCAGGGTCACGGTGGTGCCGACCGGGTACTTGGCGAAGTCCACCACCACGTCGAACCGCTCGGCCGGGGAGATGCGCAGCGTGCTGTGCGTGACCGGGGCGGCGAGCAGACCGCCGTCCGAGCCGACCTGGACGAACTCGCCGCCGCCGGGGGCGTCGAGCTTGAGCTCGTAGCGGCGGGCGTTGGAGGCGTTGACCAGCCGCAGCCGGTACTTCACGGCGGCCACCTCCAGGAACGGCCACGGCGCGCCGTTGACCAGGATCACGTCGCCCTGTGCGCCGGCCTGGATCGACGGCTTCATCCCCGGCTTGCCGAGCAGCGTCGGATCGTCGACCGGGTAGAGCAGCTGGCCGTCGCCGTCGAAGGCGCGGTCGGAGATCAGCAGCGGGATCTCCCGCTCGCCCTTGGGCAGCGGCAGCTTGTCGTCCTCGTCGTCACGCACGACGCAGAGCCCGAACAAGCCCTTCCAGATCTGCGCACCGCTGAAGTCCATGCGGTGATCGTGGTACCAGAGCGTCGCGGCGCGCTGCTTGAGCGGGAAGACGTAGTCGCGCTCCACGGCGCTCGTCTTCGCCAGCGGGTCGTGCGTCGACGGCATCCCGCCCATGCCCGGCATGGCCGCGGCCTTCGCCGGATCGGCCATGTCCGCCAGCGACTTCGGGTAGACGAGGTCGGTGGGGAAGCCGTCGTCGCTGGGCGGCGTCAGCCCGCCGTGCAGATGGGTGGCGATCGGCACCGGCAGCTGGTTCGTCTGGTGCACGACCAGCGGCGTGCCGGCCCGTACGTCCAGGTACGGCCCCGGGAAGGTGCCGTTGTAGCCGAAGATCTTCGTCTTGTAGCCGGGCAGGATCTCGGCCTCGCCCTCCTGCAGCGTCATCGCGTAGTGCACGCCTTGCGCGTCGGTGGAGCCCGGCGCCAGCGGCTTGGGGATCGGCAGCGGGATGGTGAACGGCTGCGGCAGCTTGGCCGTGCTCTCCAACGTCCCGGCGTTGATCCCGTCGCTGCCGGGCTTGAAGCAGCCGGCCAGCGAAGGCGCCAGCACCGCCGCCAGTCCGGCGCCGCCGGCCAGCCGCAGCACGCCGCGGCGCGACGGCCCGGCCGCCCCGCTCCGCTCACCGCTCATTCCCCCGCCTCCGCCGTCGGCAGCACCGTCACCGACGCCCCGGCCGCGACTGGCTCCGGCTGCGGCCGCATCACCAGCGGCATCAGGGTGGCCAGGCCGCCCATCATGATCACGCCGAGCGGGACGTGCAGCCACATGATGTGGCCGAATCCCGCTATGACCTGCACCGCCTCGGTGACCAGCAGAGCCGCCGCGGAGGTGAACACCGGCCGCGGCACCTGCCCGCGGCGCCAGACCGGGAACGCGAGCACCGTCATCACCAGGCACAAGGCGACCAGGATCATGGCGTTGGTGGCGTGCATGTCGATCGCCTCGTCCTGCCCGGACAGGAAGAATCCCGCCATGATCGGTTGCAGCAGAAACGAGAGCGCGTGGAGCACCGCCACCACGCGCAGAGCCGGAAGCATCGTTACGTCCCCCTCGACGTGTTTTTCCAGATGACCGCACGATGCTTGCACAGGAAGTTGATCTACGCGTCCGTCATGAGGAGTCAGGAGGCGTACTCCGATGGAAGTACCTTAGGCTGGGCGGAACCATGACGAACGACTCCACCACCCCCGCCACCACCCCGCCTCCGGTGGACCAGCTGGACCTGGCCGCCGTCGAGGCACAGCTGAACCGTACGCCGCGTGGCGTACGCCGGGTCGCGCACCGCTGTCCCTGCGGCAACCCGGACGTGGTGGAGACGGCGCCCCGGCTGCCGGACGGCTCGCCGTTCCCGACCTTGTTCTATCTGACGTGCCCCAAAGCGGCCTCGGCGATCGGCACCCTGGAGGCCTCCGGCCTCATGAAGGAGATGACCGA
Organism: Catenulispora sp.; assembly: GCA_013362315.1. Classification (GTDB taxonomy): domain Bacteria; phylum Actinomycetota; class Actinomycetes; order Streptomycetales; family Catenulisporaceae; genus Catenulispora. Next base: position 2,743 of record JABFWL010000543.1, on the reverse strand, counting down.
CCGGCTGAAGGCCGACCCGGAGCTGGCCGCGGCGTACCGGGCGGCGGACGAGGACTACCGCGCGCGCCGCGACGCGATCGAGGTGCTGGACGGCTTCCCGACCGCCGGCGGCATGCCGGACCGGGTGAAGTGCCTGCACGTGCTGGTCGGCCACAGCCTGGCGGCCGGCCCCGGCGTCAACCCGCTGGGGGACGAGGCCCTGGCGCTGCTGCCGCAGTGGTGGAAGTCCGGGCCGTGTGTCGAGCCGGGCGCTGAACCAGGCGCTGAACCAGATGCCGAATCGGGTGTCGAGCCGGGCCCGGACTCCGGCGCCTGACGGATATGGGAGCCATGACAAAGCGCGTCGCCGCCATCGACTGCGGTACCAACTCCATCCGGCTGCTGATCGCGGACCTGCACCCGCGCACCGGCAAGGCCGTCGACGTGGTCCGCGAGATGCGCATCGTGCGCCTGGGCGAGGGCGTGGACGCCACCGGTCGGCTGGCCCCGGCCGCCCTGGAGCGCACGTTCACGGCGTGCCTGGAGTACCAGGACCTGATCGCGCGCAACAGCGGCGGCACGCCGATCCCGCTGCGCTTCGTGGCCACCAGCGCCACCCGCGACGCTGAGAACCGGCAGGAGTTCGTCGACGGAGTCAAGGGCATCCTCGGCGTGGTGCCGTATGTCGCCACCGGCGAGGAGGAGGCCCGGTTCTCGTTCACCGGCGCCACCGCCGAGCTGCCGCACGACCGGCACAGCGCGCCGTACCTGGTCCTGGACATCGGCGGCGGGTCGACCGAGTTCGTGCTCGGCGACGCCGAGCGCGGGGTGATCGCGGCGCGCAGCGTCGACATGGGCTGCGTACGGATGTACGAACGCCATTTGCGCGGCCCCGGGGCCGCGAGCACGGCGCAGATCAAGGCGGCCCGTTCGGACATCGAGCAGCTGATCGACCTGGCCGCCGAGGCGGTGCCGCTGGCCGAGGCCCGGACCCTGGTCGGGCTGGCCGGCACGGTGACCACGCTCGGCGCGATCGCGCTGCGCCTGGACGAGTACGACTCGGAGCAGATCCACCTGTCGCACCTGTCGCTGACGCAGGTCCGCGACATCACCGAGCGGCTGCTCGGGATGACGCCGCAGGAGCGCCAGGCGATCCCGGTGATGCACCCGGGCCGGGCCGACGTGATCGGCGCCGGCGCGCTGGTGCTGCTGGCGGTGATGGAGCGGGTCGGGGCGAGCCTGGCCGTGCCGGAGGTCGTGGTCAGCGAGCGGGACATCCTGGACGGGATCGCGGCGAGCATCGCCTGAGGGCCTTGCGTGAGCGCTCGACGTGAGCCGCTGCCGGAAGGCCGCTTCGGAAAACCCGCCGCCCGAAACCATTGCCTCACACTTCTACGCGTCGTAGAATCCGTCTCACGTCCTGACACTGTGTCGCGATAGCTGTAATGTTCCTCACAGTGTGACCACCATCACGGCCGCATCTGATGGCAAAGGCGCCCAAATCTCCCCGCCGGCACCGGCCCTTAACTCCCGTCACACCGAGCCCTAACAAAACGTCTCTACGCTTGGAAGTAACCGAAAGAGCGTCGAACAGGCGGCCTTGGACTAGGCGGCGGAGGCGAGCAAAAGTGGGCAAGACGAGCGGCAACGGCAAGGCGATCCCTCGGATTCTGATCGTCGGCGGCGGGTACGTGGGCATGTACACCGCACATCGCATCCTCAAGAAGCTCGGCAAGGACGAAGCGCTGGTCACGGTCGTCGACCCGCGTTCGTACATGACCTACCAGCCGTTCCTGCCGGAAGCGGCGGCCGGCTCCCTGTCCCCGCGGCACGTGGTGGTCCCGCTGCGCCAGATCCTCAAGCGCGCCGAGGTGCTCACCGCCCGCGTCACCGACATCGACCACGAGCGCAAGGTGGCCGTGATCGAGCCGATCGCCGGCGACCCGTACGAGATCGAGTTCGACCAGCTGGTGATCGCGGTCGGCTCCATCCCGCGCACCCTGCCGATCCCGGGCCTGGCCGAGCACGGCATCGGCTTCAAGCAGATCGAAGAGGCCATCGCCCTGCGCAACCACGTGCTGGGCCAGATGGACATCGCGGCCACCACCAAGGACGAGAAGATCCGGCGCCGGGCGCTGACCTTCGTCTTCGTCGGCGGCGGCTTCGCCGGCATCGAGGCCATCGCCGAGCTCGAGGACATGGCCCGCGACGCCTGCAAGATCTACCCGAACATCCGCCCCGAGGACATGCGCTGGGTGATGGTCGAGGGCTCCGGCCGCATCCTGCCCGAGGTCCGCCCGGCGCTCGGCGAGTACACCGTCCGCGAGCTGGAGAAGCGCGGCATCCAGGTCAAGCTCAACACCTTCCTGGAGTCCTGCGTCAACCGTCGCGTCCAGCTCTCCGACGGCACCAAGATGGTGGCCTCCACCATCGTCTGGACCGCCGGCGTCAAGCCGAACCCGGTGGTGCAGCGCTTCGGCGTCCCGCTGGGCGAGCGCGGCCACGTGATGGCCGGCGCCACCCTGCAGGTGGAGGGCTTCGACAACGTCTGGAGCGCCGGCGACGGCGCCCAGGTCCCGGACCTGACCAGCCCCGGGAAGTTCTGCTCCCCCTCGGCCCAGCACGCGGTGCGCCAGGCCAAGCAGCTCGCCGACAACGTGGTGGCCCGCGTCCGCGGCTTCGAGCCCCGCGAGTACAAGCACAAGCACGTCGGCTCGGTGGCCTCCCTGGGCCTGCACAAGGGCGTCGCCGACGTCTACAACGT
>JABFWL010000328.1 GCA_013362315.1 Catenulispora sp. | reverse complement strand
AGTGCGGTCAGGCGGCGACGACCATCCACGCCATCGTGGCGGTCGCCAGCAACGTCCCGGCATGCGTGACCGCCGGTGGTATCCGGCTGCTGTCGGGCGCGGTGCGCCGGTGGCGCGTGCGGATCAGCCGCCGGGCGTGGATCAGAGCACATACCGCCAGGACGCCGGCCAGGGCCGGTGGCAGCCAGGTCGGCGGGTGCGCGGGAGCGGCGAACATGTACGCCATCGCGGCCTGGCCGGCGCCGATCGCCGTGTTCTGGCATCGGCGTCCGGCCCGGCCGAGTCCGGCGAGGGTGAAGAAGACCAGGGCGAGCAGGGTGAAAACCACCGCCGAGAGGTGCAGGACGCCGACCGGGACACCGGGGAACACCATGAGTGTCATGCCTGTGCCCATGGCCAGGTGCGCGGTGTCTTCGGCCCGATCGGCGCGGGTGAGCTGGGTGATGAACAGCAGCCGAATCAGGTGCAGGAGGGTCACACCCCAGAACAGGGTGAGTTCAGCCAGTACCAGCGCAGCGGAACGCCCGCCGGTACCCATGTCCATGCCCGGCATGCCCGGCGCCGCTCCTCACCTGTGCTCAGGCCCGCGCGCTGGCGAGCGCCTCGGTGAAACGGGCCAAGCGGCGGCCCTGGTAGCGGGCGCATTCCAGGACTGTCTTGTCCGGCATCGTTGAGGGGTAGCCGGCGGGCCAGGAGGTGCCGTAGGGGTTGCCGCCGGCGGCGTAGACGATGTCGTCGGTGTAGCCGAGCGGCACTATCAGCGCGCCCCAGTGGTAGAAGACGTTGTTGAGCGACAGGATCGTGGCTTCCTGGCCGCCGTGCTGTTCGGCGGAGGACACGAATGTTGTCACCGGCTTGTCGGCGAGCTTGCCCTCCTGCCACAGGCCGCCCGCCGAGTCGATGAACTGCTTGAGTTGCGCGGCCGGGGCGCCGTAGCGGGTGGGGGTGCCGAAGGCGTAGCCGTCAGCCCAGTCCAGGTCGTCGAGGGTGGCTACTTCCACCTGGTCGTCGGTCTGGCTCTTGTGCTCGTGCCAGTCGGGGTTGGAGGCGATCGCCTCGGGCGGGGCGAGTTCGGCGACGCGGCGCAGCCGGACGTCGGCTCCGGCGGCCGCGGCGCCGTCGCGGACCGCCTCGGCGAGGCGGTGCACGGATCCGGTGGCGCTGTAGTAGACGACGAGAATGCGGGCAGCGGACATGGGAACTCCGTTTCGAAGGATGCTGATTTTGCGGATCGGGGAATCAGAGGACGACGGTGATGGTCTTCAGGTGGGTGTTCGCCTCTAGGCCGGCCAGACCGAGTTCGCGGCCCTGTCCGCTGCGGCCCGAGCCGCCCCAAGGCAGCCGCGGGTCCAACGGGGACCAGCCATTGACGGCCACGGCGCCGGCGCGAACCCGGCGGGCGAGAGTGTGCGCGCGGGAGACGTCGGGAGTCCACAGGGTCGCGGCGAGCGCGTAAGCGCTGTCGTTGGCCAGCGCTACCGCTTCGTCGTCGGTGTCGAAGGCGATGATCGTGCCGACCGGGCCGAAGATCTCCTCGCGGGCGATGGTCATGGTGTTCGAGGCGTCGGCGAACAGCGTGGGCTGCACGAAGAAGCCGCTGCGATCGGGGCGTCCGCCGCCGGTGACCAGCCGCGCTCCCTCGGCCTTGCCGGCCTCGACGTATCCCAGGACCCGGTCGAGCTGCCGGGCGTTGATCAAGGCGCCCATCGTGGTGCCGGGCTCGAACGGGTCGCCGGGCACCACGGCGGCGGCACGGGCCGCGAGCCGGTCGACGAACTCGTCGTGGATGGAGCGGGCCACCAGGATCCGGCTGCCCGCCGCGCAGACCTGGCCTTGGTTGGCGAAGACGCCCAGGGCCACGCCGTCGGCGGCGGCGTCCAGGTCGGCGTCGGCGAAGACGATCTGCGGGCTCTTGCCGCCCAGCTCCAGCGTCGTCGGACGGAAGCCGCGCAATGCCGCTGTGGCGACCAGGTGTCCGGTCTCCGGACTGCCGGTGAAGGAGATCTTGTCGATGCCGGGGTGCTCGGTGAGCAGGCGGCCGGTGGCGGCGCCGCGACCCGGCAGGACGCTCAGGACGCCGGCGGGCAGACCGGCCTGGTCGGCGAGCTCAGCGAGCAGCAGCGAGGTGAGCGGTGCGTCCTCCGGCGGCTTGAGGATCACAGCGCAGCCTGCGGCCAACGCAGGGGCGATCTTCCAGGAGGCGATCATCGTCGGAGAGTTCCACGGGGTGATCGCGGCGACCACGCCGATCGGCTCGCGCACCGTGTAGCTGAGCGTGGGCCGTCCCATGTAGCCGGGGGTGGGGATGGACTGACCGGTCAGCTTGTCGGCCCAGCCCGCGTAATGCCGGAAGGTGGCGACCGCCTGCGGCAGGTCGATGACGCGCGGCTCGATGCCGGGCTTGCCGACTTCGAGGGATTCCAGGTCGGCGAAGTCTTCAGAGCGCTGCTGGAGCAGGTCGGCGAAGGCATGGAGCAGCTCTCCACGCGCGGCGCCGTCCATGCGGCCCCATTCGCCGGAGTCCAGAGCGTCGTGCGCGGCCGTGACGGCGCGGTCGAGCACTGTTTCGTCGGCCTCCGTCACCGTGGTGAGCACCTGCTCGGTGACCGGGTCTATGACATCGAAAGTCTCGACATCGAAGGCTTTGGAGGTGGAAAGGGGTTCCCATTTCCCGGCCACGAATGATGTGGTGGGAAGGCTGCGGGCCAGATCCTCGGCCACTGTTCGCTGCGTCATGTTCGATTACCGTTCCTCGTGGACGATAGCCGTACAGTACGATGGCGAGGGCGGGTGGTCAATGGTTGCGGTGTGCTAAACCATGACTGCGGCTCACGCCCCATCCGGTCGGCTACAAAGGACATCGATGACTGCGACACAAGGCGAGACGTCCCAGACTCTCGACCGCGGACTGGCCGTGCTGTGGCTGCTGGCCGAGCACGGCGATGGGCTGACGGCCGGGGAACTGGCCGACCGGCTGTCCACGGCGCGCGCGGTCGTCTATCGGCTGCTGCGGACGCTGGAGGCGCATCGCCTCATCGGACGCGCCGACTCGCGCTATGTCCTGGGATTCGGGGTCGCCGAGCTGGCCAGCCACCTGCGCCCCCGGCTGCAGGCGACCGTGCTGCCCATCCTGCGGCAGCTCAGCGGCAAGACCAACAGCACCGCTCTGCTCAGCGTCGCCGACGGCGACCAGGCCATGGTCCTGATCGCCGAGGAACCGCCGCAGAGCACCTTCCATCTCGCGCTGCGCCAGGGAGCGCGCCATCCGCTCGCGGTCGGCGCCGACGGTATCGCCATCCTGGCCGGACGGCCGCCGGCCGCTGACGACACGGATGACATCGTGCAAGCCCGCAAGGCAGGCTACGCACTGAGCATCGGAGCGCTGCAGACCGGAGCGATCGGCGTGGCCGCACCGATCGCCACCTCCGACTGGGCCACGGCCAGCATCGGCATCGTCCAACTCGGCGTCGAACTCGCCGACGAATCCCTTCCGGAGGCGGTCATGGCCGCCGCCGCCGAAGCGACTCGGCGGCTTTCCGGCGACCACACCGGGCAGAAGGCTTCGCGCTAGCGCTCATCCCGTGCCGCATCAGGCACCGGCACGCCGTCCCGTCGAGTATCCAACCCGCAGAGTATCCGGCGCGCCGAACGGTGCCGCCGGTAATTGTCGTGCCCTGAGTTCCTAGCGCACTTCGGGCACGAACGCCCCGTCTACGTTCTCGCTTCGGCGCCGAGGTCTTTCCGCCAAGGTCTTCCCTCCGGCGTCGATCACGCCTACTCTTACCGCTGAGCGAACATGATGTTCGATAATCGTTCAGCTGATCGTCGTCCAGCAAGGTGGGAATCGTGGCGGAGGAAACGGTCACCGGCGCCGAAGCACTGATGGCGGCCGCCGTGCAAAAGGGAGTGCGGGTCTGCTTCGCCAATCCCGGCACTACGGAGATGCCGTTGGTGGCGGCGCTGGACCGGACACCGGATGTGCGCGGGGTGCTCGGACTGCAGGAGAACGTGTGCACCGGTGCCGCCGACGGCTATGCCCGGATCACCGGCCGGGCCGCGATGACCCTGCTCCACCTCGGGCCCGGCCTCGCGAACGGCCTGGCCAATCTGCACAATGCCCGGCGCGCCCACACGCCCGTGGTCAACGTCGTCGGCGACCACACCAGCTGGCACCTGCCGTATGACGCTCCGCTCACCTCCGACATCGCCGCGCTGGCGACGACCGTGGGCTCCGCCTTCACCGTGGCCGGCCGAGAGGACATCGACGCCGCCACGCGGGCCGCGATCGACGACGCACACCGCAGACCGGGGGTGGCCACGCTGATCGTGCCCGCCGACCACCAGCAGGACCTGGCCGCCGCCGTCCCGGTGGCGTCGCGCTCCGCGGCGGAATCGGCGGGCCGTCGCCACGCACGCGTGGACAGCGGTCGCGTCAAAGAGGTCGCCACGCGGATACGCAGCGCCGGAGCGAGCACCGTGCTGATCCTGGGAGGCGACGCCCTGACTCGGAGGGGTCAGCAGGCGGCCGGTCGAATAGCCGCGCTTACCGGGGCGGCACTGTTCAGCGAGACCTTTCCCGCGGTGGCCGAACGGGGTGCGGGCCTGCCCGCGATCGACCGGCTCCCCTACTTCCCCGAGGCGGCCATCGCCGCGCTGGGCGACCGTGATCTGGTCGTCATCGCCGGAGCCGAAGAGCCGGTCGCCTACTTCGGATACGCCGGTCTGCCGAGCCGACTCGCCCGACCTGAGACGCTGAGGTCTCTGGCCCGACCAGGCGAGGACGCCGAGGAAGCACTGCTGGAACTCGCCGACCTGCTCGGCGCCGCCGAACCCGCTGACTCCATCACCGCACCGAAGGCCGGCGGCCTGCCTGACCCCGACGCGCCACTGACCGGCGCCACCGTCGGGCAGACCGTCGCAGCCTGTCTGCCGGAAGACGCGATCGTGTCGGTCGAAGGCGGCACCTGTGGCTACCCCTTCTATACGGCGTCGGCCGGCGCATCGGCTCACACCGCCCTGACCAACACCGGCGGTGCGATCGGCCAGGGACTGCCGGTGGCGCTGGGTGCGGCCATAGCGGCACCGGACCGGCCGGTCATCGCACTCCAGTCAGACGGCAGCGGCCTCTACACCGCCCAAGCGCTGTGGTCCATGAGCCGCGAAAACGTGAACGTCACCGTACTCATCGCCGCCAACCACACCTACAACGTCCTGCGCACCGAGCTGAACCGCCACGGCGAGTCCGCATTCGGTCCGAAGGCCGCCGCGCTGACCAGCCTGTCCGATCCCCGCGTCGACTGGATCGCGCTGGCCGCCGGCTACGGCGTGCCGGGCCGGCGCGCGACCACGGTCGCCGAGCTGAGCCAAGCCCTGCAAGCAGCCATCGCCTCCGACGGCCCGCACCTCATCGAGATGTCGCTATGACCCTGACTCAAGCCCCTTCGATCCCCTCCTCGACGCCACCGGGCATCGCCTCCTTCCTGGCCCGCGACCACGGCCTGCTGATCGGAGGGCGGTGGCGGCCGAGCCGGTCCGGTCAGACGATCACCGCTGTCAATCCGGCCACCGGGCGGCCGCTGGCCGCGATCGCCGCCGCCGACGGCGCCGATGTCGAGGACGCCGTCGCCGCGGCCCGCGCCGCCCTGGCCGACCCGGCTTGGCGCGACATCAATCCCCTGCAACGCGGCGAGTTGCTGCACCGGCTCGCCGAGCTCGTGGAGGAGCACGCCGACGAACTGGCCCTCATCGAATCGCTCGACAACGGCAAACCGGTGACCGTGGCCCGCGCCGTCGATGTCGGCACCACCGCGAAGCTCTTCCGCTACTTCGCCGGCTGGCCCAGCAAGTTCGAGGGCTCCACCATCCCGCTGTCACCACGCGGCGGACTGCGGGTCCTGAACTACACAGTGCACGAACCGATCGGCGTGGTAGGCGCGATCGTGCCGTGGAACTTCCCGATGTCGATGGCCTCCTGGAAGCTCGCCCCCGCGCTGGCCATGGGGAACACCGTCGTCCTCAAACCGGCCGAGGAGACCTCGCTGTCCACCCTCCGGCTGGCCGAGCTCATCGCAGAAGCCGGATTCCCGCCCGGCGTCGTCAACGTCGTCACCGGAACCGGCGCCACCGTCGGTCACGCGATCGCCGCGCACCCCGGCGTGGACAAGGTCGCGTTCACCGGCTCCACGCAGGTCGGACGCCTGGTCACCCAGGCCGCGCTGGGCAACCTGAAGAAGGTCTCGCTGGAGTTGGGCGGCAAGTCGCCGCACATCGTGCTCCCCGACGCCGACGTGGCCGCCGTCGCCGCGGCCGCCTGCGAGGGCATCTTCTTCAACCAGGGCCAGACCTGCACCGCCGGCTCCCGGCTGTATGTGCACGCCGACGTCTACGACGACGTCATGTCAGCACTCGTCGACCGAGCCCGCCGGATCGTCGTCGGCCCCGGCCACGATCCGGCCACGGGAATGGGGCCGCTGGTGTCAGCCAAACAGTTGGCCACGGTCACCTCCTATGTGGAATCCGGCCTGGCCGATGGCGCCTCCCTGGCCTGTGGCGGCGCGCGCCCCGCCGGTTTAAGCGAGGAGAACGCCGGCGGCTTCTTCCTCGAACCGACGATCCTGACCGAGACGACGCACGCCATGCGCGTCGTCCAGGAGGAGATCTTCGGCCCGGTGCTGGTCGCCATGCGCTGGAGGGACGTCGACGATCTGATCGACAAGGCCAACGACAGCCCCTACGGACTGTCCGCCGGCCTGTGGACCAACGACCTCACACAAGCGCACCGGATCGCCGCGGCGATCAAGGCCGGGACCGTGTGGGTCAACTGCTACAACCTCACCGACCCCGCGTCCCCGTTCGGCGGCTACAAGCAGTCCGGATGGGGCCGCGAGATGGGCCGGGCCGTCCTTGAGCAGTACACCGAGACCAAGAGCGTGTGGGTGAACCTGACATGAGCCCTCTGACAGCATCCCGTGACCTCGCCGGCCAGGTCGCGATCGTGACCGGCGGCGGCCTGGGCATCGGCAAGGCCGTCACCAGAGCACTGGTCGAACGCGGCGCGCAGGTGGTGATCGCCGCCCGCCGGCTGCCGATTCTGGAGCAGGCGGCGAAGGAGATCACCGCCGAGCTCGGCGGCGAGGTGATCCCCGTCGTGGCCGACACCACGGACACCGGGGCCGTCACGGCGCTGGCTGCGGCGGCCGCCGCCATCGGTCCGGTCAGTATCCTGATCAACGGAGCCGCGGCGCCGGCCGGCCTGGTCCGCAACGACATCGCGCAGGCCGACCCGGAGTCGCTGCTCGCCGACCTGAACACCAAGGTGGTCGGCTACTTCCGGTGTATCAAAGCCGTCGCGCCCTACATGCGCGAACAGCACTACGGCCGGATCGTCAACATCGGCGGGCTGACCGGCCGCTCCAGCCACGCCCTGTCCGGTATGCGCAACGTCGCGATCGTCCATATGACCAAGGTGCTGTCCGACCAGCTCGGTCCGGACGGCATCACCGTCAACACCCTGCATCCGGGGGTCGTGGAGACCGAGCACATCCACGAGCTTTACGCCCGGAACGCCGCCGCCCAGGGCACCACCGCCGAGCAGGTCGAACGCGACTTCATCGCGCGCACCCCGATCCGGCGGGTGCTGACCGCCGACGAGGTCGCCGCCGCGGTGTGCTTCTTCGCCGGCCCCGGCGCGGGCGGCATCACCGGCGAGTCCCTCGGCGTCGATGGCGGTCTGACCCGCGGCGTCTTCCTGTGAGGAGAGTGTCAATGCAAGGAACGATTCTGGTCGCGACCGCGGGCCAAGGAGTGCTGCGCAGCAGTGACGACGGCGGCAGCTGGCACCGCATCCCCCTGGATCAGGGCCTGGAGTTCGACGCGGTGGTGCGCGCGCTAGCCGTGCATCCCGCCCGCCCCGAGACGGTGTTCGCCGGCGCCGACGCCGGTCTGGGCCGCAGCGATGACGCCGGTACGCATTGGACGCGCGTCGACACTCCCTTCAACGACCGTCAGGTCTGGTCGATCGCCATCGACCCGAACGAGCCCGACAGCATGATCGTCGGTACCGGTGCCCCGTCGCGCGCCGTCGTCTACCGCACCGCCGACGGCGGGGCGACCTGGGACGCGCTGCCCCCGAACCTGCCGGAGCACTGTGCCGGCGTGAGTAAGCCCCGCATTCTCACCGCCGTCTGGGACCACGTCGACACCAAGTCCGTGTGGTTCGGCGTCGAGGAGGGCGGATTGTGGCGCAGCCGCGACCGTGGCGACACGTGGGAACGTACCGACGGCACCCCTCGCGAACTGCCTCATGGCGTCACCAACTCCGATGTGCACTGCATGATCGTGGTGGACGGCCCACCCAAGACGCTGGTGTGCGCGGTCGTGAACGCCCTGTTCGTCAGTCAGGACGACGGCGCCACCTGGACCCGTACCGACACCAGAGAGAAGTGGGGCATCTACTACACCCGGCTGGTCGCCCGCCTGCCCGGATCGAATGCGGTGTTGCTCGGCATCGGCGACGGAACTCCCGGGACGACGACCCGGATCTTCCGCTCGGACGACCTGGCGGCCACGTGGAGGCAGGCCAGTCTGGACACGCCGGCCAACTCCACGGTCTGGGCGTTCGGCACCCATCCCGCCGATCCCCAGCTGGTGTTCGCCGGCACCAAGTACGGCCACCTGTTCCGTTCCGTCGATGGCGGCCGTGCCTTCGTCAAGGAGTGGCGCGAGTTTCCTGAGATCACCGACGTGGCGTGGACCCCCGCCACGGCACCCGCGCCGTCCGCCGCACACCACTGAGCCGAATCAGGAGCCTGCAATGTCACATCCTTCGACCGCTGCGCACAGCCCGGTCAAACCCGTCATCACCCGCACCCACCTCTCCCTGTTCGTCCGCGACCCGGAAGCCTCCGCGCAATGGTTCGCCGACATCCTCGACATGCAGATCACCGCCCGCGGCCCGCAGTGGGTCTTCCTTTCCTTCGGACGCAAGCACCACGACCTCGCCCTGATCAAAGCCGAACCCGGAGCCCAGCAGGGCGGACTGGGCCTGCAGCACTACGGGCTGGAGATCGAGGGCGACGTCGAAGAACTACGCCGGCTGTACGGAATGCTGCTGACCAAAGGCGTGAAGGTCGTCAAGACCACGGACCACAAGGTCGGATTCGGGCTCTACTTCGAGGATCTGGACGGCAACCGCTTCGAATTCTTCGCAGAGACCGTCACCGACGACGCCGAAGGCCGCCGCATCCTTGGCGAGCACCACGCCCCCAGCGAGCCGGTCGTCCTCGAGCCCTTGTACCCCTGACCGATCCACCGTCCCCCATAGAGGAGCCAACCATGCCGCACGCCAATTTCGGGCCCTACCACGTCCGCAAGTGGTTCACGCACGTCGAAGACGTCCTGGCCAACGAGACCGGGCAGGCCGCCGACGGAGAACCGGTGCGCCGCGTGGTCATCGCCGCGGCGATCCACAACCCGTACGCCGGCCGGTTCAGCCAGGACCTGAGCGACATCGTCGCCAAGTCCGACGAGCTGGGCCGCGAGTTCGGCCGCCGCGCGGTCGAGGCCGCGGGCGAGGCCGGGATCCAGAGCTATGGCAAGGCCATGGTGGTCGGCTCCCTGGGTGAGTACGAGCACGGCAACGCCTTCCTGACCCAGGTGTTCGCCGACCCCATCCGCGAAGCCGTCGGCGGCGGCAAGTCGTGGGTGCCCTCCACCGGCAAGGTCGGCTCGGCCGGCGCGGTCATCGACATCCCGCTGGCGCACAAGGACGCGCTGTTCGTCCGGGCCAACTACGACACCGTCTCCGTCACCTTCGGCGACGCTCCGCGGCCGGACGAGGTGGTCGTCGCCTTCGCCTTCGCCTCCCGGGGCCGCCTGCACGCCCGGCTCGGCGGGCTCGCCGCCGAGGACGTGCGCGGCGAGGACGGGCTGCGGTAGCCGCCATCATGGCCACCGCCACAGCCTCCAGCCACATCGTCCAGGTCAACGGGCTGGCTTGCCGATTCCTGCAGTGGGGCGAAGCCGACTCGCCTCCGGTGCTCCTGCTACACGGGCTGCGCAGCTATGCCCGCACCTGGGAACCTGTGGCCCAGGCGCTCAGCGGCTCGCACCTGCTGATCGCGCCCGACTTCCGCGGCCGGGGCGAAAGCGGCTGGGATCCCCAGCGTTCCTATCGCACCGACACCTATGTCAGCGACATCGAGAATCTCGTGGCGTTGCTCGGCCTGGACCGGTTCGCGATCGTCGGGCACTCGATGGGCGGCACGGTCGCCTACAGCTACGCGGCCCGGCACCCGGATCAGGTCACCGCGCTGGTCATCGAGGACATCGGGCCCGGATCGTCCACCGAGACCGCCGGTGCGACCCGGATCCTGAGCGAGATGGCGGACACGCCGTCGCGATTCGGCTCCCTGGAGGAGGTGCGGGCCTACTGGCGCGCTATCCGACCGGACATCACCGAGGAGGCGCTGGCGTCGCGGATCGAGAACACCGTGCGTCCAGCGGGCGGCGGAGGCTACGAGTGGCGGCTGGACATGGCCGGAATCGCCGAGGCGCGCCGTCGCGGTGATCCGGCCGGATCCGTAGACCTGTGGTCCTGCGTGGACGCGCTGCGCTGCCCCACACTGGTGATGCGCGGCGCACGCTCCGACTTCCTGCCGGTCGAGACCTGCGAACAGATGGTGCGGCGCCAGCCGCTGGTGCGCTGGGCGCAGGTGCCGGACGCCGGACACTACGTCCACGACGACAATCCGGCGGTGTTCATCGACACGGTGCGCGGGTTCCTCGCCGCCCGGCAGCCATGAACGGCCCAGAGGTCGCCGTGAGCGCCGAGGTCGCCGACGTCGCCGAGGGACCAGCGGGACCCGAGCGGGCCAGCGTGGCCGTCATCGGCGCCGGGCCCGTGGGCGTCACCGCCGCCAACCTGCTCGGCCGGTACGGCGTCGACACGCTGATCATCGACCGGGACACGGAGATCGTCGACTATCCGCGGGCGATCGGCGTCGACGACGAGACTCTGCGCACGCTGCAAGGCATCGGCCTGGCCGACGAGGTGCTGCGCACAACGATCCAGAATGTTCCACTAAAGCTGATCGACGCGGCCGGGCACTGCCTGGCCGACATCCGTCCGACCATCCGGGAACTCGGCTGGCACCGGCGCAACATCTTCCTGCAGCCGACCGCCGAGGCGGTGCTTCGCGGCGGCCTGAAACGCTTCCCTCACGTACGAGTGAGTCTCGGCACCGAACTGCTGGAACTCGTGCAGGACGACGACGGCGTCACCCTGCTGCTCGACGGGCGTGACGGCCGCCGCGAAGTCCGCGCCGACTATGTGATCGCCGCCGACGGCGGCCGCAGCACCGTCCGGGACCGGCTCGGCATCCGGCTCGAGGGCACGACGCATCCACGCCGGTGGGTGGTCATCGACTGCGCGAACGACCCACTCGACGCGCCCTATACCGCGCTGCACTGCGATCCACGCCGACCATACGTCAGCGCCCGGCTGCCCGAGGGCCATCGCCGGTGGGAGTTCATGCTCTTCCCCGGCGAGGACGGCGACGCCATTCTCACCCGCGACCGCGTCGACGAACTGCTGCGTCGCCACGTCCCCGATCCGCGTTCGGTCGAGGTGATCCGGTCCCGGGTCTACACCCACCACTCCCGCGTCGCGGCGTGCTTCGTGCACGGCCGGGTGGCACTGGCCGGCGACGCCGCGCACCTGATGCCGCCCTGGGCCGGCCAGGGCTTGAACACCGGCATCCGGGATGTGACCAACCTGTGCTGGAAGCTCGCGGCCGTCACCCGAGGCCAGGCCGACGGATCCCTGCTGGCCAGCTACGACCGGGAACGCCGCCCGCACGCGACCGCCATGATCGAGCTGTCCGACACGCTGGGGCGCATCCTCGGGCAACGCCGAAGGGGAGTCGCCAAGGCGCGGGACCGGCTGCTGCGCGCCGCCACCGTCGTGCCCGCCGCCCGAAGGTGGGTCCTGGAGATGCGGTTCAAACCGATCCCCCACTATCGCGAGGGATTCGTCGCCACGGATCAGGCCCGGCACGACGCCTCCGGCGTCGGGCGTATGTTTCCCCAACCTCTGGTCGAAGACCTGGACGGCCGCCATGTGCGGTTGGACGAAGTCCTGGGGCCGTGGTTCGCGATCGTCGGCTTCGGGTGCGACCCGCGCAGCCGGCTCACGGCGGCCGAACGCGCCGCCGTGGAGGCGTTCGGGGCCACGGTGGTCACGGTCGTCGAATCGCGATCGGCCGCGAGTCTGCGACCGGGCGAGCACCCGCACCCTGGCGCGGACCTGATCGTCGTCGAAGACCTCGACAATCACCTGCGGCCCTGGTTCCGGGACCGGGGCTGGGACGTCGTCCTGGTCCGACCTGATCGCTGCGTCGCGGCGGCCGGGACCGCCGACCGCATCGGTCCCGTGCTGGCCCGGCTTGCCGACCGACTGAACGCGGGAGGCCCGTCATGATCCTCGAAGAACGTGAATACCGGCTCCTGCCCGGTTCGACCGGACGCTACCTCGACGCCTGGCAGCGCCTGGGCCGCGCTCCGCAGACCCGGCACCTCGGCGAACCGGCCGGGGTCTACACCGTCGAGATCGGCGATCTGAACACGCTGATCTACCTGTGGCGCTTCACCGACCTCGCCGACCGCACCCACCGGCGCCGGGCGCTCGCCGACGATCCCGACTTCGCCGTGTTCCGGCGCGAGGTGCGTGACCTGCTCGTCAGCCAGTCCAACCGGATCCTGCTGCCCGCTTAGCCGGCCGTCGTCGCGCTGTTCGCTATTCAACCGCAGCCGGTCTGCTGTAAAACCCCGGTGACTTTTCGTCCGAGCCGTTGACACGGCTCGCCGGCGGCAGCACCATCTCTTCAACAATCGTACACGGTGTTCGAATATCGTACACAGCCGATGATCGAATCGGCTATCCTCACCCTTCGACAGGAGTCGAGATGAGCGACACACCGAACGCGTCACCAGACAGCTCACCAGACAGATCGCCAGACAGTTCACTGGGCCGAACCAAGATCTCCATGACCGGCGTGCTCGCGCAGTCGGTCGGCTTCATGGGTCCGGTGTTCTCGGTGGCCAGCCTGCTGCCCCTGATGGTCGGCCTGTCGGCCACCGGCCGGGGCGCGGGCGCGGCCACCCCCATCGCGCTGATCATCGCCGGCATCGGCATCTTCGGCGCGGGCTGGATCATCGCGCAGTACGCCAAGCGCATCCACCTGTGCGGATCGCTCTACGAGTACATCTGCGACACCTTCGGACCGGCCGTGGGCATCGTGGCCGGCTGGCTGTACTTCGGCGCCATGCTGGTCCTGGCCGCCGCGACGTTCCTGGTCCTCGGAGGCCTGACGGAGAGTCTGCTGCAAGCGGTGTTCTCGGTGGACATCGCCTGGTGGATCCTGGCCCTCGGCTACGTCGGCGTCATCACCGCCATCGTCGTCGTCGGCGTCCAGTTCTCCGTGCGCGCGCAGCTCGTTTTGGTGCTGATCTCGGCGGCCGTCGTCGCCGGGTTCTCGGTCTACATCATCGCCAAGGGCGGTCAGGGCGGGCACAGTGTGACGGCCCGGCCGTTCAACCCGTTCTCCGTCGGCCGGTTCGACCTGCTCTACGGCGTCCTGTACGGCATCAACATGTTCATCGGCTTCGAGACCGCGGCCAACCTCGCCGAGGAGACCGACGACCCCGAGCGGCACGTTCCCCGCGCGGTCCTGTGGTCGCTCACCATCGTCGGTGCGTACTTCGTGCTCACCGCCTACGCCCAGGACGTCGGCTTCGGGCAGGACGGCTCGGCGTGGAAGAACAGCGTGTTCCCGCTGCAGACCCTCGCCTCCGCCAAGCCCTTCGGCTCGACCGACTTCGGCAACGTGATGTCCGTGCTGATCATCCTGGACGTGGCGGCGGTCGCCATCGGGGTCTGCGTCGCCGCGACTCGCGGCATGCTGTCCATGGCCCGGGCGGGCCGGCTGCCCCGAGCCCTGGCGCGTGTGCAGCCGCGCTTCCGCACCCCGGTCGGATCGGCGATCCTGGTGGCGGTGGTGTCGGTGGCCTCGATCGTGCTCGTCGCGGCGCGCGACGGGGTGTTCTCCCGCGCCACCGACCAGCCCGGCGTGCTGCAGCCGCAGTGGGCGCCGATGTTCGGGTGGATGGCCGGTTTCGCCGGGGCCGGACTGGCCCTGATGTACCTCGTCGTCAGCGTCGCCGGGGCCCGCGGGCTGTGGCACCGGGTGAACCGCGTCAAACTGGTCGTCGCCGCCACCGCCGGGGTCCTGGTCTCGGCCGGAGCCGTGTTCGGCGCCTTCTACAAGGCGACGAGCCCTCTGAACTCCGTCTCGTGGGTACTCGTGCTCTGGATCGCGGCCGGCGTGGTGTGGTCCCTGTTCGTCACCCTTCGGCAGCGGGCGGCCGGCGTGCGGTTCGAACCCGCCGTGGAGGGCGCCGCCGGGGACGAGCTGACGCCTGCGTGAGGTGCGCCGGCGCCGTCGCGGCGTCAGGTTCGCGTAGATCCCGTCTCGGCGTACGCCGTGAGCAGCGCACGCAGAATCCCCAAAGCCTTTTGCGTGCGCACGGTATCGCCGAACACGGTCTGCTGGAACACCAGGCCGTCCAGGGCGACGACGACGATCTCGCTCAGCGCCGGATCGCTGAGCCCGCCTGCGGTGAGCGCCTCGTGGACCGCGCTTCGGTACGCGTCGTAGGCCTTGGCGACGGTCGGCAGCAGCTCCGGCCGGCGCCGGGCCTCGAGCGTGAGCTCGAACTGGAACGCCTGGAGTTCGGGATCGGAGGCGACGGAGGCGACCAGCGCGCCGGCGAAGCCCTCGAAGCCGGGGCCCGCGGAGGTCAGCCCGGCCGTGTCGATGCTGCGCTGCACGGCGAGGCCGAGCGCTTCGGCAACCAGGTTGTCCCAGCTGCCGAAGTGATACTGCACCGCGCCGTGGGTCACACCCGCCTGGGCCGCCACGGATCGGAAGGTGAGGCCGCGCAGACCCTGCGCGGCGACGACATGGATCGCCGCCTCTAACAGCTCCTGCCGTCCGGTGCCGTATTTCACGCGACCAGTGTAGTCGGGTCCGATCGCAGGTCACGGTATAAACATTACACTTGACAAGTTCTCCGCGAAGTCGTCAACTCTCCTGGAGAGACGACCCTAAGGACGCCCCATGACCAGACACCCGCTCGCCCCGCTCGCGCCCGAGGAGATCACGGCCGCCAAGAAGGTCCTGATCGACGCCGGCCTGGTCACCGAGCTCACCCGCTTCGGGTACGTGATGCTCCGCGAACCCGACAAGAAGGACGTCCTCGCCTGGGACGGTGAATCCGTGCTCGCCCGCGAGGTCAGCATGCTGCTGACCGAGCTGGCGCCGCTGAGGCTGACCACCGTGGTCGTCGACCTCACGACCGCCCGTATCGCCTTCCAGCGCGCGATCGATCCGGCCACCGAGGGCTTCGGTCCGTGCCTGGACGAGGACTACGTCGCCGTCGACGAGATCGTCAAAGCCGACGAGGGCTGGGTCGCGGCGATGGCCAAGCGCGGCATCACCGATCTGGACAAGGTCAAGACCGCGCCGCTGAGCGCCGGCGTCTTCGGCTACGACGACGAGGCCGGACGCCGCATGCTCCGGGTGCTGTCGTTCTACCAGGCGCATCCGACCGATTCGGCGTGGGCGCACCCGATCGACGGCGTCGTGGCCCACGTGGACCTCGACGCTCGCAAGGTCCTGCGACTGGTCGAGACGGAGATCGAGCACGTACCGCAGGAGTCCGCGGACTACTTGGACCCCGCCTACCGCGGCCCGGAGCGCACCGACCTGAAACCGATCTCGATCACCCAGCCGGAAGGCGTCTCCTTCACGCTGGAAGACGGGGTCCTGGCCTGGCAGAACTGGAAGGTGCGCATCGGCTTCAACGGCCGCGAAGGGCTGACCGTCCACCAGGTCTCGTTCAGCGACCGCGGCGTCGAGCGCCCGATCCTCTACCGCGGCTCGATCGCGGAGATGGTGGTCAACTACGGCCAGCCCGGCCCGATGCACGGCTGGCAGAACTACTTCGACACCGGCGAGTACCAGTTCGGGCGGCTGGCCAACGCCCTGGAACTGGGCTGTGACTGCCTCGGCGAGATCAGGTACGTGGACGCGGTCGTGGTGGACGATCTCGGCGAGCCCCTGGTCCTGCCGAACGCCATATGCATCCACGAAGAGGACTTCGGCGTGCTGTGGAAGCACGCTGACATCTACTCCGGGTCGAAGGAGACCCGCCGCCAGCGCCGCCTGGTGGTCTCCTTCTTCGTGACCGTCGGGAACTACGACTACGGCTTCTACTGGTACTTCTACCTTGACGGCACCATCGAGCTGGAGGCGAAGGCGACCGGCATCCCGTTCCCCTCCGGCCATGACGGCGCCGACCCGTACTCGACACAGGTGGCACCCGGGGTCGGCGCGCCGGTGCACCAGCACCTGTTCTCCGCCCGACTCGACCTGACGATCGACGGCGTCCGCAACCACGTCGACGAGTTCGAGGCGGCGCGTGTACCGATGGACGCCGAACACAATCCGTGGGGCAACGCCATCGGCCACAAGGTCACCCGGCTGCGCAGCGAGTCCGAAGCGCAGCGCGAGGCCGCGAACCACCTCGGCCGCATCTGGCGCGTCTCCAGCGACGAACGACTCAACCGCATGGGGCAGCCGACCTCGTACATCCTGGTACCCGAGGGACTGCCGACGCTATTGGCCGACCCCGAATCCCCGATCGCCAAACGAGCCGCTTTCGCGCAGAAACACTTGTGGATCACGCAGTACGAGCGCGACGAGCTCTGGCCGAGCGGCTACACCGTCAACCAGCACCCCGGCGGCGCCGGCCTGCCGGCGTACGTCGCCGGCGACCGCTCCGTCGACGGCGCGGACGTCGTCGTGTGGCATACCTTCGGTTTGACGCACTACGTCCGCCTCGAGGACTGGCCGATCATGCCGGTCGACTACGCCGGCTTCAAGCTCAAGCCGCACGGGTTCTTCGACCGGAATCCCACGATCGACGTGCCGGACCTCAACGCCGGGCACGCCTGTTGCGGCGGGGGCGAGTGCCACTGCGGGCACTGATCTGTGCCGGTTAAGGGGCTTGGCACTGGTTAAGGGCTCGGCCCGTCAACTACCGCACAAGGCGACGCTGGGCTGTGTCTGGCTCTTGCTGAAGATCGGTGCGGAGGTTTCGGCTACGCTCTCCCAGCCGCCCTCGAATTTCGACTTGGCGGGAAGCAGCGCCTTGAGGAACGACAGGAGCTGGGGCGAGATCTCCACGCCGATTCCCGTGCTGAGTTTGAGGTCGAGGGTCGCGCTGCGGCACAGGGCCAGGGGCGAGCCGAGGGCTGAGCCCTGGGTGATGCCGGTGGAGGCGGTCAGGCCGACGTAGGGGCCGGCGCTGGCGGCCGGGGTGCCGAAGCCCACTTTGACCTTGATCTTGGTGGCGGCGACGATGCCGGAGGGGCCGATGGCGATGCCGCTGATGCTGTCCAGGATGCTCTGCTGGACGGACAAAGTCGGCACCTGGAAGCCGTGGGCGGTGATGCCGAGGGGGCCGTCGAGCTTGTATTTGCCGGTGGCGAAGACCGTGCTGTTCTTACCGGTCAGGGCGGTCTCGACGAGGAACGACCACTTGAGGGAGATGTCGACGGGCAGGCCCGCGGTGGCCGGTCCCGGCGGGATGGGGAAGTGCAGCTCGATCGGCACCTCGAACTTCACCTTCGCGTTGTCCGCCGATCCGTTCCCGGCGCCGCCGGACAGCGACACCTCCATGCCCTTGATGCCGGAGATCGTGAACCCGGTGGCCGTGGCCCGGCCGCCCACGACGGAGGTGTCCGAGCTGATGTGCAGGTTCTCGACCGGGAACTTCATCGCGATGTTGGCTTTGAGCCCGGAAGTGCTCTTGTGCTCCAGCTGCAGGCCCAGCGAGGACTTGTCGGCGGACGCCGTCGCGGTCCAGGCGCCGACCGTGACCGGGATCTTGGCGCCGGCGTTGGGCGTGGCCGGCGGCAGGGGGTCTCCGGACGCGGCGGGCGCCGCTTCGAGCTGGATCGCGGGCAGCACGATTGTGCGCTCTGCGTCCTGGTGGAAGGGGTAGTCCGCGGGCGTGGCCGAGGGCGAGTCGGCCGGGGCCGGGCTCGCATCGGTCGGGGAATCGTGGCCGGAGAGCTGATCCCGTTGGCCGGGGATCTGCTGGACGATCACCTGGCTCAGATCGAGGTTCTGGTCGAGGGAGACGTGCGCGTCCTTGACGACGTCGGTGAAACCCGCGGGCGCCAGCATCACGACCAGGTCGTCACCCTGCGGGTGCAGCGACAGGACGCGGCCCACGGCTCGGCTGGTGGCGAACATGACGCTGCCCACCGCCAGCTTGTCGGCGTTCGGCGCATGCCGGTCGATGGTCCAGGTCAGGCCGTCGTCCGAGACCGAGCGCACGATGGCCGGCCCGCCGCCGACCAGAACGACGTCGGGCTGGTAGACGGCGCTGCCGTGCGGATCGGGGGCATATCCGTAGGAGAGCACCGCGGTTCGTGACGCGGGGGCGCCTGACGCGGCGGTGCCTGACACCGCGGTGCCTCCGGTCTGCCCGGGTGGCGGGACCTTCGACTGCGCCGTCTTGCCGCATGAGCCCGCGAGGGCGACGGTGAGGGCCGCGAGAATCAGGGCCGTAGCACGTCTGGAACTGCGTGCGTTCATGCTCGGGCCACCGCGGTCTTCCCGGCCTGGCGCAGCCGGGGGATGAACTTGTCGGGATCGTCGAGGATGACCAGGTGGATGGCGAACCACGCGTCGCCCTTGCGGACGAAGATGGTCAGGTCGTCCTTGTCGGTCCAGGCCTCGTCACCGATCCCCGGCGCGGCTTGCAGATCGTGCTTGAGCCCGTCGCGCTCCAGGTCGTAGTACTTCTTCGCGCCCGGACCGACGTGCACCTCCACCTGCCCTGTGGACCCGGTCGCCGGAGCGGTGTAGGTGCACGAGGGCGAATCGGTGTCCTGACCGGCCTTGACCGCGTCGTCGAGCGCCATGCCGGCCAGCGCGCGGGCCTCGGCCTTGGTGACCAGGACGCAGGGATCCGGGGTGGCCGCGGCCGTATCCGCCGCGGAGCTGGAATCGGCCGGGGACGGAGACGCGGACGTCGCAGGATCCTGGCTCGACACGCCCGCCGACGTCAGCGCCGAATCGCCCTTCAAGGTACCGGACTGGGAGCATGCCGCGGCGCTGAGAATCGTGGCGATCGCAAGCATGGCAACGCACTTACCGCGCACTCGGTCCTCCGGCTGCCGGCGTGTATTGCGGCAAACGTAATGGAAGAGACGGCGGCTCGTCAGCGACGCCAGGGAAACCCCTCAGAGGGTTCCTAGCAGGCCGTTCTCCCCTAAGAAGGCATACCAGAGTCCTCACAGAAGCATGGTGAACGTGTAGCCGACACACCGGGCTTCCAGACGGCAAAGGCGCAACGCCTCCGGTGAGCTCGATGTCCAGCCACACCCGGTGCAGCAGCCGGCTGATCCTGACCTCCTTCGCCGCCGAGGGTTTCGCGATGGTGGTGCTGTCGTCGGTGACGGCCTCGGTGATCGGTCGGTCGGCGTTCGGGAACGTGCCGTTCCTGATCCTCCCGCCGTTCCACACCGCGCGCCCGAACCAGCTGGTGCTGTTCGCCGCGCTCGGCGTCGTCGCCGGCGCGGTCGGTGTCGCCTTCTCCAAGGTCCTCTACTGGATCGAAGATGCCTGCGACTGGGCGTGGCGCTGGCCGGAGTGGGCCCGCCCGGCCGTCGGCGGGCTGCTGCTGGGCGGGCTGCTGCTGGCGCTCCCGGAGATGTACGGGGTAGATGACCGCCATACCGGTGGAACCTCCCGTTTGCCGTGCGTGTACCGCGCCAGTCGGGCCCAGGATATGCGCCGGTACTGACCGGGTTCTGGATTTGTCGGCCACCCGTCCTACGGCTGCTGCCCGGCGTCGCCGCCGACGACGGCTGCGCCGCGATCCTGTGCTACCCCAGGTAGCCGCGGCCGGTCACTCAGCGTCCAGGCGCGCGAACTCCTCGGGCGTCAGGACCAGGTCCACGGCAGCGGCCGAGTCGCGGATCGTCTCCGGCCGCGAGGATCCGGGGATCGGGATCACCACCGGGGCCTTGGCCAGCAGCCAGGCGAGGCAGGCTTGCTGCGGGCTCACTCCGTGCGCGGCTCCCACCTCGGCGAACGCCGCGAAACGGGAACCGAGTCCGGCGGCCTGCGAGATGCCGCCGAGCGGGCTCCAGGGCAGGTAGGCCAGGCCCAACACGGCGCACAGCTGGAGCTCGGCTTCGCCGACCCGGTACCGGGGCGAGTACTCGTTCTGCACGCTCACCAGCCGGCCGTCGAGGATCTCGTTGGCGAGACGGATCTGCTCCGAGTTCGCGTTGGAGATGCCGGCTTGCCGGATCTTGCCCTCGTCCAGCAGGTCGCGGATCGCGCCGATCGAGTCCGCGTACGGGACGCGGGGGTCCGGACGGTGGAACTGGTAGAGCCCGATCGCCTCGACGCCCAGCCGCTTGAGCGAAGCCTCGCAGGCCGCCTTCAGGTGCTGCGGCGAGCCGTCCTGCGTCCAGCGGCCGTCGCCCGGGCGCAGGTGACCGCCCTTGGTGGCCACCAGTACGCCGGACGTGTCGCCGCCGTAGGAGGCCAGGGCGCGGGCGATCAGCGACTCGTTGTGGCCGACCTCGTCGGCGTGCAGGTGGTAGGCGTCGGCGGTGTCGATCAGGGTGACGCCGGCGTCGAGGGCGGCGTGGATGGTGGCGATGGAGCGCTGCTCGTCGGGGCGGCCCTCGATGGACATCGGCATCCCGCCGAGTCCGATGGCACTCACGGCGGTGTCGCCGATGCGGCGCGTCTTCATGGGGCTTCCCTCCTGGATCCTGCCTCTTGTTTCGACTCCAGCCTCGTCACCGGGAATCCGCGCTGTCCAACAGGAGTTTCCGATGTCATTGAGCACCGTGGCTGATGAATGGGGTCCGACGTGGAACTGCGCCAGCTCGAGCACTTCGTGGCCGTCGCCGAGGAGTGCCACTTCACCCGCGCGGCCCAGCGCCTGCACATCGCGCAGTCCGGGCTGTCCGCCTCGATCCGGTCGCTGGAGCGGGAGCTCGGCGCGCCGCTGTTCTCGCGGAGCACGCGGCAGGTGCGGCTGACGCCGGAGGGCGAGGCGCTGCTCGTCGAGGCACGCAAGACGCTGTCCGCCGGCGACGCCGCGAGGGACGCGGTGGCGGCGGTGCGGGGACTGCTCCGCGGCTCGCTGCGCGTCGGATCGTTGCAGTGTCTGCACGCGGTGCACGTCCCGGGCCTGCTGGCCGGCTTCGTCCAGCAGCATCCCGGGCTCGAGGTGAGCCTGCGCCACGGCGGTTCCGGCGAGCTGATCGACCTGGTGCGCACCGGACGGCTGGACGTCGCGTTCGTCTCGCGGCCGCGACCCGACCCCGGGGAGGTCGTGCTCCGGCCGCTCGACCGCGAACCCCTCGTCCTGGCCTGCGCGCTGGACCACCGGTTCGCCGGCTGCGACGAGGTCAAGCTCCAGGACCTGGCCGACGAGCGGTTCGTCGACTTCCCGCCGGACTGGAGCACGCGGGACCTGTCCGATCGCGTCATGGCCGAGGCCGGCGTCGAGCGCCGGGTGACGCTGGAGGCCTCCGACGTGCACTCCCTGCTCGACCTGGTCGCCTATGGGCTGGGCGTGGCACTGGTACCGCAGTCGTTCACGAGGAAGACCGACCGCGCGCGCTTCGTCCCGCTGGCCGGCGACCTCCCCACGTGGGAAACCGCGGCGGTGGCCGCCGATCCGACGAGCACGGCGGCCGCGGCTCTGCTGCACGAGGTCGGGGTGTTCGCAGACGGAATGGCCGCAGACGGGGTGTTCGCAAACGGGCCAGACGTACCCAGCGCTTAGCGGTACGCGGGATTCTCGAAGTCGAAGCGGCATCCGGCATCCCCCTCGAAGCGTCGATGAACGCCTACCCGACCGGTACCGGCAGCCGCATCTCGAAGCGGCATCCGCCCTCGATGTTGTCCACCGTCACGTCGCCGGAATGCGCTTCGGCGATGCCGCGGACGATGGCCAGGCCGAGGCCGGCGCCCGCGCCGACCGGGCCGGCCGCCTCCGGGGTCCGGGCCTGGGTGCCGCGCCAGGCGACGTCGAAGACCCGGTCCAGGTCCTCCTCGGGGATGCCGCCGCAGGCGTCGGTCACCGCGATGCGGACCTGCGGCTCGGCGGTCGTGGCGGTCGCTCCGGCCGAGGCGCCTGAGTCGGTCGCGGCGGCCGCGGCGCTCAGGCCGGTCTCGTCCGCCGGCGGCCCGGCGGGCCGTACCTCGGTGGCCTCTATCCGGACCCTGCCGTCGGCCGGGGTGTGGCGGATGGCGTTGACGACGAGGTTCGACAGGGCCCGGGACAGTTCCCGGATGTCGCCGTGCACGGTCGCGGTGGTGGTGACGACGCCGGTGAGGTCGATGCCGCGGGCCTTGGCCAGCGGCTGCCCCTCGGCCAGCGCGCCGTCGACGAGATCGGCGAGCGCCACATGCTCCAGGGTGAGCTTGAGGGCGCCGGCGTGGATCCGGGACAGCTCGAAGAGGTCGTCGACCATGCCCGCGAGGCGGTCGGTGGCCTGGCGCATCAGGGTGTGGTAGCGCGCGGGGTCCGGGGCGACGCCGTCTTCCAGGGCCTCGGCCATGGCGCGCAGTCCGGCCAGCGGGGTGCGCAGGTCGTGGGAGACCCAGGCGACGAGCTCGCGCCGGGAGCGTTCCAGGGCGCGTTCACGGTCCCGGGACTCGGCGAGTTTGGCGCCGGTGGCCGCCAGTTCGCGGCTGAGCGCCGCGAGTTCGCCGGTGGCCAGGGCCGGCGCGGTCGCGGCCGGGCCGCGGTGGCCGGAAGGCGGTCCGCCGTCGCCGAGGGCCTGCAGTGCCGAGCTCAGCGCCCGGCTGTCGTCGGCGAGGCTGCGGCCGAGCAGGAACGCCAGGACCAGCGTGACGAGCGCACCGGACAGCGAGACCACGAGCACCACGCCGGCGTCGTGGGAGGAGATGAACATGGCGCGGGAGGCGATCAGGGCGCCGGCGACGACGGCGAGCACCGCGGTCGCGGCGCTGGCGAACAGGGAGGCGCGCAGGGAGCGGCCGCGCAGCATCCGCAGTGCGATCCAGCCGATCGCCGCGGCTCCGACGGAGGAGCCGGCGCCCATCAGGATGATGAGGAGCTGGTCACGCATCGTGGTCTCCGATCGGTTCGGGTCGGCGGCGGCAGCGGCGGAACAGCACAGTCATCGGATCGCCACGCGGCCGTGCAGCAGGATGGGGGCCGCCACCAGCAGGGTCGCGCCGGCGACGAGCAGCACGCCGGCCAGGATCCGGCGGCTGCGCGGCGCGGTGTGGCGGGCGGCCAGCCAGCACAGGGCGAAGACCGCCGGCGCCAGCACGGCATCGTGCAGCAGCACCCCGCCCGCCAGCCACGCCGCCACGTTCCCAGGCTGCTGGATCTGCGGCTCGGTCAGCAGCCCGACCGCTCCGTAGAGCAGGATCGCCGCTCCGGCCGCGATCGCCGAGAACCGCAGGACTCTCATACGATCGCCTCCATCCGCCGGACCCACTTGGTCTGGAGCACGCCGGGGCGGTTCGGGACGATGACCCGCGCCGGGTAGCCGTGGTCGAGGGTGAGAGTCCGGCCGTTGAGCCGCAGGGCCAGCAGCGCGGCGCGGTCGCGGACGTACTGACGTTCCATCACGGTCACCGCGTACGCGCCGTTCTTCTCCATGGAGAACACGCGGACGTCGGCGTCGTGCGGGATCCCGGCCAGGTCCATCAGGTCGCTGATGCGGACGCCCTCCCAGTGCGCGTCCACCGACCAGCCCTCTACGCAGGCGATGGGCAGCGTGGCGGAGGATTGCGACAGCGCCGCGAGCTCGTCCCGGCTGAGGCTGAGCGGACGGGTGCCGCCGGCGACCTGCAAACGCCAGTCCGAGGTCACAAGGTCGGCGGTGATCCCGGCCTGCCCGGCGGTCCGGTTGATCGGCACGCCGAGCTCCCCGACCCCGATGTCGCGCGGGGACAACGCCGACACCGGCCGCAGGCTGTCGATCGACTCCCCGACGGTGGCCACGGTGACGGCCCCGGCCGCGACCGCCGTCGTGGCGACGAAGGCCCGGCGCGAGACGCCCTGCTTCTGCTCCTCGACAATCTGCTGATACGCCTCGGGAAGTTCCGTCTTCGGGCTCCGCAGGCCGCGGGCGATGGCCGGCGCCTTCACGCCCAGGTGCACGATCAGCGCGCCGACCGTGATCCAGGCGACCCAGTAGTGAGTCGGGACGAACGGGAACTGGCCGCCCCACACATACCACTGCGCGGAGTTCAGCAGCCCGGTGGCCAGTTCGAAGACCGCCCCGGCGACGAGCACGAGGATGCTCAGCCGTTCGACGGCGTGCGCCAGCGATTTCAGCGGCGGCCAGGCGAACAGCTTCGGGTAGACGGTCCACAGCTTGGCGAGCAGCAGCGGGATCGCGATGATGCCGCTGGACACGTGCAGCCCTTGCGTGAGCCGGTAGCCCCAGCTGGGGCGGGCCGGCAGACGGTGCGCCAGCCAGCCCGGCGGATGCTGCAGGACGTGGCTGATCAGACCGGTGAGGAAAGCGGTGGCGAAGGCGACGCCCAGCGCGGTGCCGATCAGGGTCGCGGTGCGCTCATCGTGCAGGCGGCTGCGGAAACGCGGCAGCGGCGGTTGTCTCAGGAAAGACGCCAGGTCCTTCGCAATGGGTTTCCTCACAGCACTAGATAACCGTCTTCACGGGCCCGGCACACGCTTCGACTCCTTACGAAGTTGTGACGCCGCCGGCGTCCATGACCAGGTCTTACAGACTGATGACGGCTCGGCGCGGCGGCTGATGCCGACACCGGTGGCTCGGCCATGGTGATGCCATGGAAACGGGAATCGCCGCCGGGCCGCCGCGCCCACGGCCGCACCGATACCGCCCTGCGGCCGCGCTCGGGGTGCTGGCAGGCCTGGTCGTCGGAACCGCGCTACTGGTCCGGCTGCCTGCGGGGTCGCCGTGGTCGCGGGGGATGCAGGGCTTCGCACTGCTCGCCATCATGTTCGTGCTCTACGGATGCGGGGCGTGGCTGGTCGGCTCGCTGAAGCGGAGCTGGGCT
This sequence comes from Catenulispora sp., assembly GCA_013362315.1. Lineage (GTDB taxonomy): Bacteria > Actinomycetota > Actinomycetes > Streptomycetales > Catenulisporaceae > Catenulispora. Next base: position 1,334 of record JABFWL010000328.1, on the reverse strand, counting down.
ACGGCGCTGACGCTCGGCGGCGCGGCGGCACTGCAGGTCGCGGCGCTGACGGCCCCGGCGCGGTACTCCGACGACCTGTATCGCTACGTCTGGGACGGCCGTGTGCAGGCGCACGGTATCGACCCCTACAGGTACGTGCCAGTCGCCTCGCGCCTGGCGGGGCTGCGCACGCCGGATCTCTTCCCGGCTACCGCGGGAAACGGGCACTGCGTGACATCAGGTCCGGACATCACCGCGGGGTGCACCCTGCTCAACCGGCCGCTCGTGCACACGATCTATCCCCCGGTCGCCCAGGCGTATTTCTGGGCCGTCCACTGGTCGGGAACGCGCGGCGTCCAGGTCTGCGCGGCGGTCGCGGCCGTGCTGGTCACCGCCGTGCTCATCCGGGGTCTGCCACGCCTGGGCGCCGACCCGCGGCAGGCCGTGCTGTGGGCGTGGTGTCCGCTGGTCGCGATCGAGGCCGGCAACAACGGCCACGTGGACGTCGTCGCCATGCTGCTCACCGCCGCCGCGCTGGTGGTCCTGGGGACCGGCCGCTCCGTGACGGCGTCCCGGGCGGCAGCCGGAGGTGCGCTGCTGGGGCTGGCGATCGCCACCAAGATGACGCCCGCGCTGCTGCTGCCCTCGGCGGTCCGGCGGCGTCCGTTGCCGCTGCTCGCTTCCTTGTCCGGCGTGGTGCTGGCGGTGTACGTCCCGCACCTGGTGGCCGTCGGCGGTGGCGCGTCCGGGTTTCTCAGCGGCTACCTGAATGAGGAGGGCTACGACAGCGGCAGGCGGTTCGCGGTTCTCGATCTGGTGATGCCGCAGGCTTGGGCCGTGCCGGCGGCGCTCGTGGTGCTCGTCGCGACGGCGGTGCTGCTGTGGTGGTTCGCCGATGCCGCCCGGCCGTGGCGGGGCGCGGTGGTCATGACCGGGGTGACGTTGCTGGTCGCGGCGCCGGCGTACGAGTGGTACGCGGAGTTGCTGGTGCTGCTGGTCGCCTTCAGCGGCCGGGCCGCAGTGCCCTGGCTCGCCGTGGCGCTCGCCGGATACGCCGGCCAGCTCGGGGTGGGGCCCGGCGGCAGCTACGGTGTGGCGGCGCTGTTCGTGGGCGGCGCTTGGCTGGTGCGGCGGCGAATGGCGGCCGGGGCTGGCCGGGCGCCGGTCATGGCCGGCCTGGCGGACGGCTCCTTGCCGGCGAGGGCAGAGCAGGCAGGCACAGGGCCGGTGAGCGCAGGGCAGGCAAACGCAGAGCTGGTGAGCACAGCGCCGGTGAGCACAGCGCCGGTCGACGTGATCCTGCCGTGCCTGGACGAGGCGCAGGCGCTGCCGTTCGTGCTGGGCCGCATGCCCGC
>JABFWL010000527.1 GCA_013362315.1 Catenulispora sp. | reverse complement strand
CCCCCGGTTCGCCAGGTCGTAGATCGCCGGCATCAGCTTCTTGCGGGACAGGTCGCCGGTGACGCCGAACATCACCAGGCCGCAGGGGCCGGCGATGCGGGGCAGCCGGCGGTCGGCGGCGTCGCGCAGCGGGTTCGCCGCCGCGCCTTCCGGGCTCGTCTCGTGGGCGAGCTGCGTCTTCTCCGCTTGGGAGAGCTGAAAGCCGGGGTGGGCTCCGCTCTTCTGTGCTCCGGAAGGGATGCTCACTTGAGGCGGTCCAGTTCGCCCTGCACCGAGTCGAGGAGCTCCTTCCAGGACACCTCGAACTTCTCCACGCCCTCGTCCTCCAGCACCTGTACGACGTCGTCGTAGGAGACGCCGGCGGCCTCGAGGCCGTCCAGGATCTGCTTCGACTCCTCGTACGTGCCGTGGACCGAGTCCTCGACCGGCTTGCCGTGGTCGGCCTCGGCGTCGAGCGTGGCCTCCGGCATGGTGTTGACCACGTGCCGCACGATCAGCTCGTCGACGTACATGGTGTCCGGGTACTCCGGGTCCTTCACGCCGGTCGAGGCCCACAGCGGCCGCTGCGGCTTGGCCCCGGCCCGCTCCAGCGCCGTCCAGCGCTCGCTGCTGAAGACCTCCTCGTACGCCTGGTACGCCAGGCGCGCGTTCGCCACGGCGGCCTTGCCGCGCAGCTCGCGTCCAGCGCCCAGCTTCTCCAGGCGCTTGTCGATCTCGGTGTCGACGCGCGAGACGAAGAAGGACGCGACCGAGGCCAGCTTGCTCAGGTCGTGGCCGTTGGCCGCGGCCTGCTCGACGCCGGCCAGGAACGCCTCCATCACCTCGCGGTAGCGCTCCAGCGAGAAGATCAGGGTCACGTTGACGCTGATGCCCGCGGCCAGCGTCTCGGTGATGGCCGGCAGGCCCGCGCGGGTGGCCGGGATCTTGATGAACAGGTTCTCCCGGTCCACCAGCCACCACAGCTGCTTGGCCTCGGCGACGGTCGAGGCGGTGTTGTGCGCCAGGCGCGGGTCGACCTCGATGGAGACCCGGCCGTCCTGGCCGCCGGAGGCGTCGTAGGCCGGGCGCAGCACGTCGGCCGCGGCGCGGACGTCGGCCGTGGTGATCATGCGGACCGCCTCCTCGACGGTCACGCCGCGCACCGCGAGGTCCTTGAGCTGCTCGGTGTAGACCTCCGAGCCGACGATCGCCTTCTGGAAGATCGTCGGGTTGGTGGTGACGCCCACCACGTTCTTCTCAGCCAGCAGCTGGGCCAGGTTGCCGGACTGCAGCCGCTTGCGGGACAGGTCGTCCAGCCAGATCGCGACACCGGCGCCGGACAGCGCGTCCAGATTCTTGTTCGTCATCTCGTCTTCTCCCTCTTCCCTTAAGAATCAAGCGCCGGCGGCGGCCAGCGATTCCCGCGCGGCGGCGGTCACGGCCTCGGCCGTGATGCCGAACTCGCGGTAGAGCGTCTGGTAGTCCGCGGAGGCCCCGAAGTGCTCCAGCGAGATGCTGCGGCCGGCATCGCCGACGTACTTGCGCCATCCCGTGCCCACTCCGGCCTCGACCGACACCCGCGCCTTGACGGCGGCCGGGAGCACGGACTCCTGGTAGGCCTCGTCCTGCTGGTCGAACCACTCGGTGGACGGCATCGACACCACGCGGGTCGGGATGCCGTCGGCCTCCAGCGCCTCCCGGGCCTGCACGGCGAGCTGTACCTCGGAGCCGGTGCCGATGAGGATCACCTGCGGCGCGCCGCCGCTGGCCTCGGCGAGCACGTAGCCGCCCTTGGCAGTGCCCTCGATCGGGTCCAGCGCCGCGTTCAGCGCCTCGTGGTCGAACGTCGGGATGCCCTGCCGGGTCAGCGCGACGCCGACCGGTCCCTTGACGTCGGTGCCGCTGTGCTTCTCGATCAGGGCCTTCCAGGCGCCGACGGTCTCGTTGGCGTCGCCGGGGCGGACCACCGTCATGCCCGGGATCAGGCGCAGCGAGGCCACGTGCTCCACCGGCTGGTGCGTCGGGCCGTCCTCGCCGAGGCCGATCGAGTCGTGGGTCCAGACGTAGGTCACCGGCAGCTGCATCAGCGCCGCCAGGCGCACCGCCGGCCGCATGTAGTCGGAGAAGACCAGGAAGGTGCCGCCGAACGGCAGCGTGTGGCCGTGCGCCGCGATGCCGTTGAGGATGGCGCCCATGGCGTGCTCGCGGATGCCGAAGTGCAGGATCCGGCCGTAGGGCGAGGAGTCGCCGAACTCGGTCTGGCCGTAGGAGGTCGGCAGGAACGACTTGCCGCCCTTGATCGTGGTCAGGTTGGACTCGGCCAGGTCCGCCGAGCCGCCCCACAGCTCCGGCACCGACTCCGCGATCGCCTGGATCACGGCCTCGGACGCCTTGCGGGTGGCCACGTCCTTGCCGGGCTCGAACTTCGGCAGCTTCTCGGTCCAGCCGGCCGGCAGCTCACGGCGCAGGATCCGGTCGTACTCGGCGGCGCGCTCCGGGTTCCGGCCGCGCCAGTCCGCGAGCTCGGCGTTCCACGCCTGGTGCGCCGCGGCGCCGCGCTCGCCGACCTTGCGGACGTGCGCCAGCACCTCGGGGTCGACGTCGAAGTGCTTGTCCGGGTCGAAGCCCATGATCTTCTTGGTGGCCGCGACCTCGGGCTCGCCCAGCGCGGCGCCGTGCGCCTTGCCGGTGTTCTGCAGGTTCGGCGCGGGCCAGCCGATGATGGTGCGCAGCCGGATGATCGAGGGGCGCTCGGTTTCCGCTTCGGCAGCGAGCAGCGCCTCGTGCAGAGCCTGCACGTCCTCGTGGTACTCGCCGCGGGCCAGCCAGTCCACGTGCTGCACGTGCCAGCCGTAGGCCGCGTAGCGCTGCAGGACGTCCTCGCCGAAGGCCACCTTGGTGTCGCCCTCGATCGAGATGTGGTTGTCGTCGTAGACGACGACGAGGTTGCCGAGCTTCTGGTGGCCGGCGATGGAGGAGGCCTCGGAGGTGATGCCCTCCTCCAGGTCGCCGTCGGAGGCGAAGACGTAGACGCTGTGGTCGAACGGCGAGGCGCCCTGCTCGGCGTCCGGATCGAACAGGCCGCGCTCGTAGCGGGCGGCCATCGCCATGCCGACCGCGTTCGCCAGGCCCTGGCCCAGCGGCCCGGTGGTGATCTCGATGCCGTGGGTGTGGCTGAACTCCGGGTGGCCCGGAGTCTTCGAGCCCCACTTGCGGAACTGCTTCAGGTCCTCGAGCTCCAGGCCGAGGCCCGCGAAGTAGAGCTGGATGTACTGGGTGAGCGAGGAGTGCCCGCAGGAGAGCACGAAGCGGTCGCGGCCGACCCACTTGTCGTCGGCCGGGTCGAAGCGAAGGTGCCGCTGGAAGAGCAGATAGGCAGCCGGGGCGAGGGACATCGCGGTCCCCGGATGACCGTTGCCAGTGCTCTGGACCGCGTCCATGGCCAGAGCGCGGACGGTGTCCACGGCGCGCTTGTCCAAGTCGGTCCACTCGAACGGGGTTGCGGTGCTTGCGGTCCTCACCGGAAGCGCTCCTTCGCAGTCCACGCGCCAAGGCCCCACGCTCGGGTACAGCAGGTGGGACCTTCGCGCATCATGATTCAGATCTCGTTTCGCCAGCCTACTCGGACCACAACTGCCCCGCGTTCCCAGTCACCAGGTGGGATGCGTACATAGGGCTAACTCGGGCAGATCGTGAAGTGAAGGGTGTCTGAGAGGTCCGCGACGAGGCGCTCGGTAGCCGCTCGGTAGCCGGGACGCGACTCGGTGCGCCATAGGCGGACCCGCCGCATGAGCGGCGCGTGCGACGGTCTAAAGTTGCCTCTTGTCCGAATCAGGCATCCATGGAGGACGGGCTTTTGACCACGGTCGAGACTCCCGCGGCCACGGCTCCGTCCCGGGCGGCCAGCCCGCTGCCGGAAAACCGGTCCGGGGAGCGCGGCGGGCACGCGGTGGCGGTCGTCAAGGCGTACGTCGCCCTGACCAAGCCGCGCATCATCGAGCTGCTGCTGATCACCACCATCCCGGTGATGTTCCTGGCCCTGCGGCACGTTCCGCCGCTGTGGCCGGTGGTCGCGGTGACGGTCGGCGGCTACCTGTCCGCCGGCAGCGCCAACGCGCTCAACTGCTACGTCGACCGCGACATCGACGCCGAGATGCGCCGCACCCGGCGCCGCCCGGTGCCGGCCGCCTCCGTCACGCCGCAGAGCGCGCTGGTCTTCGGGCTCGTGCTCGGGGTGGTCTCCACGCTCTGGCTCGGCCTGTTCGTGAACTGGCTGTCCTCGGCTCTGGCGCTCGCCGCGAACGCCTTCTACGTGCTCGTCTACACGATGGTGCTCAAGCGGCGCACCCCGCAGAACATCGTGTGGGGCGGCGCGGCCGGGTGCTTCCCGGCGCTGATCGGCTGGACCGCCGCCACCGGGAAGCTGGCGTGGGCGCCGGTGGTGCTGTTCATGGTCGTCTTCCTGTGGACGCCGCCGCACTTCTGGGCGCTGGCCATCCGCTACCGCGAGGACTACGCCGCCGCGAACGTGCCGATGCTGCCGGTGGTCGCCCCGGCGCGCGAGGTCACCAGGCAGATCGTCTGGTACTCCTACGCCACCGTCGCGTGCTCGCTGCTGCTGGGCCCGGTCGCGCACACCGGCGTGGTCTACCCGGTCGCGGCCGCCGTCCTCGGAGCGGTGTTCCTGGTCGAGGCGCACCGCCTGGACCTGCGCGCCCGGGCCGGCAAGGAGGGCGTGGAGCTGCTGCCGATGCGGCTGTTCCACTTCTCGAACATGTACTTGGCGCTGCTGTTCGTGGCCGCCGCAGTGAGTCCGCTCGTCGGCTGAGACCGCGGCCGGTCAGACGCCCTTCACCGTTGTCGGCACGGTTATCGGCACTGATATCGGCTGTTGTCGGCGCGTATTGGCGCGGGCCGCGTTTCCGCCAGCCCTGTTTCCACTAGCCTGTGGAGACGTGTATCGGCTGACCAACACCACCCAGCACTACGCCTGGGGATCGCCCAGCGCCATCAGCGACCTGCTCGGCCGGGAGCCCTCCGGGGAGCCCGAGGCCGAGCTGTGGATGGGTGCGCACCCGAGCGCGCCGTCCCGCGTCGACGGCGGCGAGGCCACCTTGCTGGACTACGTCTGCGCCGACCCGGTCGGCATGCTCGGCCCGCAGGTCGCGGCCCGGTTCAAGAACCGGCTGCCGTTCCTGCTCAAGGTGCTGTCGGCGGCCAAGGCGCTGTCCATCCAGACCCACCCGACGCGGGCGCAGGCCGAGGCCGGCTACGCCGCCGAGCAGGCGCGCGGCGTGGCGGCCGGGGACCCGAACCGGAACTACGTCGACGACTGGCCCAAGCCGGAGATCCTGATGGCGCTCACCGACTTCGAGGCGCTGGCCGGCTGCCGGGACGCCGCCGACGCCGAGGCCGTGCTGGCGGCTCTGGCCGAGCTCGGCGTCGCCGAGCTGGAGCCGATCCGTGCCGACCTGGCGGCCAAGCCGGAGCCCGCGACGGTCGCGGCGGCCCTCGGCACGCTGCTGGAGTGGCCCGCCGAGACCCGGGGGCAGTTGGTCTCCGGCGTCGTGGACGCCGCCGGCCGCAGCGCCGACAAGGACGGCGCCTACGCCGCCGACTTCACCGCGATGCTGCGGGTCGCCCGCGACTTCCCCGGCGACATCGGCTTGGTCGCGATGCTGCTGATGAAGCGGGTGGTCCTCAAGCCCGGCGAGGCGATCTTCCTGGAAGCCGGCGGTCTGCACGCCTACCTGCACGGCACCGGGATCGAACTGCTCGCCAACTCCGACAACGTGCTGCGCGCGGGCCTGACCCCCAAGCACATCGACGTCGCCGAGCTGCTGCGGGTCATGGACGCCTCGCTGCCGGTCCCGGTGCGGCACGGCACGACGATCGGCACCGGCGTCGAGGAGTTCGACACCCCGGCGCCGGAGTTCCGGCTCTACCACGCGGTCCTGGACACCAAGACCACGCTGCGCACGACGCTGCCCGGCGCCGGCCCGCGGATCGTGCTGGCGCTGTCCGGCGAGGTGGAGCTGCGCGGCACCCGCGGATCGGTGACGCTGACGCAGGGCGAGTCGTGCTTCGTGCCGGCGCGGGAGGGCGCCGTCGAGGTGTCCGGGCTGGCCGAGCTGGTGGTGGCGGCGCCCGGCGTCTAGAGACTCTGCGGCGCTGCGGTTCCGGCGAGCGGGCAACCGGGCGTCGGGGCCGACCCCTCTAGGACCGGTGACAGAACGATGAGTCGGTCGGAGGGGATCTTCCATGGCGCGCAGAGACGGAGCCGCCGTCGAGGACGAGCTGGAACAGTTCGTCAGCGGGCGGTATCTGGCGGTGCGGCGCACCGCGTTCCTGCTGTGCGGCGACTGGCACCGGGCCGAGGACCTCGTGCAGGGGACCCTGGTCAAGGTGGTGGTGGCCGCGCGGCGGCGGCGGGTGGACAGCTTGGACGCGTACGCCCGGCAGGTGCTCCTCAACCTGTTCCTGGAAGAGAACAAGCGGCTGTGGCGGCGGCGTGAGAAGTCGTGGGCCGAGCCCGCGGACGCCGTCGACGCCGCCGATCCGGCCGCCGGCCACGACCGGGAGACGCGCCTCACCCTGCTGGCCGCGCTGCGCCGCCTGCCGCCCCGGCAGCGGGCGGCCGTGGTGCTCCGGTACTGGGAGGACCGGAGCGTGGAGGAGACGGCGCGGCTGCTCGGCGTGTCCACCGGGACCGTGAAGAGCCAGTGTGCGAAGGCTCTGGCGGCGCTGCGGGTGCAGCTCGACGACGACCGGCTCGGACTCGGCATCGGCTCGGAAGGGGCCACGGCATGAACGAGCACGGCATGAACGAGAACGAGATCAGGGAGCTGCTCGGCGGCGGGATCGGCGAGGAGCCGCCGATCGTCGGCGGCCCGGCCGCGGTGTTCGCCGGGGCGCGGACGCGGGCGGTGCGGACGCGGGCGGTCACCGGCACGCTGAGCGTGGTGGCGGTGCTGGGGCTGGCGGCGGGGGCGGTGGCGCTCAGCGGTGGTTCCGGTGATTCGGGCAGTGGCCCGGTCACGGCCGGCGGTCCCGGGGGGCGGCCGAGCGTGTCCGGTGGTCAACCACCGGCGAATATGTCCGGACAGAGTACGAACCCTGGCACCCGCAAGAAGAGTGATGGAACGGCCCCGGCGGGATCGTTGCCGACCGTTCCGGCGCCGAAGCCCGGCCCGGGACAGGTGCTGCTGGACGGCCGGTCGGCGCTGGACGTGCTCAGGGCGCAACTGCCCGCTGGTCTGACCGGCTCGCAGTATGTGATCCAGGACAGCTACCGGCCCCAGACCTATGGGGTGCAGGTGTACGGGGGTATGTCGGTCGACGACGGTTCCCACAAGCCGGGCGCGGTCTCCGTCATAGTCCAGCAGAACACGCCGCGCTTGTTCGAGGAGATGACCTGCGCGTCGCTCCCGCACAACTCGAACGAGACCGAATGCCAGGAGTTCCCGCAGGCCGACGGCAGCCGCGTCACGGTGTATCGCGACAACCAGCCATCGCCGACCGTGGGCGGGGCGCCGACCGGTGTCTACGCATATGAGGCGGACCGGATCTATCCGAACGGCCTGCGGTTCGCGGTGCGGGCCGAGAACGACGGCTCCCTGCCGCCCGGCGGCAAGGCCACGACCCCGACGCGGACGGCTCCGGTGCTGACCCGGGACCAGCTCCAGGCGATCGTGCTGGACCAGCGCTGGGCGCTGACCGTGCCGGAGGAGTTGGCACGGCAGGCCAAGAACGACATCGCGCCGGTCGTGGACCTGACCCAGAAGGACGGCGCCACCAAGTAGTCGCAACCACCAAGTGGCACAACACAGACGTGTCCCCGGCCTGCGAGCATCAGGCCGGGGACACGCCGTTGTTCAGAGTACTGTTCGTGCTACGCGGCCACCGCGGGCGCCGGTACCGCCCGCCGCTCGCGCATCGCCAGCAGCACCCTCCAGGTCGCGACCCAGACGATCGCCGCGCCGAACATGTGGATGCCGACCAGGAGCACCGGCAGGTGCGTGAAGTACTGGACGTAACCGATGACGCCCTGGGCCATCAGAACCAGGAGCAAGTCCCGTACCGTGGTCAGGATGCGCGGCGCGGCGCCGGTGGCCTTGAGGGCGAACCACAGCGCGATGGTCAGGCCGACCACGAGGAACACCAGGTCCGCGTGCAGCTGGGTGGCGTTGGCCGGGGTGAGCGGGAAGCGCTTGTTGCCGGGGTCGCCGGCCTTGGCGCCGGAGTGCGGGCCGCTG
>JABFWL010000219.1 GCA_013362315.1 Catenulispora sp. | reverse complement strand
GCGCAACTGTCGGTCGCCGGCCGGGCGGCCCGGCTCGTCGAGGCGGCCCGCGCCCACCTGCCGCTCGGGGACCCGGCCACCGCGCAGGCCATGCTCGAGCAGGCCGAACCGTTCCTGGCCGGCGGCGACCCGGTGCTCCGGGCCCGGGCGCTGCACACCAGGGCGACGGTCGACATCTACTTCGACCGGGTCGACGGGGTCCTGCCCCGGTTGCTGGCGGCCGCCGACACCGTCGCCGCCACCGATCCCGCCCTGGCCCGGTCGATCCTGATGGAGAGCTTGCTCGGGGCGCTGCGCGGCGATCACGATCCGACCGCGGCCAAGCGATTCGGCGCTCTGATCCTGACCTCACCGGCCGTGCGGTCGGTCGCATCGACCAGCGCCGATCTCCTGCTCCGGGGCTTCGCGCTGCGGATGGACGGCGACTACCCGCAGGCGGTGCCGGAGCTCAGGGCGGCACTGTCCGCGATGGGCCGGGACCGCGAGGTGATCGAGAACGGCGTACGCCCGGCGACGCTGGCCCTGTACGCCGCCGAGGAAGCCTGGGACGAGGTCGGCGGCCACGAGGCCGCCTTGTCCGCCGAGGCGCACGAGCGCCGCATCGGCGCGCTGGGGGCGCTGTGGTCCACGCTGGTGGTGCGATCCACGTGGGAGCTGCGGGCCGGCCGGTTCGCCGCGGCCGGGGCGTGCCTGGACGAGGCCGAGGATCGTTCGGCCGTCATCGGGCAACCCGCGCCGGGCCAGGCCTGGCGGGTCGAGCTGCTCGCGTGGAGCGGACAGCAGGAGCAGGCCCGGACCGCCGCGGCCGTGCTCGTCCGCGATCTGGTGACCCGCCACACGAACAGCGGTATCGGAAACTGGGTCCGGAACTGTCTGGCCGTGCTGGACATCAGCCTCGGGCGTTACGCCGAGGCCGTGGCCCACGCGCGGGTGCCCTTTGATGACGACGCGGCGGGGGCCGTGCCCAGGGTGCTGCCGGACCTCGTCGAGGCCGCGGTGCGCTGTGGCGACCACCGGACGGCGAAGGACGCGCTGCGACGGCTGGAGGAGCGCGCGCCGCTGGCCGGCACGCCCTGGGCACTGGGGCTGCTGGCCCGCAGCAGAGCCCTGATGGCGGACGACGACCAGGCCGAGGACTTGTTCCGGCAAGCCCTGGATCTGCTCGGCCGCACGCGGGTGCGCACAGACCTGGCGCGGACCCACCTGCTTTACGGCGAGTGGCTGCGCCGCCGTCGGCGCCGCGCCGACGCCCGCGCCGAGCTGCGGACCGCCTACGAGCTGTTCGCGCGGATGGGCGCGGCGGCCTTCGCCGACCGCGCCCGGGTCGAGCTGCTGGCGACCGGTGAGCGCACTCGCGGCCGGACGGTGCGGACCGACCACGATCTGACGCCGCAGGAACGGCGGATCGCCGGGCTGGCCGCCGCCGGGGCGACGAACACCGAGATCGCGACCCGGTTGTTCATCACCCAGTCGACCGTCGAATACCACCTCAACAAGGTGTTCCGGAAGCTGGACATCGTGTCCCGGCGGCAGCTGCGAACCATCTTGCAGTGAGCACGGCTTGGGGCAGCCGGTGTCACGAGACCGTCGGACTCGTGCCGGACCGCTGCCGCCGGGTCGCGCGCTCGCGGCTGACGCCTCCCCAGACGCCGTGCTGCTCGCCGGATTCCGCCGCGAACCGAGCGCACTCCTCGCGGACGGCGCAGCCTCCGCAGATCTCGCGAGCCGCCCTCTCCCTCAGCACGCGCGCCTGACCCCGCTCACCTGTCGGGGAGAAGAACCGGGCGCTCTCCAGTCCGCGACAGGCTGCGGACAGCTGCCACTCCCATAGCGCGGCGATCGGTGGCACTTTCGGTGGCTTCACAGTGATTGCACCTCCTTAAAGGCGCAGGGCCGCGCCGCTGATTGGCGACGCGACCCCGCGGTGTTGCTTTACCTGCCTTACCTGCCTTACCGGCCTTACCTGCCCTAGCGGTCGGACAGAACGTCTCAGCCGGTCGCCTTGGCCGCCTTGACGATCAGAGCCTCGGTCTTGTCGGGATGGGAGACCATGACCGCGTGCGACGCGTTCGGGATGACGACCGTGTGCGCGCCGGCACGCTCGGCCATGAACTTCTCGGTCACGGCCGGGATGGCCTGGTCGGCACCGGCGACCAGGTACCAGGACGGCAGGGTCTTCCAGGCCGGGACGCCGCTGGGGCCCTGCAGGGCGGCCAGCGCCACCGGGCGCTGCTCGGCGGCCATCAGGTCGGCGGCGGACGCCGGGACGTCCGCGGCGAAGACCGCGTGGAACTTGGCCTGGTCGACGTATCCGTCCGCGCCGCCGCCTCCGGTGACCGCGTACGGCCGGACCACCAGCGCCGCGCCGAGCTGGCTGCCGGGATTCAGCCCGGTCAGCCCCAGCGCGCTCTCGCCCTGGTCCGGGGCGAAGGCGGCGATGTAGACCAGGGCTTTGACATTCGCGTGGCCGACGGCGGCGTTGGTGATGACCGCGCCGCCGTAAGAATGCCCGACCAGGACTACCGGCCCAGGGATGGCATCGAGCAAGCTGGATACGTACGTCGAGTCGTTGTCCAGTCCGCGCAGCGGGTTGGCCGCGGCGATCACCGGATAGCCGTCGTGCTCCAGGCGGGCGATGACGCCGTTCCAGCTGGAGGAGTCGGCGAACGCGCCGTGGACCAGCACGATCGTGGGCTTGGGGTGGTGCCGGGCCGCCGCGGCCGCGCTCTGCTGGGAGGCCGGCGCGGCCGACGCCGAGGCGACCGCCGGGGCCAGGAGCGCGGCGGCGGCGAGGACGGCCGGTATCGCGGCGCGCTTGCGGGTCCAGCGGTGCGGGGGTGCTGCCGGTGGCGGGGTTTCGAGCATGGTGAGGCCTTTCTCTGGCGTCTGGTCTGTGGCTTCTGGTCTGTGGCGTCTGGTCTGTGGCTTCTGGTCTTTTGGCGTCCGGTCTGTGGTCTCAGGGGGTCGGCGGCGGGCCGGCGACGCGCAGGTGGAAGGGTTCCGCGGAGGCGACGATGCTTCCGATGTCGAAAGCGGCGGGCGCCTCGTCGAGCCGGGTGGCCGGAGTGCCGTTGGCGCTGAACCACTCCTCGATGCGCGAGGGGCTGAACACGACGGCCAGCCGGGCGCTCTCCGAGCGGACGAGATAGCTGTGCGGAACGCCGCGCGGCCCGTGGGCGATCTGGCCGGTGTGCAGGTCGATGCGCTTGTCGGCGACGAAGAAGGAGACCTCGCCGTCCAGGACGATCCAGACCTCGTCCTCGTCCTCGTGGATGTGGAGCGGGGGCGCCTGGCCGGCCGTGTCCAGGAACTCCATGACGCTCACCGCGCCCTTGGTCGCGCTACCGGGCAGGAGGATCCGGCTGCGGCCGCCGAGGAACCAGAAAGGTTCGCTGCCGGTGTCGGGGAACGTGTCGTCGGGGAACGGCGGGATCATTTGTTTCCCTTCAGGAAGGTGAGGAGTATCCGGGTCATCTCTGCGGGGCGCTCCTCGTACATCCAGTGGCCGCAGTCCGGGACGACGACGCCGGTGACGTTCGTCGCGTACTGCCGGACCTGGTCGGGCACGAAGCGACCGAGGCTGCCGGCGGCTCCGATCGCGAGTACCGGCATGGTGAGCTTGGTCTTCTGGTATTCGGCGTCGTTCGCCATGTCCTGCGGCAGGGTCCGGAACCACTGGAAGCTCGCCTCCAGGTGCGCGGGGTCCTTCAGGTAGCTGGAGAACACCGCGATGTCGTTCGGCGTGACGGCGCCCTTGACGACTTCGAGGTCGTCGATGAACTTGTCCACCCACAGCGACTCCCGCCCGGTGATCAGGTCCTCGGGGAGGTTGTTGGTGAGGGCGAAGAACCCGAAGTGCCAGGCCTGGGGGCCGTCGGCGGTGAGCGACGGGAAGGAGTAGATGCTCTGGTCCGGGATCGGGGCCTCGCTGAGCACCAGTTTGGTGACGTCCCGCGGGTAGGCCGCGGCGTAGGAGTAGGCCACCATCGTGCCGATGTCGTGACCCACCAGCCGGATGTCGTGGTCGTGCCCGATCTGGGCCAGCAGACCGTGGACATCGGCCGCGAGATCCTTCTTGACGTAGCCGGTGGGCGGTGCGTCGCTGCGGCCCGCGCCGGGCAGGCTGGGCGCGATGACCGTGTAGTGCCGGGCGAGGGCCGGCATGATCTCGCGCCACTCGTACCAGGTCTGCGGGTACCCGTGCAGCAGCACGAGGGTCGGGCCGTGGCCGCCGATCACGTAGTCGATGCCGATCCCGTTGACCTGGACCTTGTGCTCGCTGAACCCGGCGGGCAGCTGTTCGGTGGCAGAGGTCGTGGACGTAGCGGATGACGACGCGGTCGTGGCCTGCGCGGTTCCGATGGTGATCGTGGCGGCCGCGAGCCCGAAGGCCGACGCCACGGCGATGGCGACCATCGCGCCCGGACGGAAGACGGCATGGAGGTATCGCACAAAGCACTCCAGGTGGTGAGGAACAGTTGTTACAGGGTGGTTGTCAGATGGTGCTGACAAGGCCGCCGTCGATGACGACGTCGGTTCCGGTGATGTTGGCGGCTCGGTCGCTGGCCAGGAACAGGACGAGGTCGGCGACCTCCTCGGGCCGGGTGAACCGGCCGGTGACGGCGTCCCCGGCGGCTTGTTCGGCCACGGATTCGGCCGTGACGCCGGCGGCGCGCGCGACGGTCGCCGCGACGCCCCCGTCGGCCAGCCACAGGCCGGTGGCGACCGGTCCGGGACTGACGGTGTTGACGCGCACGCCCCGCGGGCCGACCTGCTTGGACAGCGACTTGCAGAAGTTGGACAGCGCGGCCTTGGCGGCGCTGTAGTCGATGACGAGCGGGTCGGGCAGGAACGCGTTGACGGAGCTGACGGTGACGATGGCCGCCGTGCCGCGCCGCACCAGGTGCGGGAGCGCGGCGCGGGTGGTGCGGACGGCGGCCAGGAAGTTGACGGCCAGCGTCGCGGCCCAGTCCTCGTCGGTCACGGCGGCGAAGCCGTCGACCCGCGGCCGGACCGCCCCGACGTTGTTGACCAGGATGTCCACACCACCGAAGGCCAGCGCGGCGGCCGCGAGCAGTTCGGCCGGGCCGTCCGCCGCGGTCAGGTCCGCCTCGACCGCGAGAACCCCGCCGTCGGCGACGAGCGTCTTCAGCTCCGGGGTGATCCCGCGCGCCCCGGCCACCACCCGCGCGCCCTCGGCGACCAGGGCGCGGGTGACGGCCAGCCCGATGCCGCGGCTCGCGCCGGTGACGACCGCGGTCTTGCCGGTCAGGTGCAGGTCCATGGCAGGGCCTTTCGAGGAGCGAGGGTGACGGCGGTGAGGGGGGTGAGGGGGGTGAGGGGGGTGAGGGGAAGCGGGGTGACGGCTTCGCGGATCACAGGGCCTGCCGGCGCAGCCACTCCAGTGCGGTGCCGGCGACTTCACGCCAACCGCTGTCGATGGTCAGCGAGTGCCCGCGGCCGGGGAAGTCGGTGATGTCGGTGACCGCCTCGGAGTGCCGGTACTGCTTGAGGGTGGCGCGGGTCACCGCCTCCGGCACGGTGTGGTCCTTGCCGCCGGTCATGAGCAGCAGCGGGCCGCGCGCGGCGTTGGCGGTGTCGACCTTGGCCGGCGAGTGCGGGTTGAAGTTGGCGGCGGCCGCCTCGAACAGCGGCTTGCCCGGGGCGGGGATCGTCCAGCGCTCGTACAGCGCGTCCGACTCCTCGGCGGTCAGCGCGTTGCCGAAGGCGAAGCGGAACTGCTCGGCGGTCAGCGATACGGCCCGGTGCCTGTTCGCCGGATTCTTGAATACCGGCAGGGTGGCGCGCAGAGCGGACAGCGGCAGCGGGAGCACACCCTTGATCTGCGCGGCGTCGATCGCGACGGTCGCGGCGGCCAGGTTCTGCCCCAGCAGCTTCTGCGCGATCATGCCGCCGAAGGAGTGCCCGACCAGGATCGGCAGGACCGGCAGCGCCCTGATGATCCCGGCGTAGTGCTCGACGACGTCGTCGATGCCGTGGTCGGCGATGCTCTCGGGGTTGGCGCGGGCCTCCTCCACGCTGTCGGGGTCTCCCGGCCAGCCCGGCGCGGACGGGTCGTAGCCCTCCTGCCGGAACAGGTCGATCCAGGGCTCCCAGGATGTGGCGTGCAGCCACAGTCCGTGGATGAACAGGACGGGGATCGGTGTCGTCATGGCGACCTCTGGGTGTCTGGTGTCTTAGCGGTGTCTTGGCAGGCGTCTGGCGCGTGGCTGCTCCGGACCGGATTCTCGGTACCGGGCCAGCAGAACACGCAGGTGAGGGCGCTCGAACCGGGGAAACACCCCAGTCCTGGCGCAGGCCGTGGACCCGTAGGCTGACCTGGGGCCACTGCGGACAGGGCTGGGGCGGCGACCTGATCACTTATGCTTGACGTTCGGCGACATACGCCGGCCTCTTCCTTCAGGGAGCTCCGTGGCACTGGTCGGCCGGGCAGCCGAGACAAGGCGACTCAGGGGCCTCATCACCCAGGTCCGCGAGCGCGGCGCCGCCCTGGTGGTGCGCGGCGAAGCGGGGGTCGGGAAGTCCGCCCTCCTGGACTACGCGACGGGACGTGCCACGGCATCCGGTATGCGGGTCCTGACGACCTCGGGCGTGCAGTGTGAGACGCACCTGCCCTACGCGGGTCTGCAGCAGCTGCTCTATCCGGTCCGCGACAAGATCGTCCTGATCCCGGACCGGCAGCGTGCGGCCCTGGAGGCGGCGCTCGGCATCGCGGAATCGGCCACCCCGGACGTCTTCCTGGTCGGACTGGCCGCCCTGAGCCTGATCGCCGAGGCCGCCGAATCGGCGCCGATCCTGGTGGTCGTGGAGGACTCGCACTGGCTGGACCTCTCCACCTCCCACGTCCTGGCCTTCGTCGCCCGGCGGCTCCAGGCCGAGCCGATCGTCCTGCTGGCGGCGGCGCGCGAGGGGTTCTCCGCGCCGCTGGCCGACGCCGAGCTGCCCGAGCTGGTGCTGGCGCCGCTGACCCCGGACGCGGCGGCGGCGCTGTTGGACGCCCACGCTCCCGGCCTCGATCCGGCGCTGCGCCGCCGGGTGCTGGCCGAGTGCGCCGGCAACCCGCTGGCCCTGACCGAGCTGCCGCGCACGGCGGCCGCGACCGCCGAGGGCACATCGGCCCCGGGTCCCTGGATCCCGTTGACCGAGCGGCTCGAGCGGGCGTTCACCATGCGCCTGTCCGGGCTTCCGGCACCGACTTGTGCCGTGCTTCAGGTCGCGGCGCTCAACGACAGCCCCTCGCTCAGCGAGACGATGAGCGCCGTGGCGCACTTCTGCGCCGGCGATGCCGGAGCGGCCGGCCCCGGTCCGGGCGCCGACCGGCTGGCGGCGGCGGTCGCCGCGAAACTGATCGACGTGGACCGCGGCGAGATCCGGTTCCGGCATCCGCTCATGCGCTCGGCGATCCACCAGAGCATGAGCCTGGCCGAGCGCTCCGCGGCGCACGCCGCGCTGGCCGAGGTCATCGCCGACCAGGAGGATCGCCGCATCTGGCACCGGGCCGCCGCCACCGCGGCACCGGAGGAATCGGTCGCCGTCCAACTGCAGGCCGCGGCGCTGCGGGCCGAGCAGCGGGGCGGGATCGGCGCCGCCGTGATGGCACTCGACCACGCCGCCCGGCTCAGTCAGGATCCTGTTTCGCGCGCGGACCGCCTGTTGCGGGCCGCCGAGCTCGCCGTCGAGCTGGGGCGCCGGGAGGTGGTGACGAACCTGCTGGACGAAGCCTCGCAGTCCGGTCTGACGACGCAGCAGCGGGCCCGGATGGTGTGGCTGCGCGGCGGATTCGACGAGGGACTGCGCGGCCGGGCCTGCGACACCTGGGCGTTGGCCGCACTCGCCGAGACGGTCGCCGCCGACGGCGACCGCGACCTGGCCGTCCGCATCCTGTGGAGCGCGGCGCAGCGCTGCTTCTGGAGCGAGCCGGGGATCGAGGCGCGGCAGCACGTCGTCGAGGTCGCCGAGAGCCTGGCGCTGGACGAGCACGACCCGTGGCTGCTGGCCATCCTCGCCTACGCCGCTCCCATCGACCGCGGCGCGGTGGTGATCGAACGGCTGAACCGGATCGTGGCGACGCCGGGCCGCGACGCCCGCCTGGACCGGATGCTGGGGACCGGGGCGCTCATGGTGGGCTCGTTCGACCTGGCCCAGCGGCTGTCGGGCGCCGCCGCGGCCGGCCTGCGGCCGCAGGGCCGGCTGGGCCTGCTGGCCCGCGCGCTG
>JABFWL010000632.1 GCA_013362315.1 Catenulispora sp. | reverse complement strand
AGGTGTTCGGCGTCGACCTGGTGAGCGAGCGGCTGCGCCGGGCCCGCGCGCGGGGTGTGGAGACCTTCGACATCAGGAGCTTCGACGGCGAGAAGGAGCTCGTCACCGCGATCCGCGACCAGACCGACGGCCGCGGCCCGGACGCGGTGATCGACGCGGTGGGCACCGAGGCGCACGGCAGCGCGGCGGCCCGGCTGGCCCAGGCGGCCTCCGCCATGCTGCCCCGCAAGATCAGCGGACCGTTCGCCGAGCGCTTCAGTGTCGACCGGCTGGCCGCCCTCTACACGGCCATCGACCTGGTGCGCCGCGGCGGCACGATCTCGCTCAGCGGGGTCTACGGCGGCATGGCCGACCCGATTCCGCTGCTCACGCTGTTCGACAAGCAGATCCAGATCCGCATGGGGCAGGCCAACGTCCGCCGCTGGAGCGACGAGATCGTCCCGTATCTGACGGACGAGGACCCGCTCGGCGTCGACGACTTCGCCACCCACCGGCTGCCGCTGTCGGAGGCGCCGCGCGCGTACGAGATGTTCCAGCGCAAGCAGGACGGCGCGGTGAAGGTGCTGATGACGCCCTGAACCGGCCGGCGCGCGGGGCTCAGCCGGAGGAGCCGAGGATCTCGTCGAGGTCGTAGCGGACCGGTTCCTCCAGCTGCGCGTACGTGCAGCTTTCCGGGGTGCGGTCCGGGCGCCAGCGGCGGAAGCGGGCCGTGTGCCGAAAGCGCGCACCGTTCTCCATGTGGTCGTAGGCCACCTCGGCGACGCGCTCGGGGCGCAGCGGCACCCAGGACAGGTCCTTCTTGCCCGACCAGCGGCTCGGTGCGCCGGGCAGCCGGGCGTTCTCGTGCGCCGCCTCGTCGGCCCAGGCCGCCCACGGGTGACCCGCCGGGTCCTCCATCCGCAGCGGCTCCAGCTCCTCCACCAGCTCCGCGCGCCGCTTCATGGCGAAGGCGGCCGAGACGCCCACGTGCTGCAGGCGGCCCTGGTCGTCGTGGAGGCCGAGCAGCAGCGAGCCCACGATCGGGCCGCTCTTGTGGAAGCGGTAGCCCGCGACGACGACGTCCGCCGTCCGCTCGTGCTTGATCTTGAACATGGCGCGCTGGTCGGGGAGGTAGCGCAGGGTGAGCGGCTTGGCGATGACGCCGTCCAGGCCCGCGCCCTCGTACTGCTCGAACCAGCTCTGCGCGACCTCGACGTCGGTCGTCGCCGGCGCCAGGTGGACGGGGGCGGTGACGCCCTCCAGCGCCCGCTCGAGCAGGGCGCGCCGGTCGGTCAGCTCCACGTCCAGCAGGGACTCGTCGGCCAGGGCCAGCAGGTCGAAGGCGACGAAGGAGGCCGGGGTCCGCTCCGCGAGCGTGCGCACCCGGGAGTCGGCGGGGTGGATGCGTTCGGTGAGCGCGTCGAAGTCGAGCCGTCCCTCCCGGGCGATCACGATCTCCCCGTCCAGCACGCACCGCTCGGGCACCCGCTCCGTCAAGGCGGCCACCAGCTCGGGAAAGTACCTGGTCAGGGGCTTTCCGGTACGGCTGCCGAGCTCGATCTGGTCACCGTCGCGGAAGACGATCGCCCGGAAGCCGTCCCACTTCGCCTCGTACTGCATGCCCGGCGGAATCCTCGCCACCGACTTGGCGAGCATCGGCTTCACGGGCGGCATCACCGGGAGATCCATGGTTCCGATTCTGCGCGCATGTGGCGGCTGTCGCCCGGTGTGCGAGGTGTACGGGAGGCGCCTACCGTGGCGGCATGGGTGCAGCGGTGGAACTGGAGGCGGGCGGCCGCACGGTCCGGTTGTCCAGCCCGGACAAGATCTTCTTTCCCGAGCGGGGGTTCACCAAGCTGGACCTCGCGCGCTACTACATCGCGGTCGGCCCCGGCATCCTGCGCGCCCTGCGCAACCGGCCCACCACCCTGGAGCGCTACCCGGACGGGGTGACCGGCGAGTCCTTCTTCCAGAAGCGGGCACCCAAGAACATGCCCGACTGGATCCCGACCGCCCACATCACTTTTCCCAGCGGCCGCAGCGCCGACGAGATGTGCCCGACCGAGGAGGCGGCCGTGCTGTGGGCCGCCCAGTACGGCACGCTCACCTTCCACCCCTGGCCGGTGCGCCGCGACGACGTCGACAGCCCCGACGAACTG
>JABFWL010000302.1 GCA_013362315.1 Catenulispora sp. | reverse complement strand
GTCCTCGGCGAGCAGTACACGGGTCATGAGTGTGATGGTAATCGGGGTGGCCCGGCTGTCGCTCCCCCATCCGGAGCATTGTCGGTACTGCTCGGTCCGCTGAAGGGGATAGGGGAAGCCATGACGAGCGTGGACTCTCCGTATCCGGCCGAAGGCGAGGAGCCACACGGGGAGCCGCCGCCGCAGGACGATCGGGCGTTCTTCGGTCAGTCGAAAGGTCTGCGGACGGGCTGCTCAACGCCGAACATCTCCGCGCAGGTCGGTGATCTTCATCACGATCACGACGAGCGCCGGGACGCCGGTTTCACGGTGCTCGTCGTCGCGGTGGCGCTGGCGATCGGCGCGATCGCGTTCGCGACGGCGCCGTTCGTGAACCGGCTGATGGGCGACGTCCGGTAGAACGCCGCCCATCAGCGGTCGGTCACAGCCGGACGAGCATCTTGCCGACGTTCTCGCCGTTCAACATGGCCAGGAACGCGGTGACGGTGTTCTCGAAGCCGTCGACGATCGTCTCCTGCGGCGTGATCTCGCCGGAGGCGATGCGCGGAGTGAGGAAGGCCTCGAACTCCTCGCGCACATCGAGGTGGTCGCGGACGAGAAACCCTTCCACCCGCAGAGCTTTGTGGACCACGTCGTACAAGTTGCGCGGGGCGGCCGGCGGGTTCGCCGGGTCGTCGTACTGCGCGACGGCACCGCACCAGGCGACGCGGCCGTGGTGGCGCAGCGCGGCGAGGCCGGCCTCCAGGTGGTCGCCGCCGACGTTGTCGAAGAACACGTCGACACCGTCCGGCGCGGCCGCCGCGAGCAGCTCGGTCGGGGAGCCGTCGCGATAGTTGAAGGCGGCGTCGAAACCGAGCTCACCCGTCAGCCGCGCGACCTTCGCGGCCGAGCCGGCACTGCCGACGATCCGGCGGGCGCCCAGAGCGCGCGCGATCTGCGCCGCCGCCGTCCCCACACCGCCGGCAGCCGACGAGATGAACAGATCCTCGCCGGCCTGGAGCCGCGCGACGCGGACCAGCCCCACGTAAGCAGTCATCCCCGTGCCACCCAGCAAGCTCAGATAGCTAGACAGCGGAACGCCCTCCGGGGCCTCGACCACCCGTGGCCGGTCCTCGGCGCTCAACAGAGCATGCGTGGCCCAGCCGTGACGATGGAACACCACCGTGCCCTCCGGGAGGTCCGGATCACGGGATTCCACAACGGTCCCCAGCGCCCGGCCCTCCAGACCGAAGCCCTTCTCCCACCCCTCCTCGTCCATCCATTCCCGGTGATAGGGATCCACAGAGAGATAGGAGTTGGCGACGAGGACCTGCCCCGTTTCGAGCTCCGGAGTGGTGCCCTCATAGAAGCGGAAGTCGTCAGGCGTCGGGCGCCCCCGCGGCCGGCGAACCTGGCGCAGCCCCGTGAAGTCGGCAGTCATGCCCGTGGCAACCACTTGCCGGTTAGGCGCTATTCCAGAATCGCACATACGCTTGGTAGCCATGGCGAACATAGCGGTAGTGGGCCCTGGCGCTATCGGTTCGGTCGCGGCGTTGGCCGCGCAGCAGGCGGGACGGCACGCCGTCACCCTCTGCGCGCGGCGCGACCCCGGCACGATCCGCGTGGTCGACGACGTCACCGGCGAGGTCACCGAGCTGACCATGCCGGTACTGACCTCACCGGCAGACGTGCCCGGCCCCGCGGACTGGGTACTCCTGGCGGTGAAGGCACACCAGACAGACGGCGCCGCCGGCTACCTCAACGCACTGTGCACTCCGCAGACCTCAGTCGTGGCGCTGCAGAACGGCGTGGAGCACGTGGCACGCGTAGCACCCCACGCCAACGACGCCCGCGTCCTCCCAGCCATCGTCTGGATCAGCGCCGAACCCACCGGCCCCGGCGAAGTCACCGTCCGCAACAACATCTCCTCACTGGTCCAGGTCCCAGCCGGCCCCGAAGGCGAGGAGTTCGCGAAGCTGCTGCAGGATTCCACGGCAGTAGAGGTGGAACTGGTCTCCGACTTCACCACAGCGGCCTGGCGCAAGCTCACCACCAACGCAATAGCCGGCATCATGGCCGCCACCGGCCGCCGCGCAGCCGTCTACCACCGCGACGACATCCGCGAACTAGCCCTAGGCCTCGCCCGCGAAACCCTCGCAGTGGCCCGCGCCGAAGGCGCAACCCTCCCCGCCGAGGAAGCCGAGGCACTGGTCACCATGTTCGAACGCATGGCCCCCGACATCGGCTCCTCCATCCTCTTCGACCGCCTAGCAGGCCGCGAACTGGAATGGGACGCCCGCAACGGCGTAGTCCGCCGCCTAGGCCACCGCCACGGAATCGCAACCCCAGTATCCGACGTCCTCGTCCCCCTGCTGGCGGCCGCCTCAGACGGCTGATTCAGCCACGAAACAGCCCATCGGCTGGCGGTCGCACCTCGACCGCCAGCGGAAAACGCTCTTGACTGCGTTCCGACTCCCCCACCCCAAAGACGAAAACGACCCGATCGGCTGCCGCAGGCAGAAACAACTGCCCGCAGTGGGGGAGGGTCGCCGATCGGGTCGCTATGCAGCCGGCACCGCCGACGGGGGAGTAGCGCGCCAACTACAGAAATTCTTATATCAGTACCAGCTATGGTTCTGCCAAAACGACCAAGCAGCACACGGCGATCCATACCGCCCCGTCATATAAGCCAACGCCCACTTGATCTGAATCGTGGCACTGTTCCGCCACTCCGACCCATACCCCGCCATCTTGTCCCCCGGCAGCGCCTGCCCCAGCCCATAAGCCCCCGAAGACGCGTTCGTAGCATGAACATCCCAGCTCGACTCACGACTGATGATGTTCGCGAAGCACGCATACTGCCCTGACGGCACCAACTGCTTAGCAATCGCCTGCGCCTGAGCCGGCGTAGCGTTGATCCCCAGCCCCACCGAAGAAGAACTCGACGACGAAGTCGACGGCGCCGAAGGCGACGTACTGCTCGTCGTACTCGTCGGCTTGCTCGTCGTGCTCGTACTTGTACTGGTCCGACTCGTCGTCGGCGCGCTAGTCGACGAACTCGACGAAGAACTCGACCGCGAAACCGGACTACCCGACGCACCCGGCAAAGGGCTAGACGAGTCCGAAGTCGGCGTCGGCGTACTCGGCTGCGGCAGCCCCGCCGTACTCGAGCTCGAACTCGAATCCGCACTCGTCCCCGGCCCTGCCGACGACGCCGCTGCCGCTGCCCCATTCAAATCCGGCCGCTGCGCGTCCCGATTCGCCCCACCCGCATGCCCGTTCCGCGCAGCGAGCGCACCCGCCGCCGCGGCCCCGGCCGCGTCGCCGTCCCGCGCCGCAGCCTCAGTGCTGTTCCGCAGCGACTCCTGGTGCAGGTGCAGTCCCGCGGCGACACCTCCGCTGACGGCCAGCACACTGGTCACCGCGGCAGCAGTCTTGACCTTGCCCTTGGCGTTGTTCATCTTGCCGGGCTTGGCGTGGCTCGCGACGTGTCTGCCGGAGCCGGATATGCCGGACAAAGGGGGCCTTCCGCCGAGCTTCGCCTCCTGGGCGCGGGGCATGGGGTGTCCGTCGTTCGAACGCCCGCGCGAGGCCTGTCGGGAATGAACCCTGCCGGAGCGCGGCTCGCCGACTCAAGAAGAACGGGTCGAAGATGACCCGGGCTTTGCCGAGTCTTGACGTTACGGTACGGAGCAGAACAGTCACCCCTAAACGGCTAAAGCGCCCGCAACCAGCAGCGTCACTAGATCAACTGCACGTGCACACGCCGCGCGCAGCTTCACGGGCCGATCGCTCGTGCCGCCAACCGCAACAGCTGGTTTTTACCTACAGCAGAACCCTCGCGCCAGCCACCAAGGTCGCACACGCGTTCCCAGTGGCGCTGCGTAAAGCACGAGAAAAGATAGAACAAACGTGCCGCAGTACAAGGCGCTTACCACCACCCTGAGTGCACTCCACGAGAGGAGCATTCAGGTGGTCCACTCCGGGTCGGCCAGGGTGCCGATGCTCCCCAGACGACCGCTCTCAGCGGTCCTGATGCTGGCGGCCGCCGCGGGCGTCGCCGGCTTGCTCGCGCTGTGGTGGCGCCAGACCCCGGCCGAGCGCCTCCAGTCCCTGCCGGACTATCTCGTGATGCTGGCGCAGATCACCGGACTGGTCGGCGCGTACCTGCTGCTCATCGAGATCGCCCTCATGGCCCGCTTCCCCTGGCTGGAGCGCAGACTCGGCTCGTGGCTGGCCTCCGCGCACCGGAACCTCGGCGGCTACCTGGTGCTGCTCCTATGCGCCCACGCCGGACTGGTCATCGCCGCCTACTCGGTGAGCCTGAACGCCACGCCGCCGGAGGTGGTCGTCAGCGTTCTGCGAACCTATCCAGGCGTCCTGGCAGCAACCATCGGCCTGCTGGCCATCCTGCTCGCCGGATTCACCTGCGCCCGAAGCATCCGCCGCCGCCTGGGTTACGAAGGCTGGCACGCGATCCACCTGCTGATGTATCCCGCGGCCGCCGCCGCGTTCTGGCACCAGCTCAGCCTCGGCGCCCAGTTCAGCTGCAACCGCTGGGCGGCCGTGTCCTGGGCGGGCCTCCACACGGTGGTCGCCGCAGCCGTGGTCAGCAACCGGCTCGTGATCCCCTTCCTCAACAACCGCCGGCACCGCTTCCGCGTGTCGCGAGTCGAAACGGTCGGCACCGACGTGGTGAGCGTCTACATCACCGGCCGGCACGTCGCAGAACTCGGGGCCGCAGCCGGGCAGTACTTCCGCTGGCGCTTCCTGGCCAGAGGACTGTGGCACCAGACACACCCGTTCTCCCTGTCCGCCGCACCGAACATGGACACCCTGCGCCTGACCTTCAAGTGCGTCGGTGGCTACACGAACCGGCTGAAGCGACGCCTGCGCCCCGGAACCAGGGTCCTGGTCGACGGCCCGTACGGCGCGTTCACCGGAATCCTGCGCCGGCAGCGCGGCGTCGTGATGATCGCCGGCGGCATCGGAACCACCCCGCTGCGCGCCATCGCGGAGACACTGCCGGGCCGCCGCCGCGACATCGTGTTCATCCAGCGCGCCTCGAAGACCGGCGACCTGGTCCTGACCCGCGAACTCGAGGCCCTGGACCGAACCGGCCGCCTCATCTACATCCCCGCGGTCGGCAGCCGCAAGAACGACCCCCTGTCCGCGGACCGCCTGCTGGAACTGATCCCCGACCTGGAAGACCGCGAGGTCTTCATCTGCGGCTCCGCCGGCATGGCCGCCGCCACGGTCCGCAATCTCCGCCGAGCCAAGGTCCGCCGAGGCCGCATCCACACCGAGATCTTCGACTTCTGAGGACGGCCATGGCGATCCCCCATTTCAGAACGCTCCTGTCCCTCCTCGGCACAGCCACCGCGATGACCGGCCTCGTCGTCGACAAGACAACGACCCACCGCCTGCCGGCCCAGAAGGCGTCCGCCACGAAGACGGTGCACGGAGCCGGACCAGACGCGGTCACGACGGTGACCGGACCGCCGATCCCGATCGCCCACGGCATCGTGCGGGTCCGCATCACCGTCCGCGCCGGACGCATCACCAGCATCGGCGCGACCAGCCTGCCCCACGACAACCCCATCTCCTGGGCCCGCTCCGAAGCCGCCGCCGTCATCCTCGCCGGCGAGGTGCTGAAAGCCCAGTCAGCCCACATCGACGCGGTGAGCGGCGCGACGTACACCTCGCGGGCCTATCTCTCCTCGCTCCAAGCGGCAATCGACGCCGCGGGCTGACGGCGGCCAGGCCTAACCAGCCCGAGCAGCCAGGCCAGCGCCGGTAACAACCAGCGCCGGCCCGACCAGCCCGACCACATCACCCCGCCTAGACCAGCGAATCCCGCCAAGCCTGGTGCAACCCCGCGAACCGCCCTTCCCCCGCCGCCAACAACGCCCCCGGCTCCCCGTCCTCCACGATCCGGCCGTACTCCATGACCAGAACCCGATCAGCGATCTCCACAGTGGACAGCCGGTGCGCGATGATC
Source organism: Catenulispora sp. (assembly GCA_013362315.1). Taxonomy (GTDB): domain Bacteria; phylum Actinomycetota; class Actinomycetes; order Streptomycetales; family Catenulisporaceae; genus Catenulispora. The sequence continues at coordinate 2,279 of JABFWL010000302.1, read as the reverse complement.
AACGCGGTCCGATCAGCCAGAATCGTCCGCAGCGCCCGCTGGACCATCCGCTCACTCGGCACGTCCAAGGACGACGTCGCCTCGTCCAGCACCAACACCGCCGGATCCGCGATGAACGCCCGGGCAAACGCGACAAGCTGCCGCTGCCCAGCCGACAATCGTCCGCCCCGCTTCTTGACGTCCGTGTCGTAGCCGTCCGGCAGAGCACTGATGAACGCATGCGCCCCGATCGCCTTGGCAGCCGCCACGACCTCCTCCCGGGTGGCATCCGGCTTGCCGAACGCGATGTTGTCCGCGACCGACCCGGTGAACAGGAAGTTCTCCTGCGTCACCATGATCACCGCACGCCGCAGGTCGCCGTCGGCCAGATCGCGCACATCCACGCCGTCCACCCGCACCGCGCCTTCCTGCGGGTCGTAGAAGCGGCACAGCAACCGGGCCAGCGTCGACTTGCCCGCGCCGGTCGCCCCGACCAGGGCCACGGTCTGCCCGGCCGGCACGTCCAGATCCAGCAGCGGCAGGATCACCTTGCCACCGGTCCCGATGTCCTCGGCCTCGGCCTGGACACCGCTGGCCGACGTCTCATCCGACTCCCGCTTGGGATAGGCGAACCGCACGCCCTCGAACGACACCGCCCCCAGCACCGGCGACGGCAACGCCTTCGGGTGCTCCGGCTGGGGCAGCTCGTTCGCCTCCTCCAGAATCCCGGACAGCTTCTCCAACGCCGCCGTCCCGCTCTGGAACGAGTTGTAGAACATGGCGATGTCCTCCAGCGGGTGGAAGAACCGCCGCAGGTACAGCACGAAGCCGACCAGCACCCCGACCTTGATGTCCCCGTCCATCACCCGCAGCCCGCCGTACACGATGACCGCGGCCGTGGTCACCGCCGCGATGGCCTTCATCCCCGGGATGAACACCGCCAGCAGGTTCATGGCCCGGGCGTTGGCCGCCCGGTAGTCGTCGTTCAGCTGCCCGAAGATCTCCTCGTTGCGAGGCTCGCGCCGGAACGCCTTCACCGCCCGGATCCCGTTGCACGTCTCCACGAAGTGCACGATCAGCGCCGCGATCGTCTCCCGCGTGCGCCGGTAGGCCACCGCCGAGTGCCGCGAGAACCACCGCATCAGCAGCAGCATCAGCGGGAACGCGAGCGCCACCACCAGCGTCAGCGGCACGTCCAGGATGGCCATCATGACCCCGATGGCGGACACCGTCAGCAGCGCGTCGAGCAGGCCGTCCAGGCCGTTGTCGATGAGGTCGTTCAGCGCGTCGGGGTCCGAGGTGAGGCGGCTGATGACCCGCCCGGAGGTGTAGTTCTCGTGGAAGGCCAGCGGCAGCGCCTGGAACTGGGTGAAGACCCGGCGCCGCAGGTTCAGCAGCATCGTCTGGCCGATGCGGCCGACCCGGTTCAGGAACACCGCGCGCAGCCCGGCGGCCAGCACCGCGGAGACCACCATGCCCACGAACACCTCGACGATCGGCCCCCAGTCGCCGCGCCTGAGGGCCGGGATGCCGCGGTCGATGCCGACCGCGACCAGGTAGGGGCCGGCCAGGTTGAACACGGTCTGCACCAGGACCATGACGGTGCAGACGATCAGCTCCCTGCGATGCGGCCGGACCAGCTCGCCCAGCAGCCTGCGGCTGCGCGCCCGCAGCCGGATCCCGGCCTTGGCCGGGAGGTCGTCCTTCTTCTCGGGCGCGACGCCCCGCCAGTCCGAGCCGGGCGGGGTCGTCGGCGCCGGGGTGCCCGCGGTGGTCGCAGTGGTCGTCGTCATCGGGTCACCTCCGCGAATTCGCTCTCGGTATCGGCCGGTTCCGTCTGGGCTGGATCAGTCTGGGCTGGATCAGTTTCCGCCCGCTCCGGAGACTCCTCAGACGCGGCGTCCTGTGCCTCGGCCTCGGTGTCCTCCGCCTCATCGGCGGCGTCGACCAGATCAGACGTCTGCGACAGGATGTCGCGGTACTCCGGACACGTCCGCAGCAGTTCCTGATGGGTCCCCGTGGCGGCGATCGTCGACCCCTCCGGCCCGGCCGGCGTCAGCAGCACCACCCGGTCGGCGAGCAGCACGGTCGAGGGCCGGTGCGCGACCACCAGCCCGGTGGTGCCGCGCAGCACGCTGCGCAGCGCGGCCTCGACCTTGCCCTCGGTGTGGATGTCCAGCGCCGACAGCGGGTCGTCCAGCACCAGGATCGAGGGCCGGCCCAGCACCGCGCGGGCCAGCGCCACCCGCTGCCGCTGCCCGCCGGACAGCGTCAGGCCCTGCTCCCCGACCCGGGTGTCC
>JABFWL010000014.1 GCA_013362315.1 Catenulispora sp. | reverse complement strand
TTCCACGGGTGGAAGTACTTCTTCACCTTCAACGACAACCGCCCGATCGACCTGGGCTCGCCGTGGTTCGCGATCCGGCACTGGTGGGGCTGGGAACCGCCGAACAAGAACGTGGTGATCATCGCGCTGGTGCTGGCCGGCTGGCTCGGTGTGGCGCTGCTGGGGCTGATGGCCCGGCGCCGCCCGCGGTTCGCGCAGCTGGCGTTCCTCACCATCGCGGTGTTCGTGCTGCTGAACAAGGTCTACTCGCCGCAGTACGTGCTCTGGCTCATCCCGCTGGCGGCGCTGGCCCGGCCGCGGTGGCGTGACTTCCTGGTGTGGCAGTGCTGCGAGGTCTTGTACTACGTGTCGGTCTGGTACTACCTGGTGTGGCAGGCCGGGCCGTCCAACGGCAACACCCGCGGTCTGCCGGACAACTTCTACGTCTGGTCGATCCTGCTGCACCTCGGCGGCACGATCTACCTGATGGTGCAGGTGATCCGGGACATCCTGGATCCGCGCCGCGACCCGGTGCGGGCCGACGGCGTGGAGGACGACCCGGCCGGCGGGGCGTTGAGCGACAGCCCGGACGTGTGGGCGTGGGCGCAGCCGCGGTCGCATCGCGCGCAGCACGGAGCGACGGCGGTTCCGGCCGCCGAGCCCGAGCCGGCCTCGGCATGACCGGGGTTGGTTCGGGGTCTGAGTCCGGCACACGGTCTGAGTCCGGCACACGGTCTGAGTCCAGCACCTGGCCCGCGCCCGGCACATGCCCTGAGCCCAGCGGAGCACGGCCTCGCTGTGGCCCGGCCATGAGCACGTGAGCGTGGGCGCTGGTGCTGTCGCCTCGGCCGAGTCGTCGGTGCCGCCTCACATACCGCCGCCAGCCGGACTGCGGCTGCGGGAGCGGCTGGGAGCCGAGGGCCGGGCTGCGCTGGCGGTCTGGGGGCCGTCACGGCTCGGCATGGTGGTGCTGGCGTGGATCGCCGCGTGGCTGTTCGCCACGACGTCCGGGCCGCCGGGGCCGTGGCTGGCGCGGTGGGACCGGTGGGACGCCGGGATCTTCGTCGCCATAGCGCGGGACGGATATTTCGGCCCGGGCCTTCAGCCCACGAACGTGGCGTTTCTTCCCGGGTTCCCCGTCGCGATGTGGCTGGTGCACCTGGTGGCGCGGAACTGGACGGCCGCCGGGCTGCTGGTGTCGCTCGCGGCCGGGACGGTCGCGGTGGTCGCGTTGGGGAAGCTGGCAGGCGACGAAGGCCTTGCCGGCGACACCGATTCCGGCTCGGTGCGCGCCGGAGCCCAGGGCGCCGCCAACGCGGCACTCTTCTTCGTGCTGGCTCCGGCCGCCGTGTTCTTGACTGCGGGCTATAGCGAAGGCCTCTTTGTGGCGTTCGCCTTTCCGGCCTGGCTGGCGGCCCGCCGAGACCGGTGGGTGCTCGCCGTGGTGTTGGCGGCCGGGGCAAGCACGGTGCGGGTGAACGGCTTGTTCCTCGCCGCAGCGCTCGCCCTGGAGTTCCTGCTCGCCGGAGCGGAACGGCGCCGCTGGCAGCAGCTGCCGCTGCTCGCCGTGCCGGTGCTGCCCCTCTTCGGCTATGTGCTCTATCTGCACCGCAACACCGGTGACTGGCTCGCCTGGCAGCATGCTCAGGCGGCGGGCTGGTTCCGGACGTTCACGGATCCCAAATCAGCCTGGGACCAGACGTGGCGCGCCGCCTTCGGCCGCTCCCAGCAGGGCCACACCGCCTGGGTTTTCCAGCTGGAGCTGCTCGCGGTCCTGACCGGGGTGGTTCTGACCGCGGTCCTGCTGATACGCCGCCGGTGGCCGGAGGGCGTGTATGTCGCGCTGTCGCTGCTGGCTCTCGGAACGACCACCTGGTTCATGTCGGTCCCGCGGGCGATGCTGTCGTGGTGGCCGCTGTGGACGATGCTCGCGGCCTGGGCCGTGCGCCGTCCGTGGGTGCGGACGCTGTACGTGTGCTGCGTCGCGCCGGTCATGGTCGGCGTCGCCGTGCTGTTCCTCTCCGGGCAGTGGGCCGGCTGAGCACTGGCCGACTACTACGATCGGTCGCATGTCGAGCCCGTCGAAGTTCCTGCGCGATCTGGCCAAGAAGACCAACACCGCCGGTGCCGCGCGCGCCGTTCTGCGTGCCGCCCACGTGAAGACCGGGCCCGGCAAGCTCGGCGATCCGCGGGTCGGCCTGCCGGCCTCGGTCCTGCCCGGTGGCGGGAACCGGATCACGGCGGAGAACGCGCGGCCGGGTTCCGCGGACTGGCGGATGGGTTCCGGCAAGTCGCGGGCCGCGACGGACTACGAGCGCCAGATCAAGGGCTATGCCTCGACCGATTCGGTGGCGGCGGGATCGGCGATCGACTTCCATGTGGCGGCCGAGCCGGCAGGGGCGTTCACTGTCTCGGTCTACCGGCTCGGGTACTACGGCGGCGCTTCGGCGCGCCGGGTGCTGGTGTCGCCGCGGTTGCAGGCCGGACCGCGGCCGGTGCCGGCGGCCGATCCGGAGACCGGCCGGATCGCCGTGGACTGGCCGGTGGCGTGGACGCTGGACGTGCCCGCGGACTGGGTCCCGGGGACGTATGTCGCGGTGCTCGACAAGGCGGACGGGTTCCGGAACTACGTACCGTTCGTGGTGCGGGACGACAAGGCCGCGGACTTCCTGGTGGTACTGCCGTCGACGAGCTGGCAGGCGTACAACTGGTGGCCGCGGGACGGGATCACCGGCCGCAACGTGTACTACGGATACGTCACCAAGGAGGCCGCCGAAAGCGATCCGGCACTGAAAGCCAAGTTCTCCGCCGACGCGCGCGGCTGGATCTCGAACCCGGCGCGGGCCACGCAGGTGTCGTTCGCGCGGCCCTACTTCGCCGACGGTCTGCCGGACGGTTTCGTCCGGGAGCAGTCCTTCCTCCAATGGGCCGAGGGCATCGGCTATGACCTGGCCTATGCCACCGGACTGGATCTGCACGCGGGCCGGGTCGACCCGAAGAAATACAAAGGCCTGATCTTCGCCGGCCATGACGAGTACTGGTCCACCGACATGTACCGGCACGCCGAGGAGGCGGTCGCGGCGGGAACCTCGCTGGCGTTCCTGACCGCCAACAACGCTTACTGGCATGTCCGCTACGACGAGGCGACGCGGACCATGTCTTGCTACAAGGGCTTCGAGGATCCGCACGTCGAGGACTTCCCCACCGGCATGTGGCGGGCCGGGGAGGGGCATCCGCGCGCCGAGCAACAGCTGATGGGCGTGCAGTACAGCGGCATCATCAAGGGACGGCTGCCGCTGGTGGTCCAAGAGGCGGGGCACTGGTTCTGGGCCGGGACCGGGGTGAAGGACGGCGACGAGCTGGCCGGGCTGCTCGGCGGTGAGGCTGACTCGCTGTTCGAGGACATGCCGCGGGCCAAGGCCGAGGAACAGACGCTGCTGACGGCGTCGCCCTACACGATCTCGAACGGGACGCGGTTCGTGCAGAACACGAGCGTGTACCGGGCGGCGAGCGGGGCGTGGGTGTTCACAGCGGGAACGTTCCTGTGGCCGTTGGCGCTGGGGCACCCGACCTACCAGGACCAGCGGGTGACGCGGGCCATGGCGAACTTCTTCGGGCGGGTGCTTCGGGATCGGTGAGGTTGGGCTGGGCGCCTACTCGAAGATCACGGCTCTACTCGAAAACCACCCGGTCGAAGTGCGACATCACCGGGCTGATCTCGAGGTCCAGCTCGTCCCCGACCTTCGGCGGCGTGGTCCCGGCGGGGACGAACAGCACCGACACCTGCATGTGCGGCGGCTCGGCGAACCACAGGGTCTTGCCCTGCCAGGAGAACGGCGACATCGTGCGGTTGAGCAACGCCAGGCCGGTGCGGGCCAGCGCCTTCCCGCGCGGGGCGACGCCGGCGAAGCCCCGCCCGAAGTTCTTCGGGTTCTCCAGGCCGACGCCGTGCGCGGTGCCGCCGGAGGCGACCACCAGGTAGCCGTCACCGCGGGCCTTGTGCTGCCGGTAGCCGAACCGGTCGCCCTTGCCCACCTTCTGCACGCTGTGCACCGTGCCGCGCGCTTGCAGCGCCTTGCGGTCACCGAGCCAGAGCTCGGTGCCGATGCGCGGCCGGACGGTGGTGCCGGGGTGCCGCTTGGCCAGGGTGCTGATCTCATCCGGCGACAGGTGGCTGACGAACAGGGTGCGGACCGGGATGGCCGCCGCCACCAAGTCGTCGACCCAGTCGCTGACCTCGCGGACGTAGTCGTGGCCGCCATGGTCGCCGGCCACCCGGTCCAGCGGCAGGTGGACGGAGAAGCCCTCCAGCCGGACCTGGTCGGACTCCAGGGCCGGGCGCAGCGCGGCGAGGTCGCCGCGGTCCAGGCCGAAGCGGCGCATGGAGGTCATGAGGTCCACGACCACGCGGCGGCCCGGCAGCGCCCGCAACGCCTCGATGCCGGCCACCGTGCGGATGACGCGGTCGGGCAGGTCGCGGACGTCCTCGCCGGGCAGGTACGGCATCAGCACCAGCAGCCGGCCGGAATAGTGGTCCTTGGCCAGCTCGGCCTCGGCGGCGGTGCCGACCGCCGTTATCTCCACGCCTCCGGCGGCCAGCTTGGAGGCCGCCTCCATCAGGTTGGGGATGCCGAGGCCGTAGCCGTTGACGCCTTTGACGACCGGCACCAGGTCGGGGTGCCGGGCCAGGACCGCGTCCTGGTGGGCGCGCCAGCGCTCGGTGGCGACGTGCAGCGTCAGGGACAAGTGTCCGGCTCCTTGATGTGAATGACGAGAGGCGTTAGCGGCGAGCCATATAGATCTCGAAGGCCCGGTGCAGCAGAGGGTTGAGAGGGTAGTCCCACTCACCCAGGTATTCCACAGCCTGTCCCCCGGTGCCCAGTTTGAACTGGATCAAGCCGAACAGGTGGTCGTTCGGGTCCAGAGTGTCACTGATGCCGCGCAAGTCGTAGACCTTGCAGCCGGCGGCGTGCGAGTCGCTGAGCATGCGCCACTGGATCGCGTTCGAGGGGCGCAGGTCACGCTTGTGGTCGGCGGAGGCGCCATAGGAGTACCAGGCGTGGTCGCCGACGGTGACCAGGGTGGTCGCCGCGAGCAGCTCGCCCTCGTGGCGGGCCAGATACAGGCGCAGGCGGCGGGGGTCCTCGGCCTCCATGGCCTTCCACATGCGCTGGAAGTAGGCGAGGGGCCGCGGGGTGAAGTGGTCGCGCTTGGCGGTCACCTCGTACAACTGGTGGAACTCCGGCAGATCGTCGTAGCCGCCGACGGCGACTTCGACGCCGTTCTTCTCGGCCTTCTTGATGTTGCGGCGCCACAGCTGGTTGAAGCCCTTCTGGATCTCCTCCAGGGTGCGGGGCTTGCCCTCGTCGTCGACCAGCGGGAGCTGGAAGACGTAACGGGGCTGGAAATCGCCGAAGCCGGCGCCGTCGGACTCCTTGCGGGACCAGCCGGTGGCCCGCAGTCGCTCGATGACCCGCAGCGCCTCCGGGTCCTCGAAGTCGGGCTTGATGTCCTTGAGCCGCACGCCGCCCTCGGAGTCGGCGATCGCTTTCTTCAGGTTCTCGGCGCTCCAGCGGCGCGAGACCAGTTGCGGGCCCATCTTGACGGTGAAGGCACGGCGCTTGCGCAGGTGTGCCAGCAGCCCCTTCAGCGCCTGACCGGCCTCCGGGACGGTGAGGTCCAGGATCGGGCCCTCGGGCAGGTAGGCCAGGGAGCGGCGCAGGAAGGGGACCTTGTCCCGCTTGGGGATCGGCAGGTCGCGGTAGAGCACCAACCCGGCGCCGACCACCGTGCCGGTGACCTCGTCGACCCAGCCGACGGACTCGGCCCGCCAGTCGGTCTTCAGGTCTCCCCAGGACGGGCATTGCAGGAAGCTGACAGAGGTGGCGGCATTCTTCCGCACCCCGCGCTCCTCGATGAACGCCAGATGTTCCTCGCGGCTCAGCGTCCGCACCCTCAAGACCATGCGCCAACCTTATGCGACGCGCTCCCGGAGAAACTTGATGTCCGCCGCCTGCGCCTCGGCACCGTTGGGGGTCTCGCACACCGCGTCGCACCCGGCTTGCTTGATCACCTGCGCGATCAGGTCCGCCGCGGTGATGGCGCCGTCGCCGAAGTTGGCGTGCCGGTCCAGGCCGGAGTCGAAAGCACCCTGCGAGTCGTTGGCGTGCACCAGGTCGACGCGGCCGGTGACGGCCTTGATGTCGGCGACCGCCGATTCCAGCGGGATGCCGCCGGCGAAGGCGTGGCAGGTGTCCAGGCACAGGCCGACCCCGCTGTGCCCGACGGCGTCCCACAGCTTGGCGATCGCCTCCAGGCGGCGGGCCATCGCGTGGTCGCCGCCCGCGGTGTTCTCGATGAACACTGGGCAGTGCTGCTCCAGCTGGTCCACGGCCTTGCGCCAGTTCTCGAAGCCGGCGTCCGGATCGTCCTTGGCGGTGATGTGCCCGCCGTGCACGACCACGCCCCGCGCGCCGGCCTCGGCGGCCAGCTTCACAGTCTGCTGCAGCAGCTTGCGGCTGGGGATGCGGATCCGGTTGTTGAGCGAGGCGACGTTGATGCCGTAGGCGGCGTGCACGTAGAGCGCGAGGTCGGCGGCCTCGACGGCGGCCTTCAGCGCGGCGGCGCCGCCGGGGTAGGCGACGGTCGGCGCCTTCCAGCTCTGCGGGTCGCCCAGGAAGATCTGGACGGCGTCCGCACCGCGGGCCACCGCCTCGGCGACGGGGTCTTCCTGGTCGACGTGGGAGCCGATGCGCATAGCCATGACGACCACGCTAACCGGTCGTACCGACAGGCCGGCCTCAGGTCGCTTCCGGCCCGGGATCAGTCGCCGCTGGCGGGACTAGCGGGTCTATGGGACTACCAGAGCCCGCCGTGGTGGATGTGGAACGCGAACGCCACCGCCGCCAGGCCGATCGCACAGACGTTCACCATGCGCTCGTACGTGGTGTCGGACGTCAGCTGCGCGTACAGGCCGACGATGATGCCGGCCAGGGAGATCCAGCCGCCGACCGCGTGCGCGCCCGTCCAGGCGATCAGCACCGTGCCGACCACCGCCAGCAGCACCGCCGCCGCGGACAGGGCCATCTCCAGGGAGTGCGAGCCGATGTGGAACCCGGGGCGCTCGCGGGGGTCCAGCCGGTAGTCGGCGGCGCTCGAACCGGGATGGCCGGCCACCTCGGGGCCGTAGTCACCAGTGCCGGGGCCGGGGGACGTCTGCGTCATGCCTGCCACCTCGCTCACCTGTTCGTCATATGCGCAGGTCGGAACACGAACGGTAATCACACCAGTACCCAGGATCGGGTGATCCGACACGGATTTCAATCCGGGCGGCACGCCGGGGTACCCTGGACCGTTCCCCGAGTGTCAGAACGCCGGAGTAGCGTCGCCGTCAGGCGAGTTACGCGAGGCGGGACGGCGGCTCGGAAGGAGACGCGCACAACCCTCCTGCCACGGAGAGACCGTGGCCGCATAGTCCAAAGGAGGTGGGTTACGCATATGCGTCAGTACGAAGTCATGGTCATCCTGGACCCGGACCTCGACGAGCGTTCGATCACCCCGACCCTCGACGGATTCCTCAAGGTGATCCGCGACCTGGGCGGCAGCATCGAGAAGAACGACGTCTGGGGCCGTCGCCGGCTCGCCTACGAGATCAAGACCAAGAGCGGCAAGAAGGTCGCCGAGGGCATCTACGCGGTCGTCGACGTGCAGGCCACGCCGGACGCCGTGAAGGAGTTCGACCGGCAGGCGAACCTCTCGGAGACCGTCGTCCGCACCAAGGTCATCCGTCCCGACCAGCGGTAAGACACTCCGCTCTCACGTTTGAGGACCTGAGCATGGCAGGCGAGACCGTCATCACCGTCGTCGGCAACCTGACCGACGACCCGGAACTGCGCTTCACCCCCTCCGGGGCCGCGGTCGCGAACTTCACCGTCGCGTCCACGCCCCGCACCCTGGACCGCCAGACCAACGAGTGGAAGGACGGCGACCCGCTGTTCCTGCGCTGCTCCATCTGGCGGCAGGCGGCGGAGAACGTCGCCGAGTCGCTGACCCGCGGCATGCGGGTGGTCGTCTCCGGGCGGCTGCGCCAGCGGTCGTACGAGACCAAGGAAGGCGAGAAGCGCACGGTCGTCGAGCTGGAGGTCGAGGAGATCGGCCCGTCGCTGAAGTACGCGACGGCGAAGGTCACCAAGGCCAACCGGCCCGGTGGACAGGGCGGTCCCGGCGGCGGCGGAGGCGGCGGCTGGGGCGGTGGCCCCGGCGGCAACTCCGGCGGTGGCGGTGGCGGCG
>JABFWL010000433.1 GCA_013362315.1 Catenulispora sp. | reverse complement strand
CCATGACGCCGGGCAGCAGGGTCGCGCCGAAGTCACCCCTGGTGTAGCCGGCCTCGCCGAGCACCTTGCCGAAGACGAAGAACAGCAACAGCGGCTGGACGATCACCTGCAGCAGGAACGCGGTCGGCCGACGGGTAGTGGTGTACACATCGCGCCACAGCACCGCCAGGAAGGTCCGCGTCACGGAACCGACGTCGCCACGCGGTCGCCGGCCGGCGGATCGGGGGGCCTCGACGGCCTCGGCGCCTTCGCTCACGGTGGTCACCGCAGTTCCCTTCCGGTCAGACTGATGAACACGTCCTGGAGGCTCGGCCGGGCGATCGACAGATCGACCAGCTCGACCCCGCGGTCGACGACGGTGCGCAGCACGTCCGGCAGCAGGACCGACGGGTCCTTCTCGGTCCGCACCCGGAAGTACTGGCTGTCGTCGGTCCCGGCCCCGCTCGGCGCGTCGTGCTCGACGGTGCCGGAGCCGGGCAGATCCGTCAGCGCGGCGAGGATCTCGGCGCTCGGCACCTGCGCACCGCGGACCTGTGCGGTGATCGTGGTGCCGCCCTGGAGTGCCCCGGTCAGCGCGCGCGGCGTGTCCAGCGCGAGGAGCCTGCCGTGGTCGACGATGCCGATGCGGTCGGACAGGCTCTCGGCCTCGTCCATGTCGTGGGTGGTGAGCACCACGGTGACGCCCCGGTCGCGCAGTTCGCGGATGCGCTCGTGCAGGAACAGCCGCGACTGGGGATCCAGGCCGGTCGACGGCTCGTCGAGGAACAGCACTTCGGGCGCGTGCATCAGGGCCCGCGCGATGACGACCCGCTGCGCCTGACCGCCGGAGAGCCGCTCGACCCGTTGGCCGGCCTGCTCGGTGAGCCCCATCAGGTCGAGCAACTCCTCGGCGCGGCTGGTCCGTTCGTCCTTGCCGACGCCGTGGTAGCGCGCGTGGAAGAGCAGGTTCTGCCGTATGTCGAGGGAGCGGTCCAGGTTCTGGCGTTGCGGTACGACGGCGAGCAGTCGCTTCGCCGCGGCCGGCCGGGCCACCACGTCCGTGCCGAAGACCAGGCACCGGCCGGACGTCGGCCGTATCCGGGTGGTCAGCACACCGACGGTGGTGGACTTGCCCGCCCCGTTCGGGCCGAGCAGGCCGAAGACCTCGCCCCGGTCGACCGTGAAGCTCAGACCGTCCACGGCGGCCGGTGCATGCGGGTGGTAGCGCTTGACGAGTTCACTGACGGAGACGGCGTGGGTCACGGGTTCGTCCTTCCTCGGGTTCGTGGGCCGGTCACAGCCGGCCGCCGCTGTCGACGAAGCCGATCAGGTCCTCGATCCGGTCCATCGCGGTCACTCCGTGTACGTCCTCGACGGCGCGGGAGACGACGTGGCAGATCAGGTTGCGTTCCATCTCGCCGATGCCGAGCCGGTACATGTTGAGGTAGAGCCAATTGAGCACGACCCGGTACTGCTGGAAGGTGTTCCAGCCGCCCAGTTGGTCGGCCGCCGTCCGGTGGCCGCCCAGGACCCGGTGGAACTCGCTGCGGTCCGACCAGGCGCTCCAGGTCGAACCCCATGCCTCCGGCTCACCGTTCATGTCGGTGTTGAGCGCCAACTCGCCTGTCCCGATCAGCTCGTTGGCCCGATTGCGATAGCGGAGCAGGGTGTCGAGGAGGTCGCTGAACGGGACGACGTCGTGGTAGTCCGCCGCCCCGGTGATCTCGGCGACCCGCTGCCGGAAGCTCCCGGCGTTGGCCTCGTAGACCTGGTCGAAGCGGGCGCGCAGACCGTCGGGCATCTTGGCCAGGAAGGCGTCGGCGTGTCCGCGGTAGGACATGTAGCCGTAGGTCACCGGCGGCAGGAAGCGGTTCGCCGCCCCGATGAACAGGTCCACCGCGAGCGCCATCTTCGAGCCCCCGCCACGGACCCAGTCGAGGATGTCGAACACGAGGTCGTTGGTGTCGACGTAGTAGTCGGCGAGCAGGTCCGCCGCGGCCGGTCCGCCGAGCACGTACTCGCGCCGGTCGTAGGGCTCGGTCTCGACGGTGTTGTTGGGCGCCCAGGGGGTCAGCGGCCCGCGTTCGCACTCCACCTCGGCCAGCCGGACGTGCTCGGCGTGAGCTGCCTGCTCGTCGAGGAGGACGGTCGACGGATGCGCCCGC
>JABFWL010000419.1 GCA_013362315.1 Catenulispora sp. | reverse complement strand
TGCGGACACCCGCGAGACGCCGGGCGTGCCAGGCGGGGCGGCCTCGGTCGGTACGGACGGCGCGGCGGAACCCGACCCCGCCGACCGCGCCGACGCCGCCCACCGGCCGAAGCGCCGGCTCCAGCTCGGAGCCGGGGCGGTGGCCGCGGTTCTGGCCGTCGCCGCCGTCGCGTACCTGGCCGGCGGCGGCCGGGACAAGACGGCCGCGCCGGCCCATCCCGGCGCGCCGACCACGGCGTCCGCGGCGTCCCCCGGCTGCAAGCGCTCCGGGTGCCTGGGCAAGGATCCGGGGGCGACCGGCTGCGCGAACGACGGCAAAACCCTGATCACCGCGAACGACGGCAAGGTCACCCTGTACATCCGGTACAGCCCGCGCTGCGAAGCGGCCTGGGCCAAGCTCACCGAGGGCGCGCCGAACGACACGGCGACCATCACGACGAACAGCGGGCAGAGCCAGACCGCGCTCATCCACTGGGGCTACGACGCCTACTCGCCGATGGTCGACGCCGGAAACGACGTCACCTTGAAGGTCTGCGGCCACCAGCCCGAGGGCGACAACTGCACCCCGGACGTGGCCGACCCGCCGCAGTACCTCACGGCCCATCCGCAGCACTGATCACCTCCAGGCTTCGCACCGGATCGACCGTCCACAGCATCGACCGTCCACAGCACTGACCGCCCTGGCCGGTGCGGAGCGCGTGACCGCTCCGCACCGGCCGACGCGATGCTCCTTGGTGGAGGGGGAGGTGGTCCGGACGAATGCCGGCCCGCCCACTGTGGATCATCGATGGCCGATAATCCACCGCAGCGCACCGGTCCGAACCGGGTCTCCAACCCCGGCGTTGCCGCCGACCTGCGGTTTGAGACGGCGTCTCCATTCGAACTTCACACGCCGGGCCGCAGCGGGCCGACCAGTCGCGACCGCGCGCCGCCGTCTCCAAACACTCTGAGACACCGTCTCAAATGCCTGGTCGACGGCGCTGTTCGAACATCGCCGGGGCCGCAGGCCGCTGAGACGGATGATCAGCCGGCGCCCACCCTCCTAGCATTGCCGCCGCCGGGCCCGAACATTCGCCCTCGGCAATCCACCTGACATTCCGAAGGGACGGCTCATGGCTGTCACCGTGCCTGCCCGCACGCTCTTCGCCGCCGCTCTCGCCGCCACCGCGCTCGCCGCGACGGTGCCGAGCAGCGCGGCGGCGACCACCGCACCGCAGTGTTCGAGCGCGTACGCCTGCTTCCTGGACGCCCGCACCGGCGCCTGACCGGCCCGAACGGGGTCGTCGTCGACCTCCAGCACTGACGCCTCGCCCACGACAAGGAGCACGCATTCCATGCCCATCCCCCAACGCGCCAGACGGACGGCCCGGCACCGGCTCCGCGCCGGCGTCGGGCTGGCGCTGGCCACGGTGACCTCGGTCGGAGCCCTGAGCGGGCCGGCGCAGGCCGCGAGGCCGGCACCGGCCAAGGCGGCGCCGACGCCGTCGGCCCCGGCCGCCGCGCCGTCCCGTCTGGCCTCGCCGCAGAGCGTCCTGGCGGCCGGCTGGCAGACCTCGCCGGACCGCGCGGTCACCACCAGCGGCGACGGCGGCGGCTTCCACGTCCTGGTGGCCGACGCCGCCTCCGGCTACCAGTGGCGCACCGCCGCCACGCTGTCCGAGCCCGGCTTCGACACCGACCAGTGGATCGGCCAGTCCTGTGTCACCGCCTCCGGCCGGCGCGCGGTCGTCGTCTACGCCCCGCGGAGCTTCACCAACCTCGGCGAGGTCTTCGACGCGGGCGCCTTCGTCGCGACCGTGGACCTGGCCACCGGCGCGGTGCACAAGCTGCCGTTCACCGGTTCGCTGGCGTACTACGACCCGGGTTGCGGCACCGGCGAGCAGGCCACGATCTCCTCGCTGTCCACGCAGGGCGGCAAGGCGGTCAGCACCGTGCGGCTGATCGACGCCGCCACCGGCGCGGTCGTCCGCAAGACCGACTCGCCCGGCCAGCTGTCCTCTCCGGTGCCGTACAACGGCGGGGTGGCCGCGGCGCTCGGCTCCTCCATCGTGTCGATCGACGCTTCCGGTAACGCGCAGAAGCTGGCCACCGAGGCTGGCGTACCGTACCGGATCCACCCGGACGCGGCGGGCGGCCTGGCGTACCAGGTCCCGGCGGGCAAGCAGACCGAGGTCCACCGGTTCGCCCAGGGCCGGTCGGCGCTCCTCGGCACCGGCGCGGCCGGCGCCGTCCAGATCGCGGCCAGCGGCGGCCAGGTCTACCTGATCGGCCCGGACGCCGCGAAGATCCCGGCGGCGGCTGCGGCCCGGTCCGGCTGGCACCCGCTGGCCGCGCCGGCCGACGCCGAACCGTCCACCACCGGCGCGCTCGTGGTCACCGGCGCGACGAACCACGTCACCGCCGCGGAGGCGGGCACCCCGGCCGGCACCCTGCCGACCCGCATCGCCATCAAGGCCGCGGTCACCGGCACCGGCAAGCAGGTCTCCTTCGCCCTCGACCCGAAGGCGGCGGACCCGGCGGCCGGCCGAGCGGCCTCGCCGGCCCTGGCCCAGCTGCGGATGCAGTTCGGCGCGGCCCCGACGGATCAGGGGACGAAGACCACGGCCGCGGGCCGGGCCGTGACCCCGAACGCCACCACGCTCGGCTCCTCCAGCGACCCGTCCACGGTGCCGTGGGACCCCGAGCGCGGCTGCGCGGTCCCGCGCAACGACCCGTCGATCCAGACCTACCAGCCCACGGCCTCGCAGGTGGAATGGGCGGCGGACCTGGCGGTCCAGGGCCAGCTGACCCGCACTCGCGGCGTCAACTGGCAGAACTCGGGGATGACCGTCTCCTGGTCGCCGCAGGGCATGTTCCCGCTCCAGGCCGTCAACGGCGGCGGCCGACTGCCGGTGCAGGTTCTGCTGGGCGTGCTGGCTCAGGAGTCGAACACCCTGCAGGCCAGCCCGCACGCCGTGGACGCGGTGAACGGGAACTTCAACCAGGGCGGCTTCTACGGCGACGGCATCGACTGGGGCACGGTCGACTGCGGCTACGGCATCGGCCAGATCACCACCGGCATGGCCAAGAACACCCCCGCCGGCACCCCCATCGCCGACGGGAACATGGCCTACACCACCGCCCAGCAGCAGCAGGCGATCGCCACCGACTACGGCTCCAACATCGCCGCCACCGCGAACATGCTGATCGACAAGTGGAACCAGCTCAAGGCGCTCGGCATCACCGCGGGCAACGGCGACCCCGCCAAGGTGGAGAACTGGTGGTTCGCGGTCTGGGCCTACAACTCCGGCGTCCAGCCCGGATCGGCCGCCTACGGCAACACGACCGGCTGCGCGCCCGGCCCGAACTGCACCGACAACGGCGGAGCCGGCGGCAACTGGGGTCTGGGCTGGCTGAACAACCCGGCCAACCCGATCTACCCGGCCGACCGCGGTGTGTTCACCAACGACACCGCCAAGACCAAGGTGCCCAACCACTGGACCTACCCGGAGAAGGTGATGGGCTGGGCCTACTCGCCCGTCCCGCGCTACAACTACGCCACCGGCCAGTGGAACCAGGCGTTCAGCCCGGCGATGGGGCCGACGTCGCCGGCCGAACCCGGCTTCATGCAGTTCTGCGTGCCGGGCACGGACGCGAACCACGGCGACAACTGCACGCCGAACGCCGCGGCGGACTCCAAGGGCACCGCCAACACCGCGGGCCTGTGCGACGCGGCGCAGTCGCACTGCTGGTGGCACTACCCGAGCTCGTGGACGGACTGCTCCCAGAACTGCGGCACCGCGCGAGTGATGTTCAACTCCGGCAGCACCCCGCCGCTGGCGACCAACGTCTACCCGCCGGACTGCCGGGGCATGGGCACGGTCGCTCCGGCTTCCTCGTCGGACTCGTACGGGTTCACCCCGCCGAGCGGGACCATCGTGGTCGGCAACACGTCGGTGCCGCAGTCCGGCTGCGACGTGACCGGCACCGAGAAGGGCAGCTTCGGCCTCAAGTTCACCTACGCCTCGCCCTATTGCAACCCCGGCTGCACACTCCCGATCGACTACCCCGGCAAGAAGGACTTCCACCAGCTGGGGGCCGGCTACGGCGGCCACATCTGGTTCACGCACACCGTGGCGAAGTCCGACACCGCCGACACGATCGTCGGGACCTGGACGCCGCCTGCGCTCAACGGCTGGGTCCGCGTCTACGCGCACATCCCGGACAGCGGTGACACCACCCAGCAGGCCCCTTACACGATCACCACAGGGCTGACCTCCAAAACCCGGTACGTCAACACCCTGGCGAACAAGAACGAGTGGGTCAGCCTGGGCGTGTTCCAGTTCGACTCGACCGGGGCGCAGAACGTGTCGCTGACCAACGCGACCTACGACGGCGACGGCACCATGGACATCGCGTGGGACGCCGTCGGTTTCCAGCCGCTGGCGAGCAAGCCCGCCGATTTCGTGGTCCAGATGGGCGACTCGTACTCCTCCGGTGAGGGCGCCACGTCCTACCTGCCCGGCACCGACCACGGCCCGTATGCCCAGCAGAAGACCGACAGCTCCCCGGGCGAGACCTGGAACGCCTGCCGGCGCAGCACGAACTCCTGGATCCGCAAGACCACGCTGCCGACCCAGTCCCGCAGCATCGGAGCGGAGTCCGACGTCTTCGACACCAACCTCGACTTCCACAGCACGGCCTGCTCCGGCGCCCTGACCACCGAGGTGCTGGGCGATCCGGCCCAGGACACCAAGTGGGGCTACGACGGGCAGTTCCACGAGGTCGAGCAGCTGGCGTCCGGTTACCTGGACGAGAACACCACGCTGGTCACCCTGACCCTCGGCGGCAACGACGCGGGCTTCGCCGACGCCGTCCAGGGGTGCGCCCAGGTCAGCTGCCCCGACGACACGGCGCAGAAGGCGAAGATCAACGAGGCGGTCAACCGTGTCAGCGACGTGATCCAGGCGATCCACGCCAAGGCCCCCAAGGCCCGCGTCGTCCTGCTCGGCTATCCGGAGTTGTTCGATAAGGACGATCACCTCCTGTGTACGAACACCATCATGCTCCCTCCCGCGATGACCCAGCTCAACGCCTGGGGTGACTACTTCACCACGCTGGACGCGGCCATGGTCGACACGCTCCAGCGCCGCGGCGTCCCGGTGACGTTCGTCGACGCGACGCCGTTCTTCGCCGGCCACACGGTCTGCGGCAACTCCCCCGGCATCAACGACGTCGTCAAGGCCCCGAACGGGCCGGGCGACTACTTCGTGGACGGCCCGTTCGACTGGCAGGACTGGATCCTGGTCAGCCGCTCGAGCTTCCACCCGAACAGCGTGGGCACCGACCAGTACGCGCTGGCCCTCAAGTCCGCCCTGTGACGGTCGACCATCCATTGACCATCCATCCGCACATAACAGATCAAGAAACGAATCAGGAGAAGCACATGCGTATCAGGACGATGGCTGTCACGGCAGCCTTCGCGGTCATGGCGGCGCTCGGCTCGGCGGCCCTGGCGGCGCCGGCGAACGCGGCCGGCGACACCTACTGCAACAAGGACGACGGCAGCCTGTGCCTGTACTACCTCGGCAGCCAGAGCGGCGCCCACGTGGGTGTCATCGGGGACGTCTACAACTACGACCAGGACCCCAACTCCTGCTGGAGCCAGGGCTGCAACCCCTACACCTTCATCTCGGGCGGCAGCGGCAGCGGGCAGAACATCCGCAACAACGCCGAGTCCTACGTCAACGAGAGCAGTGGGACGTTCTGCGTCTACTACTCGCCGGGGATGGGCAACCCCTACTCCGTCTACGACGTGATCCCGTCGCGGTACGTCGCGAGCACCTACTACGGGAACCTGAACCACACCTACAACAACAACGCGTCGCAGCGGCGGTGCTGAGCCGGCTGTGACCTTCGCCTGACGAAGGCCACGCAGGGTCCGGCAGACACCCAACCGGTGTCTGCCGGACCGCGTTCCCGCGCTCACCGCCCTCGACGATTTGCGAGATTCCCATGAGAACGGCCCGCCGGCAGCCGCGGCTGCACCGTACCCTGACCATCGTCGCGGCGATCGCGTGCGCGCTGACCGCGGCCTCCTGCTCCGGACACCCGGCATCCTCCGCGGCGGCCGGGGACGGCGACATGAACGCCGGGCAGCCGGCGCTCGGCACGATCCCGGTGCTTGATTCCCCACGCGGACTGACGCTGCCGATCGAGGCCTACCTGCTGACCAAGAACGACGTCGACCAGATCACGCACGCGCAGTACCTCGTCGTCCACCGGTGCATGGCCGAGTACGGGTTCGACTTCAAGGAGTCGCTCACAACGACGCCCGCGGCGGACCGCGACGTCGACGCGGCCAACGTGCTCCAGCGCTACGGCGTCTGGGACCCGCAGATCGCGGCCGCCTACGGCTATCACGACCCGGCCCAGTTCGCCCCCCACCCCGTGGACCCCGAGGTTCCGCCCACCGACGCCGAGCGGCTGGTCCTGTTCGGGAACACGCCCGGCGAAGGGTTCGAGCACGCAGCCCAGGTCTACGGCGGCCGGCCGGTCCCGGACCACGGCTGCGTCGGCCAGGGCCAGCGCGAGATCGGCACCGGCATCGACGAGCGGCTCGCGGAGTCGATCAACAAGGCCGCCTTCCACCAGTCGATGCTCGACCCGCGGGTCCAGGCCGCGGGCAGCACCTGGTCGAAGTGCATGGCCGCCGAGGGCTACCAGATCGCCGAGCCGAAGGACGCGCCGGGCTTCCCGGTCGCCCAGAACCCCACCTCCCGGGAGATCGAGGTCGCGAAGGCCGACATCGGCTGCAAGCGGCAGAGCAACTACATCGGGACCTGGTACGCCGTCGACGCCGCGATGCAGACGTCGCTGATCGGCTCGCACGAGGAGGCGCTGGCGGCCATGAAGCAGGAGGCCCGGCGCACCCTGCGGAACGCCGCGGCCACCCTGGCCAAGGGATGATGACAGATGTCTGACTCAGTGACCGGTGAGCCGATCGACGACGCGGGCGACGCCTGCGATGCCTGCGATGCCGCCGGCGCGTCCGACGCGCCGCCGGCCACCCGCCGCCGGGTGGTGCTCGGTGTCGCCGCCGGCGCCGCGCTGCTGTCGGTGGGCGGCCTGATCGGCTCGACGTTCGTCGAATCGCCGTCCCAGGCCGCCGCCGACGCCGGACCGCCGGCGGCGAGCGTCATCACCGCCCCGGTGGTGAACCAGGTGCTCCGCAACACCGTGATCTTCCGCGGCACGTTCTCCGAAGGGCGGACCGTCGCGGCGGCACCGAGATCGGCGGCCGCCACCGCGGCCGGGCCCGGCCCCGCGGTGCTCGTGGTGACGGGGGTGTTCGTGCAGGCCGGGCAGAGTGTGAAGGGCGGCGTGCCGCTCGTGGAGTACTCCGGCCGGCCGGTGTTCGCCCTGCCGGGCGCCGTCCCGATGTACCGGGACTTGGTCTCCGGGAGCTCGGGCAAGGACGTCGCGCAGGCCCAGGCCGCGCTGACCGCGCTGGGCGACCCGTGCGCACCGGATCCCGAAGGCACCTTCGGGCCGGGCACCGAGCACGCGGTCACGCAGCTGTACGGCGCCCTCGGATATCCGGTCCCCGAGGCGCAGGGCCACCCGATGCTGCCGATGTCCGAGGCGGTCCCGGTGCCGCAGCTGCCGGCCCGCGTCGTCGCGGTGCCGGCGGCGGTCGGCGACCAGGTCGCCGGGCCCGTGGTCACGCTGACCGGCGGCCGGCCGCAGCTGGTCGGCGCCCTCGATCCGGCCCGGTCCGCGCTGGTCAAGCCGGGGATGGCGGTGGAGGTCGGCGCCGAGACGCTGGGCCTGCGGGCCGCCGGCCGCCTCTCCTGGGTCGGCGCCGTCGTGGTGCCGCGGACCGGACCGGCACCGGCAAGTCAGGGCTCTGATCCAGCCGGGGCCGGTGCGCCGGGGTCGGCGCCGGCACCGGCCGGCGGGGCGGCCTACGTCCCGGTGGGCATCGACCCGGCCGCGCCGTGGGATCCCCGGCTCATCGGCCAGGACGTCCGGATCACCGTCACCCAGGCGGCCACCGACGGGCCGGTGCTCGCCGTGCCGGAGGCCGCCATCACCACCGGAGCGGACGGCCAGGTCCGCGTCGTGGTCCAGGACGGTTCGGCGGCCGGGCGCGAGGTACCGGTGCGGGCCGGCACATCGGCGGACGGCCTGGTCCAGGTCAGTGCGCTCAGCGGCCGGCTCGACGCCGGCGACCGGGTGGTGGTCGGGCGATGACCGGCCTCACGACCGCCGGGAGAGGCAGCGCCGGCCCCGGCCCCG
>JABFWL010000624.1 GCA_013362315.1 Catenulispora sp. | reverse complement strand
GGCCAGGATGCCGCCGATGACGATGGTGTCGGGGTTGTGGAAGGAAACCAGGGAGGCCAGGACCTCGCCGATGCGCTGGCCGGCGAGGCGGACCTGGCGGCGGGCGGCGGGCTGGCCCTCGGAGACCAGGCGGACGACGTCGGCGGCGCCGGTGGCGGCGATGCCCTGGGCGCGCAGGGCCGCCGCCACGGCCGAGCCGGAGGCCACCGCCTCCACGCAGCCGGTGTTGCCGCAGTGGCACAGCACTTCTTCGTGGGCGGGCAGCTGGATGTGGCCGATGTCGCCGGCCGCGCCGGAGGCCCCGCGGTGCAGGACGCCGCCGGAGACCACGCCGCAGCCGATGCCGGTCCCGACCTTCACGTAGAGCAGGTGGCGGCTGCCCCGGCGGTGGGTGTACTCCCCCAGCGCCATGGTGTTCACGTCGTTGTCGACCAGGACGGGGGCGGCGTAGCGGCCCTCGAAGAAGGCCGGGACGCGGCAGCCGTCCCAGCCGGCCATGATCGGCGGGCGCACGACGGTGCCGCTGGCGAACTCCACCGGGCCGGGGACGCCGATGCCGATCGCGCGCAGGTGCGAGGCCGGGCGCCCGGCCTCGGCCAGGAGCTGCTCCAGGTCGGCGCGCAGGCCGCCGAGGACCGCGTCCGGACCGGCGTTGATGTCGATGGCGCGCGCCCGCTCGGCCAGCACCCGGCCGGACAGCGTCGCCACCGCCGCCCGGCTGTGGGTGGCGCCCAGGTCGCAGCCCGCGACGACGATCTCGGCGTCCGACAGGTCCAGAGTCAGCGGCGGCCGGCCGCGGTCGGTGGCCGCCGGCTCCGTCTCCACCAGGAGTCCGCGGTCGATGAGCAGGTCGACGCGCTGGGCTATCGCCGCCCGGGACAGTCCCGTGGCCCCCACGATCGCCGAGCGGGTGGTGGCCGTGCCGTCGGCGACGAGGCCGGCCAGTTCGCTCAGGGACGCCAGGCGCCGTCTGGCCGCGCTGTTCATCTGACTCATCCGGCCCTCCTTCTTTATGACGGAAGTAAGCCTAATGAAGACTCTTGTCAGTCGTAAAGGGCGGCCATATCGTCGATCACGGAAGGTGAACCAAGCCAAAGGGGACGATGGATGACGACGATTCGGGCGGGCATCGCCGGAGCGGGGATGGTGGCGGCGGTGCACGCCGACGCCGTCCGCCGGGCCGGGGGCATCGTCGCCGGGGTCGCGGCCTCGACGCCGGAGCGGTCCAAGGCGGCGGCCGCGCGGCTGAACGCCGAGCGCGCCTACGACAGCGCCGAGGAGCTGGCCGTCGCCCCGGACATCGACGTGCTCCATGTCTGCACCCCCAACGCCCTGCACGGCCCGCTGGTCCGCGCCGCGCTGGCCGCGGGCAAGCACGTGGTCTGCGAGAAGCCGCTGTCGCTGACCGGCGCGGACTCCGACGAGCTGACGGCGCTGGCCGAACAGGCCGCTCTGGTGGCCGCGGTGCCGCTCGTCTACCGCTACCACCCGATGACCGTCGAGGCGCGGGAGCGGGTGCGGGCCGGAGAGCTCGGAACCGTGCGCCTCATCCACGGCCACTACCTGCAGGACTGGCTGGCCCGGCCGGAGGACAACAACTGGCGCGTGGACCCGGCCGTCGGCGGTGCCTCGCGGGCCTTCGCCGACATCGGCTCGCACTGGTGCGACCTGGTGGAGTGGGTCAGCGGGCACCGGATCGTGGAGCTGACCGCCGCCGCCCAGACCGTGCTGCCGCAGCGCAGCGCGGCCGGGCGCGAGACGTTCACGACGGGCGACGGCGCCGACGGAGCCCAGGGGGCAGACGGCACCGGAGACACAGCCGTGGCCGTCACCACCGAGGACGCCGTCCAGGTCCTCTTCCGCACCGACCTCGGCGCCACCGGCGCGCTGGTCGTCTCGCAGGTCTCGCCGGGCCGCAAGAACCGGCTCTGGTTCGAGATCGACGGCGCCGACCGCAGCGTCAGCTTCGACGGCGAGGACCCCGAGTCGCTGCTGCTCGGCGGCCGGGACCGGACCGAGATCGTGCGCCGGGACGGGCTGTCGGCGGCGGCCGGCCGGATCAACGCGGTCCCGGCCGGACACCCGTGGGGGTACCGCGACTGCTTCGCCGCCTTCACCGCCGACGTCTACGCCGCCATCGCGGACCCGG
>JABFWL010000337.1 GCA_013362315.1 Catenulispora sp. | reverse complement strand
ACGCGCCCTAGGTCTCAAGTCTCGAGTCAGGGCTGCGTCGGTCCACGTCAGGTCGGGTCGGTGACGTCGCCGCAGGTCACCCGGACAGCCCAGGTCATGGTGGACGGCTAGAGCCTGCGCAGCACCACACCCAGCACCCGGTCCACCGGAAAACCGCCCCACAGCTTGGAGTCCTCGCTGTCGGCGTGTTCGCCGAGCAGTACGATCTCGCCGCCTCCGACCCGGGCTCCGTCGGGCAGGCCGAGCCGCTGCCGGACGAGCTCCGGGATCGGGTCGCCGGGCACCGCCGCGACCCGCTTGACCAGCCAGCGCCGGTTGTCCAGGCTGCGGTCCAGCGGCTTCAGGCCGCGCCAGCCCGAACCCGGCACGGGGCGCTCCACCACGACCACCTGGCCGACGGCGGGCAGCCCGCGCAGCCGGCGCGACACCATCAGCCGGTCGCCCGGCTGATAGGTGGGGGTCATGCTGATGCCGTCGACGGTGATCAGGACGAGGCGGCGGCGCGCCCACAGCACGGCGGCGGCCGCGGCGGCCGCGATGGCCAGTGCGCCCACGGGTATCGCGGTCACTGCCATGCCGTCTCCCGGTATCCAGAGGCCTGCGTCGTGAAGAGTTTCGCGTAGCGGCCGCCGAGGGCCATCAGCTCCTCGTGGGATCCGCGTTCGCTGATACGTCCGTCCTCGAGGACCACGATCACGTCGGCGTGCCGGACGGCGCCGAGCCGGTGCGATATCAGAATGCTGGTGGTGCCCCGGCGGTGCTCCTCCAGGCGCGCGTGGACGGCCTGTTCGGCTTCGGCGTCCAGGCCCGAGCTCGGTTCGTCGAGGATCAGCAGGTCGCGGCCGGCGCGCATCAGGGCGCGGGCCAGGGCGACGCGCTGCCACTGGCCGCCGGACAGGCGGACGCCCACGCTGGTGTCGTCGGGGTCGGAGCCGGCGAAGAAGATGCGGGACAGCAGGGTGTCGAAGCCCTGCGGCAGCGCGGCGAGTTTGCCGTGGATCTCCGCCTGTTCGGCGGCGGTCTCGACGCGGTCGCGGTCGGCCAGGTGCGCCAGGTCGCCCACGCCGATGTTCTCAGCCGCAGTGAGCTCGTACTCCATATAGTCCTGGAAGACCGCGCCGATCCGGTCGCGCAGCTCGGCCGGGGCGCAGTCGCGGATGTCGACGCCGTCCCAGAAGATCGCACCCTTGGTCGGGTCGTAGAACCGGCACAGCAGCTTGACCAGGGTGGTCTTGCCGGCGCCGTTGGCCCCGACGATCGCCAGCGTGCCGCCGCGCGGGATCTGCAGATCGACGCCGCGCAGGATCCACGGCCCGTCGTCGCTGTAGCGGAACCAGAGGTCCGACACGACGATGGCGTGCCGCAGCGGCTCGACGGCGGTCGCCCGGCCCGGCTCCGGAAGGTCGGCCGGGGCGTTGATCACGTCGAGGTAGTGGCCGAAGGCGAGGGCGGCGGTGTAGGAGTCGGAGGCGCTGTAGGCGATCGTGCCCAAGGCGGTCTGCACTCCGGTCACGGCCGCGACGAAGACCGAGACGCTGCCGAGGCTGATGCGCCCGTAGGCGGCCTCACGCACCGCCCAGAGCAGGCCCAGACCGGCGAGCGCGGCCCCGACGAGCGCCAGCGGGCCCTGGGTTCGCAGCACCCTCATGTCCACGTCCCGCGCGGCGGAGTTGACCTGCCGCAGCTGGCCCAGCATGCGGGTGCGCAGGAAGTCGCCGAGGCCGTAGATCCGTACTTCCTGGGCCGCGTGCTGGTCCAGCATCAGGCCCGCGTAGGCGATCTGCTTGCGGCCGGCGCCGGTCGTCCGCCAGAGCATCGCCGCCCGCCGCCGGCCCGCGGTGAGCTGGGTGACGAACACCGGCACCGCGGCGACCAGGACCGCGGCCGCCATCGGCGGGTTGAGGATCGTCACCGTGCCGACCAGGCCCACCGCGGTGATCGCGCTCTGCGTGATCTGCAGCGCGGCCGAGGTGATCTGGTTGGGCGCCGACGCCCCGGACTGCTGGGCCAGGCGCAGCCGGTCGAGGAACGCGGGATCCTCGAACCGGGCCAGGCCCGTGAACCGGTTGACCGCGCTGAACAGCTCGTCCTGCACGGCGACGCCGATCTGCCGCTGCAGCTGCGCCTGGGTGTACTTGGCGACGTTCGGCAGGACCGCGGCGAGCAGTCCGATCGCCGCCGCCAGCAGCGCCAGGTGGACCGGGGCCGAGGCGGCGGTCCCCGGCCGACCGGCATGCGCGAGGTCGTCGAAGACCAGCTTGGTCAGCCACGCCGTGACCGTCGGCACCACCCCGGCGACCACCGTCACGGCCAGATACACCGAGACGACGCCGGGCCCGGCGCGCCAGCCGAGCCGGACCGCCGCCGCGCACCGCCGCGGGATCACGCCCCGGCCGACGCGTACGGTCACGCCCGGACTGCCTCGGGCAGCTCCCACATCACCGGGCTGGAGGCGGTGATGCGGCCCTCGGCGTCGAACACGACGAAGCGCGGGAAGGAGTGCACGCCGCCGAACGCGGTCGCCACCGGTCCGTCGACGTCCTCGACGACCACCTGGCAGGCCTCGGCGAGGGTGGCCACGGAGTCGCCCATCTCGGCGGGGTCGCCGACGACCAGGGCCAGGGCCCGTCCCCGGCCCAGGCGCCGGACGGCGACGTTGCCGACGAACTCCGGCACCTTCATCCGGCAGCTGGCGCAGGCCGTGGAGAAGAAGCCGACGAGCATCCCGTCGGTGTCCATCTGCGACCAGTCCACTTCGCTGCCGTCCGTGGCGCGGGCGGTGAACGGTTCGACGGCGGATCCCGGGACGAGCTCCGCGGGCAGGGCGTTGTTCGGCTTGGTCGCGTGTCCGGGTCCTGATGTGGGTCCTGGTGGGCCTGGCACCGGCCCGAGCGCGGTCGGGGCCGGCTGCCCCTTCGCCGCACGGATCATCGCGAAGGTCAGGACGAGGTTGAGACAGGCGACACCGCCGACGAGCACCAAGGCGGCCACGACGTAGGGCATGGCGGTCCTTTCGCGAAGCAGGGAAGGATGTCCGGCCTGTCCGTCCTGCCAGGCGCCGAAGACGGCGAAGCCGAGGAAGACCGCGTTGCGGAGCACATGGCGCTTGCCGACCGGCGCCGTGGAGGCGCCGAAGCAGGGACAGGGGACGTTCAGTCTGCGGATCAGGGCCTGGACGATGACGGCGGTGAACACCAGGAGCAGGGCGGCGGACAGCAGGAATCCGCCGCGTCCGGCGCCGGGAACCGCCAGCAGCACCGCGGCGGTCAGCTCGGCGGCGACGGTGGCGCTCGCCGCGGCCCAGGACAGGCGCTCCGGCACGATCCGGAACGCGGCGACGTCCGCGGCGAGGGTCTCGGACGTCCGGAGCTTGCCCCGGACCGAGAGCACGAACACGCCGACCAGCACCGCATGGCAGGCGAGCAGGACATAGGTCACGCGGGTCTCCTCGACTCCTGGCCGGTACTCGCCGGAAGGGAGCTCGGCGCCCGGGAGGGCGCCGAGCCGGACGAAGGTGAACGCGCCGCGCCTCTCAGCAGGCGCAGCAGTATTCCCAGGGGCCGCAGTGCGCGGTGCAGTTCGCGACCACGTAGCACTCCCGCGAGTAGTAGTCCGGGTGAGTACACAGCCACTCGGTCCACGAGTCGCCGCCGCAGCCGGCAGCCTGCGCGGTGGCCTTGGGCACCAGCTTGCCGAGCATCTGGTCGCCGAGGGTCTTGAGGGAACGGCTCATCATCACTCCTACGTGTCTTCGAGGACTGATCGGCCCGCCGGTAATGCCCGGGGCCGACTGGCCTTCATCATCCGGTCCGCCCAGACTGTTCGGACAGGGTTGCGGACGGCCCCGGACACCCCCGGACGGCTGCTCCGCGCCCGGACGGGGATTTTCAGGACGCTGATCAACGTTGATCCACACTGATCGCCGCTGATCCACACTGATCCACACTGATCCACACTGATTCACGGGGAGGGGTCGCCGTTGACCTCGAACGAAGCACTGCCCACCGAGCCCGCCGCCTTCATCGTCGAGCTGCGCCGCCAGAAGTTCGCGTGCGGCGACCCGTCGCTGCGGGTGCTGGAGCGGCGCACCGGGATCGCGCGCAGCACGCTGGCCGACGCCCTGGATCCGATGCGGCCCACGCTGCCGCGCATCGAGGTCGTCAGAGCCCTGATCCGGGCGTTCGGCCTGCCGGCGCGCGAGGCCGCGGCCTGGGAGGAGGAGTGGAAGCAGGCCCGGGCCCGGCTCGACGGCGCCGCCGAGCCGAACGGCGACGGGCCCGCGGCACCGGACGGCGTGCCGCATCAGCTCCCGGCCGATCCGGCCACCTTCGTGGGCCGGAAACAGGAGCTCGCACACCTGCTCGCCGAGGTCGGCCGGCGCACCGCCGCCGGGACCGTGCCGGTCTGCGTGATCGAGGGCATGGCCGGCATCGGCAAGACGCACCTGGCGCTGCACGCGGCCCACGAGCTCGTCCGCGCCGGGCACTACCAGGACATGCAGTTCTTCGTGAACCTGCGCGGCTTCGACCGGGACCGGCCGCCGGCGGATCCGGCCGACGTGCTGGGCACCCTCCTGCGCCAGCAGGGTGTTCCGGACGCGCTGATCCCGGCCGCCGCGGACGAGCGCGCCGCCATGTTCCGGGACCGGATCCACGACCGCAGCGCCCTGCTGCTGCTGGACAACGCCGCCGACGAGGCGCAGATCAAAGACCTGATTCCGGCCTCGCCGCGGTGCCTGGTGCTGGTCACCAGCCGGCGCGCGCTGACCGGGCTGGCGGACGCGATGTGGCACCGGATCGGCGTCTACCCCCAGCAGGAGGCGCTGAGCCTGCTGACCCGGATCGCCGGCGAGCCGCGGGCCGCCGCCGAGCCGGAGGCGGCCCGGCGGATCGTGCGGCGCTGCGGGCTGCTGCCGCTGGCCGTCTCGGTTGCCGCGACCAGGCTGCGGTCCCGGCCGGCGTGGCGGCTGGCGGACCTCGCCGAGCGGCTGGAGCGCGAGGACGCCACGGCGTCCGACCTCGGCGGAGCGGCCTTCGACGTCTCCTACCGGGAGCTCCCGGACCGGGCGAAGCACCTGTTCCGGCTGCTCGGCGTCCATCCCGGCCTGGACTTCACGGCGGCCTCGGTCGCGGCGGCGGCCGGCCTGCGGCCCGCCGAGGCCGAGCGCGCGCTGGAGCTGCTGCTGGATGAGAACCTGCTCCAACAGAAGGTCGCGGGACGCTACGAGATCCACGACCTGCTGCGCGTCTACGCCGCCGAGCGGGCCGAGCAGGAGCTGACGGACGACGAGCGCCGGGCCGCCGTCCGCACGACGCTGCTGTGGCACGTCGCTGTGGTGACCCGGACCGCGTTGACGATCAGCCCCGACCGGGTCCTGCCGCCGATCGACGCGGCGGTGGCCGACGTCTCCGCGCCGCAGGCGCACACCTCCGCCGAGGCGGTGCTCTGGTATGGCCGGGAACGCGCGAACCTGATGCAGGCCATCGAGGTGGCCGGCCGCCTGGGCCTGGACTCGCTCGCCTGGCGGCTGCCCATTTCGATGGCCTACTTCGAAGAGCTGGCCCAGAACTACCAGGAGCTGGTGCGGCTGATGTCCACGGCGCTGCCGCACGCCCGCCGGGACCCCGATCCCGACGGCGAGACCGATGTCGCGCGGTGGCTGTCGTTCGCGCTCGACGCCCTGGGCCGGTCCGCCGAGGCGATCGAGCCCCTGAACCAGGTGCTGTCGGACCGCCAGGCCGCCGGCGACACCTTGCGCGCGGGCCGGATCATGGGATCCCTGGCGTCGGTCCACGAAAGGCTCGACGATCCCGAGCGGGGCCTGGAACTCGCGTTGCGCGCGTTCCAGACCATCGAGGAGGCCGGAGGACCGGTGCCGAGCGCGATCCTCACGATCACCTCGATCTGCCTGATCAAGCTCGGGCGCCTGTCCGAGGCGCTGGAGTACCAGCAGCGGATGGTGGAACGGTCGCGCGAAGCCGGCGACCCGCGGGCCTTCGCCCTCGGACAGCACAATGTCGGCGACACCTGCATCCTCCAAGGCCGCATGGCGGAGGCGGCCGAGGCCTTCGAGGAGGCCATCGCCGTGGCGGCCGAGGTCGGCGACCGGTTCGTCCAGGCCGACTGTCTCAACGGTCTGGCAGTGACCCTGCGGGCCAGAGGCCGGATCGAGGAGGCGCGGGCCAGACACCGCGAGGCCATAGCAGTGTTCGACGACCTGCCGGAGCCGGAGGCGGCGCGCTATCTCGCGCAGCTTGAGGCGTCGTCACTGCGGTACGTGGAGTGAAGCAGGGAACGCCCGCGCCCCTCACTGCGTCGCGATCTTCTCTTCCCGGAAGTAGTCCAGCGCCGCGGCGTGCAGCGGCACCGGCTCGGTGAAGATCGCCTCGGAGGGGTTGAGCAGCTGCCCGGTCGGCACCGTGCCGATCACCTCCGGATGCGCGAACAGTGCGGCGACCACCTCGTGCACTGTCCGGTCCGGGGTGCGCGCGGTGGTCATCAGCAGGTCCGGGAAGGCCACGGTGTCCACCGCGTCGACGCCGGTGTAGGTCTCGGCGGGGATGCGGCCGGGGCGGTATACGGAGCCGTACATGCTGCGCAGGTCCGGCACCGCGTCGCCGAGCGGGATCAGGCGCAGCGGCGCGTTCTTGGCGTCGGCGGCGACCCGCTCGGTGGGCAGGCCGCCGGACCAGAAGACGGCGTCCACGTCGCCGCGCTCGAGGGCGTCCATGGCCTCGGACAGGCCGAGCTCGGATTCGGTGGACTGGCCGGACTGCCCCGCGGCGGCCAGGATCCGGCGGGCCACCAGCGCGGTGCCGGAGGTCGGGCCGCCGACCGCCACCCGGCGGCCGCGCAGGTCGGCCAGGCTGTGGATCGGCGCGGAGGCCTTGACCACCAGGTGGATGTAGTCGTCGTAGAGCCGGGCCACGGCCTGGTAGTCGGTGGACGGCGGCATGCTCTGCCGGGCGTCGACCACGGCGTCGGCGGCGCAGATCGCGAAAGAGGCCTCGCCGGTGGCCAGCCGGTGCAGGTTGTCGACGGAGCCGGCGGTGGACAGGACCCGGACGTGGACCCGGCGCCCGGCCGAGGCGCTCAGCGCCTGGCTGAGGGCGACGGCGTAGCGGGCGTAGACCCCGCCGTCGACGCCGCCGGCGATCACGACGGTCTCGGGGGCCGCGGTGTCGGCGCCGCAGCCGGCGACGGCGAGCGTGAGCAGGAGCGGCGTCAGGACGGCGAGCAGGCGGCGCAGGAACCTCACTGCTTCACCTCTTTCGGCTCGCCTGGTTTCGGATCATCCGCTTTCGGATCATCCGCTTTCGGCTCGCCCGCTATCGGCTCGTCTGGTTCCGGCTCGCCCGCCTTCAGATCAGCCGCCCCGGGCTCGGCCGTCGCGGCACCCTTCTCCGCCGCAAGCGGCAACCGTACCGCCACCACCAGTCCCACCGGCTCCCCCCGCCGAAAGGTCATCGACCCGTCGTTCAGGGCTATGAGCTGCCGCGCGATGCTCAGCCCCAGCCCGGTCCCGTCCACGTTCTGGTGCCGCGGGCTGCGCCAGAACCGGTCGCCCAGGCGCGCCAGCTCCTCCGGGCCGACGCCCGGCCCGAGGTCGTGCACCTCCAGCACCGCCGAGGAGGCGTCGCGGCCGACCCGGACCCGCACCTCGGCGCCGGCCGGGCCGAACTTGATCGCGTTGTCGAGCACCGCGTCCAGCGCCGAGCCGACCAGGACCGGGTCGGCCAGCGCCACGGCCGGCGAGCCGTCCTGCTCCAGGCGCAGGGTGGAGTGCTTCTCGGCGGCCAGCGCGCGCCAGGCGGCGAGCCGGCCGGCGACCAGGTCCGGCAGGTCCACCGGGGCGCGCCGGGCCGCCTCCTGCTCGGCGGTCGCCAGCTCCAGCAGGTCGTCGATGATCCGGGCCAGGCGCTGGACCTCCTGGTGCGCGTCGTGCAGCTCCGCGGCGCGGTCCGGCGGCAGGTCGACGCCGAGGATGCCCAGGCGCAGCATCAGCGCCGACAGCGGGTTGCGCAGCTGGTGCGAGGCGTCGGCGACGAAGGCGCGCTGCCGGCGCATCGAGTCCTCCACCGCCGCGGCCATGGTGTTGAACGAGGCGCCGAGCCGGCGCAGCTCCACCGGGCCGGCGGCGGCCGGCACCCGGGCCGACAGCTGCCCGGTGCTGATCCGGTGCGCCGCGCCGTCGAGCACGACGACCGGGCGCAGGATCCAGGAGGCGATGCGCGAGGCCAGGATCACGCAGCCGGCCAGCACCGCCAGGTCGGCGGTGATCAGCAGCGCCCACAGCCGGCCGA
>JABFWL010000737.1 GCA_013362315.1 Catenulispora sp. | reverse complement strand
GTCGATCACGTGGTTTCCCGGTCTGACCGCTACCGCTACCGCTACCGCTACCGCTACCGCTACCGCTACCGCTACCGCTACCGCTACTCGTGGCCCGCGCGCACCGCGGCCCGGATGTCGTCCGGCGTTCCGGGAGCGAGTTCCAGGTCGTCGATCCACGCGGCGCCGGCGGAGTGCACCGCCCGGAACGGGCGCCCCACCAGAGCGGGGTCGCGCGCCTGCAAGTAGCGCAGCTCGAAGAACTGGTCGCCGCCGGGCTCGCGCACCACGCCGTCCACCACGATCTTCCCGCCGGTGGTGGACATCACGGGGCCGCGCACGGTGCGCGCCAGCCCCGGCAGCGTGCTGTAGGCGTCGCGGAAGAGCTCGGCCGCGCGCGCCAGCGGCACCTTGAAGTAGTCGCGCGGCCCGGTGTCGCGCGCCACGAACATGTAGTACGGCACGGCGCCGGCCCGCAGCTCGGCCCGCCACAGCCGGGACCAGGCCGCGGCGTCGTCGTTGACCCGGCCGATCATCGGGGCCTGCCCGTAGACCGCCGCGCCGGTACCGCGGATCCGGGCCAGCGCGGCGCGCGCCACCGCCGGCTCCAGCTCCACCGGGTGGCTCAGATGCGCCATCACCGCCAGCGTCTTGCCGGCCGCGACCACGTCCTCGAACAGGCGCAGGGTGGCGTCGGCGTCGTGGTCGCTGACGAACCGGTGCGGCCAGCTGGCCACCGACTTGGTGCCGATGCGCAGCGTCTGCACCGACTCCACCGCCAGGAACGGCTCCAGGTGCCGGCGCAGCCGCTCGGCCGACATCACCATCGGGTCGCCGCCGGTGACCAGCACGTCGGTGATCTCCGGGTGCCGACGCAGGTAGCCGACGGCACGTTCGGGATCGGCGGCGGAGAAGCGCAGCTCCGGCTCGCCGACGAACTGCGCCCAGCGGAAGCAGTAGGTGCAGTAGGCGTGGCAGGTCTGCCCGGCCGAAGGGAAGTACAGCAGCGTCTGCTCGTACTTGTGCTGCACGCCGGGCACCGGGCCCTGGGCGTCGTGCGGGACGTTGAGGTCCAGCTGGTGCTCCGGATGCGGGTTCATCCCGGCCCGGATCCGCGCGATCACCCGCGCCAGGTGCCCGCGGTCGCCGCCGTCGCGCGCCGCGGCCAGGGCGCGCTCGTCCTCGGACGAGAGCATCCCGGGTTGCGGGAAGAACAGGTGGAAGACCGGGTCGGCGTCCGGCGCCGACCAGTCGATCAGTTCACTGAGAACGTACTCGTTCACCCGGAACGGCAGGACCAGGGAGAACAGGCGCACGCTCTCGCGCAGGCCGGAGCCGATCCCGAACTTCGCGGCGATCTCGTCGAGCCGGTTCGGCCCCAGGGCCTGGAACCGGCTCCCGACGGCCCCGCCGACGGTGGTGTGCTGCACGGACCGACGCTATCCGACGGCGGCGACGAAAGGAGGCCGTTGTCCGTGGGCGGTGCTGTGTCGTGACCGGTATCCGGGCTTTGTCGTCAGTGGTATCGGGGGTTTGTCGTGGCGGTGTCCAGGCTGTTGCCGTCAGCGGGATCCGCCCTGTGCCGTACCTGGTAGCCGGACCTCACGCTCGCAGCAGCAGGTAGGCCGTCTCGGGGATCTCCCCGTAGACCTTGCGGAACGCCGCGTCCAGCCGCCCCTGCGCCGCACTGTTGGCCGGCTCCAGCCCGAACGTGCGGCCGTCGTTGCCGGCCGTGACCTCGCCGACGGCCCGGCGCAGGAACCGCTGGACCCGGCGGGAGGCGACGTAGCGGCCGTCCTCCAGGTCCACGAACCGCACGAGGTAGGTGCGTTCGATGCGGTCGTCGGCGACGGTCACCGGGGTCAGCGCCTGGTACGGCGCGGCGGCGTGCCAGACCGCCTGGAAGCGGTCGTTGACGAAGGAACCCAGAGGGGTGTCCACCGTGACCTCCAGCTGCGTGGAGCGGCCGGACAGCCTGCCGACCGGGTAGAACGACACCAGCGCGCGGTCGTCCCACCGGTACATCGTCACATCGGGGCCCGAGGAGTACAGCCGCACCTGGAAGTCGGCGGCCGCGCCCCGGCCGCGCGGGCCGCCGTCCTGGTCGAAGGCACGGTGGATGCCGGCCACCGTCTCCAGGTTCCGCTCCAGCATCGGGCGCAGCTCGTCGGCATGGCCGAGCTCCAGCTCGCGCTGCTCGGCGGCCAGCGTCGTGGGGTTGATCAGCAGCACCCGGACCGACACCCCGCGCGCCAGCGCGTCGCAGACCACGGTCTCGAAGCGCTCGGCGTGCGGCTCGGCCAGCAGATGCGAGTAGGTGTCCAGGATCCGCACCACGCTGGTGGCGCGCGCGGCGTCGTCCAGGAACTGGGAGTAGTCCAGCTCGGCGTGCTCGCGCACCCCGCCCTGCCCGGCGCGCTCGATGATCGGGGTGATGACGTAGATGATGAACACCGCGCCGATCAAGTCCGCGGCGGTGTTGAGCGCGAAGTTCGGCCAGTACGGCTGCACGCTGCGGCCGATCCAGCCCAGCGCCACGACCGCCGCCAGCCCGACTCCGAGACCGGTGACCCACAGCGGATCCGGTGCGCGGCGCCCGCGCAGCCGCAGCGTGGGGATGGGCAGTGCGCGGCGGGCGAGGCGAGCGAGCCGGGCCAGGCGGGCCGGTCCGGCCGGCCGGATTGGCCGGGTCGGCTGGGATCGCAGGGTGCCGCGCTGTGCCCCCGGGCCGTCGTCGTGTCTGCGTTCCCCGTGTGCCACGGATCCGAAGGCTACTGGGGATGATCGAGTTCTACCAGAGGTCGAAACCGGCGTTCGAAACCAGAGCTCGAAACGGGAGCTAAATACGGGAGCTAAAAACGGGGAGCGAGGACTCGCGGCAGAACTCTTCGTCGCCCTGGCATGTTGGAGCGCGCAGTTCTAAGGTCCGCGCCGTGACAGCCCCCGACGTCCTCGCCCCGGCCACCCTCGGCCCGCTGCGTCTGCGCAACCGCGTCATCAAGGCCGCGACCTTCGAGGGCGCTACCCCCGACGGCCTGGTCACCGATGCCCTGATCGACTACCACCGCCGTCCGGCGGCCGGCGGCGTCGGCCTGACCACGGTCGCCTACCTGGCCGTCTCGCCGGAGGGCCGCACCGAGCGCCGGCAGATCCACTGGCGCCCCGAGGCGGTGCCGGGGCTACGCCGCCTCACCGAGGCCGTGCACGCCGCGGGCGCGGCGGTCGCCGCCCAGATCGGGCACGCCGGCCCGGTCGCCGACGCCCGCTCGAACCGCGCTCCCGCGCTGTCGTGCTCGCCGATGCTGAACCCGGTCAGCATGCGCCGCACCCGCGCGGCCACCGCCGCGGACATCGAGCGGATCACCGCCGACCACGCCCGCGCCGCCCGGCTGGCCGTCGAATCAGGCTTCGACTGCGTCGAGATCCACCTGGGCCACAACTACTTCGCCAGCGCCTTCCTGTCCCCGCGCCTGAACCGGCGCACCGACGCCTACGGCGGCCCCCTGGCCAACCGTGCCAAGGTCGCCCTCGGCCTGGCCCGCGCGGTCCGCGCCGCGGTCGGCGACCGGATCGCCGTCACCGCCAAGCTGAACATGGAGGACGGCTACCCCGGCGGCCTGCGCATTGAGGACAGCCTGCAGGTCGCGCAGTGGCTCCAGCAGGACGGCACCCTCGACGCGCTGGAGCTGACCGCCGGCAGCTCCCTGATGAACCCGATGTACCTGTTCACCGGCGACGTCCCGCTGCGCGAGTTCGCCGCGAACTTCCCGCTGCCGCAGCGCCTGGGGATCCGCTGGTTCGGCAAGAAGTTCCTGCGTGCCTATCCGTATCAGGACACGTATCTCATGGAGCGCGCTTCGCGCTTCCGCGCCGAACTGGAGCTGCCGCTGATCCTGCTCGGCGGCGTCACCACCCGCGCGACCATGGACCGGGCGATGGCCGCCGGCTTCCAGTACGTCGCGATGGCGCGCGCCCTGCTACGCGAACCGGATCTGGTGAACCGCATCGCCGCCGACGCGACCACGCCGTCTCTGTGCATCCACTGCAACCGCTGTATGCCCACCATCTACACCGGCACGCGGTGCACCGAGCTGGGCTGAACTCTGCTTAACCCTGCTGAACCCGGCTGCTGAGCGGAGCCCTACCGCCGGGCGTCGCCCGAACGGCGCACGGCACCGTCAGCGCCACCACGCAGTGTGCGTGATGCGCGCATGGTGGGCGAGGGTGCGCGCGAGCGGCCGAAGGTCCACACTGGTGACCAGCAGACGTCTCTGAATGCGGGGCGGGCGCACGACCTTGGCGCCCGCCCCGCTCCTTCTTGTGTTCTTGCGTTCTTGTGTTCGCCGCGGCGACCAGCTCCGGGTCGTCGTCCACGAACAGGCAGTCTGCCGGTTCCAGCCCCAGCGCCTCGCTGGCGTGCCGGTACATCCGCATCAGGACGCCGCCGGAGTCGAGCAACAGGGCCTTGGGGGTGTTCGTGGTGTTCGGGGTGCTCGTGGCGTGCGCGCGGCGTTCGAGGCCCTGATCACATCCCTGATAGTAGATCGCCGTGCTCCGCGATCTGCTCCAGCGCCTGCGTGGGGGAGAAGCGCAGCTCCTCCGGGCGCTCGGCAGCCGCCAGCTGCTCCCAGGTCACCGGCGTGGACACCGTGGGCTGCGGCCGGGCGCGCAGCGAGTACGGCGCGACGGTGGTCTTGGCGTGCGTGTTCTGCGACCAGTCCAGGAACACCTTGCCGGGCCGTTCCCGCTTGGCCATGTTCGACACCACCAGGTCGGGCAGCTGCGCCTCCATCCCGAGCGCGATGGTGCGCGCGAGCTCGCGCGCCTGCTCGGCGGGGACCGCCTCCAGCGGCGTGTAGAGGTGCAGCCCCTTACCGCCCGAGGTTTTCGCGTGCAGCTCCATCCCGTGCGTGCTCAGCAGTTCGCGAGCGGCGAAGGCGACCCGGACGCAGTCCAGGACCGTGGCTGGCGCCCCCGGATCGAGGTCCAGCACCAGCAGGTCGTGGTGCGCGGCGTCGGAGACGTGCCACTGCGGCACGTGGAACTCGATCGCGGCCAGGTTCGCCGCCCAGATCAGCGAGGACAGATCGTCGATCACGACGTACTCGATGTGCTTGCCGGACCGGCTCGCCGCGACCGACGCGGTGCGGACCCACTCCGGGGTGTGTGCCGGGGCGTGCTTGGCGAAGAAGCCCTGCGTGTCCACGCCGTCCGGGAAGCGGATCAGGGTCGCCGCGCGGTCGGCCAGATGCGGCAGCATCACCGGCGCGACCCGCGCGTAGTAGTCCAGCACCTCGCCCTTGGTGAAACCGGCCTCCGGATACAGCACCTTGTCCAGGTTCGTCAGCTTCAGGCGGCGGCCGTCGATCTCGACGGTATGAGCGGCGGAACGGGAGTCAGGACTCACGGGCCACCTCCGAGGCGTCGATGTCCGGCCGGACCCCCTTGAACACCGGATGCCGCAGCCGCCCCTTCGGGGTCCACTCGCCGAACGTCACCTCGGCCACCACGGCCGGCCGCACCCAGGTGGCCACCCGGGCGTCGGCGGCGTCCACGGCCGTGGT
Source organism: Catenulispora sp. (assembly GCA_013362315.1). Classification (GTDB taxonomy): domain Bacteria; phylum Actinomycetota; class Actinomycetes; order Streptomycetales; family Catenulisporaceae; genus Catenulispora. The sequence goes on along the minus strand of JABFWL010000737.1, from coordinate 2,773 downwards.
GAACGGGCTCTCAGCGACGGTCAGCCCGGCCAATTCCTCCAGCAGCACCAGCCGGTCGTGCTCGGTGAAGCCGGTGCCGACCTTGCCCGCGTAGCGCAGCCGGCCGGTCCCGTCCGGCAGGCCGAGCAGCAGCGCGCCGATCGCCCGCGTCGGCCCGCCCGCGGCCGCCCCCTCCCGCTTCAGCGGCGTGTAGCCGCCGATCACCACCGACTGGGTGTTCGTCACCTTGACCTTGCGCCAGGCCGGGGAGCGGGCCCCGGGCTGGTAGGGGGAGTCCGGGCGCTTGGCCACGACGCCCTCCAGCCCGGCCGCGCGCGCCGCCGCGAGCACGTCGGCCACCGGGGTGTCCGGGAACGCCGGCGGCGTCTGCCAGTGCGGGCCGGACAGCTCCAGCGACTCCAGCAGCTCACGGCGCGCGGAGTAGGGCAGCTCCAGCAGGGAGCGGCCGTCGAGGTGCAGCAGGTCGAAGATCAGGTAGGAGGCGGGCTTCGTGCGCGCCAGCCGCGCGGCCTCCGAACCCTTGGCACCGAAGCGGTACTGCAGCTCCGAGAAGCTGACCCGGCCCTGCCCGTCCAGCACGATGATCTCGCCGTCGAGCAGCAGCTGCGCACTGCTGACCGTCTTGGCCAGCGCTTTGAGCTCCGGATAGCTGTCGGTGATGTCGTTGCCGTTCCGCGAGCGCAGCCGCGCCCGGCCGCCCTCGATGCGACACAGGGCCCTGATGCCGTCCCACTTGAACTCCGTGGTCCAGCCGGAATCGGCGGGCGCCGGCCCCACAACAGCCAGCATCGGCCGCAGGGTGTCCGGCACCGGGTCCAGCTCCGGGTCCTGGCCTTTCTCGCGATGGATCATCCAGTCCGGACCGCCGGTGCGGAACAACGTGTAGCGGCCGGTCAGGCGCCGCCCGCTCAGCTCGACCTTGACCTCGTCATCGGTCCACTTCAGCACCTCGTAGGTGCCGCGGTCGTAGGTCGCCACGGTGCCCGCGCCGTACTCCCCAGCCGGGATCTCCCCGGCGAAGTCGGCGTACTCCATCGGGTGGTCCTCCGTGTGCACGGCCCGGTGGTTCCGCCGCGGATCGGTGGGCACGCCCTTGGGCAGCGCCCAGGAGACCAGGACGCCGTCGTGCTCCAGCCGGAAGTCCCAGTGCAGCGCCGTCGCGTGGTGCTCCTGGACGACGAAGACCGGTGCCGCGCCGCCGGCCTGCCCCGACGCTCCGCCCGGCCGGCCCGGCGCCTGCTTCGGTTCCCGTCCCGGCGCGCGCTGCGGCACCGGCTCCGGCGTGCGCGCCGCATCGCGCTTGGCCCGGTACTCCCGCAGCCGGTCGGACCCTTCCGCTGCTCCGCGTGCCACTACCCCATGACAACCTCTTGCCGCTGATGGTGCGAGTCCGGCTGATCCGAATTAGCGTCGAGTCATGCGCGCGATCTGGAGCGGAGTGATCTCCTTCGGCATGGTGACCGTACCGGTCAAGCTCTACGGCGCCACCGAGGAGAAGCGCGTCGCCTTCCACCAGGTCCACGCCGCCGACGGCGGCCGCGTGCGGCAGAAGCGCGTGTGCGAACTGGACGGCCAGGAGATAGCGCTGTCCGACGTGGCCAAGGGCTACCAACTCCCAGACGGCGACGTCGTGGTGCTCACCGGCAAGGACTTCGAGGGACTCCCAGAAGCGATCGCCAAGACCATCTCCGTCGAATCCTTCGTCCCCGAAGAGCAGATCGACCCGATCATGTACTCCAGGTCCTACTACCTGGCCCCCGACAAGCTCGGCGTACGCCCCTACGCCCTCCTCCGCGACGCAATGGAGTCCTCCGGACGCGTGGCCGTGGTCCGCTTCGCCATGCGCGAGCGCGAAAACCTAGCAGCCCTCCGCGTCCGCGACGGCGTACTGGTCCTGGAGACCATGCTGTGGGCCGACGAAATCCGCAAACCCGACTTCGACTTCCTGGAAAAGGGCGCCAAGGTCGAACCCAAACCCGCCGAACTGAAAATGGCCGAACTCCTGATCGACTCCCTCAGCACCGACTTCCACCCCGAGGACTACCACGACACCTACCGCGAGGCCCTAGAGGAGGTCATCGAAGCCAAGGTGGCCGGCCGCGAGGTCCTGACCCCACCCACCCCAGCCGAAGGCGGAGCCCAGGTCATCGACCTGATGGCAGCACTAAAAGCCAGCGTAGAGGCGGCGAAGAAGACCCGCGGCGCAGGCGAGGGCGTGGAGGCAGCCGCCGAGGCCGCAGCCGCCGCCGGAACCGGCTCCCGGACAGCGACTGGAGCCCGCGCAGCCACACCAGCGAAGAAGACGGCGAAGAAGACCGCCTCGAAGACCTCCGCGACACCGAAACGAGCCGCAAAGGGCGCCCGCGCAACGGCGAAGGCCCAAGACCCGCACGACAAGCCAGCCCGGAAGAAGGCAGCGCCGAAGTCGACACCCACGCGGCGGAGCGCTTGAGCCAGCTGGCGATTGTGTGCAACTGCCAGAGCTCTGGAGCCGTCGGCGACGATCGCGCAGCGAAGGCCACCCACCCGACCGGCAGCCCAACGCCAGAGCCCTGACACGCGCTGCCTCTAGCCCGCCCAACCGGCAGCCGAACGCCAGAGCCCTGGCATGCCAGCCCCTGGCCTGCCCTCCGGCAGCCGAATCGCAGAGTCCTCACCTCGGCCCCCGCAAACCCACACACCTTGCCCCGGTTTTTCGGTTCGGTCCCCTCGGTCACGTCGGCAGGGCTCGTCCTACAGTGCCGGACCTGGGGTGTCAACTCTTCGCCTGTAC
>JABFWL010000542.1 GCA_013362315.1 Catenulispora sp. | reverse complement strand
CGGCCCAGGAACATGTTGCCGACGATGTCCAGGTTGTCGCACAGCGCCAGGTCCTGGTAGACGATCTCGATGCCGAGCGCCGCGGCCTCGCGGGGGCTGCCGATGGTGACCGGCTCGCCGTTGTAGCGGATCTCGCCGGAGTCCACCGGGTGGATGCCGCCGATGCACTTGACGAGGGTGGACTTGCCGGCGCCGTTGTCGCCGACCAGCGCGGTCACCTCGCCGGCGTGCGCCTGGAAGTTCACGTCGCGCAGGACGTGGACCGGGCCGAAGCTCTTGTGGATCCCGTTGAGGGACAGGGTGGGTTCCGATGACACCGCGGACACGGGTGCTGACACTCCTTCTTGTGGTGAGGCCGTCGTACGCGCGCCGGCCGGTCCCGCCGCCCGCTGCGGTGGGCGGCGGGACCGGGCCGGCGTGCTGATCTGATCAGCCGATGCCGGCGTCCGTGCAGGCCTTGGCGAAGTCCGGGGTGCAGACCTGGTCCTTGGTCGCGCCGCCGGCGGTGATCACGTCGTTGATGTTCGTCTTCGTGATCGCCTCCGGAGTCAGCAGCACCGACTTCACGTCCTTGTTCAGCTGCGGGTCGTGGACGGTGGCGGTGGCCGAGGTGGCCGGGGTGCCGTTGGCCAGGTCGATGGCCAGCTCGGAGGCCGCGGCGGCCTCCTTCTTGGTGTCCTTGAACACCGTCATGCACTGGTCGCCGGCCAGGACCGACTGCAGGCCGGCCACCGAGGCGTCCTGGCCCGTGACCGGGACCTTGCCGTTGAGGTGCTGCTTCTTCAGGATCGCGATCACCGACTGGGCCATGCCGTCGTTGGCGACCAGCACCCCGCCGATGTTCGGGGTGGAGGTGAGCATCTGCTCGAAGATGGTGCCGGCGGTGGGGTTGTCCCAGCCGGGCACCGACTGGTTCGGGCCCTTGACGAAGGTGCCGTCAGCGTACTTGGGGTCCAGCACGCTGTTGTAGCCCTGCGCGAACAGCGTCGCGTTGTTGTCGGTGGGGGCGCCGTTGACCTCGGCCACCACCGGCTTGCTCGCGCTGCCCAGGCAGGACACCAGGCCCTGGCCCTGCAGCTTGCCGACGGCCACGTTGTCGTAGCTGACGTAGTAGTCGGCGCCGCCGCCCAGGGTCAGCCGGTCGTAGTCGATGGTCGCCACGCCCTGGCTCTTGGCCTTCTGCAGCACGGCCGAGCCGCTGCCGGAGTCCAGGTCGACGATCACCAGCACCGTGACGCCCTCGTTCAGCATCTGGTCGCCGATGGTCTGGAACTGGTTCTTGTCGCCCTGCGCGTTCTGGATGTCGTACTTCAGGCCCTTGGCCTTGAACGCCGCCTCGAGCGAGGGCCGGTCCTGGGTCTCCCAGCGCACCGAGCTCTTGCTGTCCGGCAGGATCACGCCGATGAACGGCTTCTTGCCGCTGCCGGCGCTGGTGGAGCCGCCCGAGCTGTTGTTGGACGAGCCGTTGTTGGACGACACCGACTTGCCACTGCTACACGCGCTCAGCGCGAGCCCGGCGGCCGCTCCCGCGACCAGGACACGCAGCATCTGCTTGTTCATCCGATACCCCTTCTGGGACTCCGGGACGGTGGTGAGGGTTCGATTGGATCTATGCACTGCGGACGAGCGAGGCCGGCCGGCCGTTTGTTGTTGACGGGAACATATTGGAGGTCGCGCCGGTCCGGAAGGGGGTTGGGGGGATGGACTTTGTTGTAGTCGATAACAATCCGGAAACGAGCCCCGGCTATCGCCGAAGCCGCCCGGTGCTGCGGTAAGGGGCGAACCGGGGCATCGCTCTCGTTGCCGGTTCGGGCCCGGATGCCGCTGTGCGTTTACCGGCTCTTTCGATGACGGTCGCCGGCTCCGTTCTCCGCCGGCAGCCGCCATAGCGGGGTTACCCTGCCCCGCTATTGCATTTTCGAACCTTGATGAACGCTCTAACGTGGGGAAGGCTCGGGGAGGGGCAGAGGGGGGAATCAATGGGCTACCTAGGCGGGCCGGTGGTCGACGCGGCCGCGGCCCGGGTCCGCGTGCCGCTGCCGGCGGTGCCCTCCGGCGCGCCGGTGCGGGTCCGCGACGTGCTGCTGAACCGCGGCCGGGTGCTGGACGCCGAGGAGCAGGCGGCCTTCGGCCTTTATCGCAGGGCACTGCGATTACTCGAGGAGACCGGGTCCCGGTTCCCGCCGCTGGCCGACATCCTGCTGATCGCCGCCAGCCAGGGCCACGGCCCCGCGGACCCGCTGACCGGACAGCCGTGGCCGGATCCGCCGGACTCCGAGCGCCGGTTCCTGACCATCGTCCTGCACGGCAAGGTGCTGCGCTGCGCCCGCACCGCGGGGTGCCGCCTGGGCACCGGCTGCCACACTTGCCCCTTTCCGGCGGCCTCCGGGGTGACGCTCGAAGGGCCGGCGGCGGTGTACGCGGCCGACGCGAGTGCGCGCCGGGTCGACGACGAGGTGGCGGCGGTGCGCCTGGCGGCCACGCTCATGCACGAGTACACGCACGTCGCGCTGCGCCGGATGTACGACAACGTGAGCCTGCCGTGGTTCGAGCGGGAGACGGCGCCGCCGGAGCTGGTGGACCGGCGGATCGTGCGGTTCCGCGCGCACCGCAACGCCCGGGTCAGCGCCCTGATGGAGGCGTTCGACGGCATGCGGACGGTGCGGATCCCCGACAGCGAGCCGAATCCGGAGCTGCGCGCGTACCTCGTGGACATCGCCGCCGACTGGTGCGGCTACGCCGCCGGGACCCGGCTCAGATATCAGGAGTCTGTGCCGTATCTCGCCGAGGCCTATTTCCACGCCTGCCGGCTGCACCGGCCGGATGCGGTCTCCTCGCTCTACGGGCTGCTCGTCAGCGGTGCTCCGTTCGTCCAGTTCCTGGCGCCGGAGTTCGCCGACTTCGCGGCGGTGGTGCGGGCCGGCGGCCAGATCTCGGATGTCTGAACGGAACGCCAGCCGAACGGAGCGAACGGAACGGAGCCGAACAGAGCGGGTCCCGCTGCTCACCGCACCGGCAGCCCCACCGCGGCAGCCGCCGCACCGCAGGCTGCGGCCAGCAGCAGCGCGGACACCACGCCGCGCCGCAGCGGCAAGAGCCAGGCTGCTGCCAGGCCGAGCAGCACGAACTGCCACGGGTGCGACAACGCGGCGAGCGGGATGGCCGAGCCGGCGATCGCGCCGATCACCGCCGGTCCCGCTCCGGTCAGGAAGGGATAGAGCCCAAGCCACCAGATATTACATGCGCGCATACTATTTCGCGGTGCTTCAGCCGCCTGATACCGGGTAACGTCGCGGCTCGTAATGCGCGCGGTACGAATAGAGGAGAGCATGGAGCCCGTGAGTGAGATCGAGGCACGCAGGGCCGAGAAGATGGTGTCCGAAGGGGCGCCGGTCTTCCGGGAGGGTGTGGCGCCCTCGCTCGGCGACGACGGACTCGGCTCCGGGGGTCTTGAAGACGACGACGTCTACGACGTCGTCGTCCTCGGCGCCGGACCCACCGGCGAGAACCTGGCCGAGCGGGCCCATGCCGGGGGCCTGCGGGTCGCCGTCGTCGAGCACGAACTCGTCGGCGGCGAGTGCTCCTACTGGGCGTGCATGCCGAGCAAGGCCCTGCTGCGCCCGGTCGCCGCGGTGGCCGACGCGCGCCGGGTCGACGGCGCCGGGCAGGCGGTGACCGGTGGACTGGCCGTCGCCGCGGTGCTGGCCCGGCGCGACTCCTTCGCCTCGCACTGGAACGACCAGAGCCAGGTCGACTGGTTGCAGAGTGTCGGCGTGCACCTCGTGCGCGGCCACGGCCGCCTGGCCGGTCCGCGCCGGGTCGCGGTCCGGACGTTCGACGGCGGCGAGCGCGTCCTGCACGCCCGGCACGCCGTCGCCGTGTGCACCGGGTCCAAGGCGGCGCTGCCGGATCTGCCCGGACTGGCCGACGCCCGGGTCTGGACCAGCCGCGAGGCCACCGGCGCCAAGGCCGTGCCGGGCCGGCTCGCCGTGGTCGGCGGCGGCGTGGTGGCCGTGGAGATGGCCACCGCGTGGCGCGCGCTCGGCAGCGAGGTCACCATGCTGGTGCGCGACCACCGGCTGCTGGCGGGCATGGAGCCGTTCGCCGGGGAGCTGGTCGCCGAGAGCCTGACCGGGGCCGGCGTGGACATCCGCTTCGGCGCCTCCGCCACCGAGGTGCGACGGGACGGCGCCGGCCCGGTCGTGCTCACCCTGGCCGGTGGTGGCACGCTGACCGCCGACGAGGTGCTGTTCGCCACCGGCCGCCGGCCCGCCACCGACGGCCTGGGCCTGGAGACCGTAGGCCTGAAGGACGGCGACTGGCTCGACGTCGACGACACCGGCCTGGTCGGCGGCGTCGAGGGCGGGTGGCTGTATGCGGCCGGCGACGTCAACCACCGCGTCCTGCTCACTCACCAGGGCAAGTACCAGGGCCGGATCTTCGGCGGCGTCATCGCCGACCGCGCGCACGGCCGGGCGCTGGACCTGGCGCCGTGGGGCCGCAGTGTCGCCACCGCCGACCTGGCCGCGGTGCCGCAAGTGGTGTTCACCGACCCCGAGGCGGTCGCGGTCGGCCGCAGCCTGGAGCAGGCCACCGGCGACGGGCTGCGGGTTCGCGCCGTCGACTACGACCTGGGCAAGGTCTCCGGGGCCGCGCTGTACGCCGACGGCTACCGGGGCCGGGCCCGCGCCGTCGTGGACGAGGACCGCCAGGTGCTGGTCGGCGTCACCTTCGTCGGGCCGGGCGTGTCCGAGCTCGTGCACTCCGCGGCCGTCGCCGTGGCCGCCGAGGTGCCGCTGAGCCGGCTGTGGCACGCCGTCCCGGCCTACCCGACCATCGGCGAGATCTGGCTGCGGCTGCTGGAGACCTATCGCGGCTGAGGCCGCGGACCACGAGCTTCGGCGCGCCGCACGCGCGCCGACGGAAAGGGCGGAATGCGATGGCGATCGTCTCGCGCGGCTTCCACGGCCGGCGGCAGCCTTCGGAGCACCGGCTGCCGCCGGGCCAGTACGAGGTGCGCGACTTCCCGGTGCTGTCGGCCGGGCCGACACCCCGGATCAGCCGCGACACGTGGGAGTTCACCATCGTCACCGAGACCGGCGCGCGGCACAGCTGGTCCTGGCCGCAGCTGATGGCGCTGCCCGCCGAGGAGCCGCTGGTGGACCTGCACTGCGTGACCAAGTGGTCGAAGTTCGCCACGCCCTGGCGCGGGGTGTCGATGGACACCCTGCTCGGTGACGTCGAGACCGAGGCTGACTACGCCCTCGTGCACTCCTACGGCGGCTACACCACCAACCTGCCGGTGGCCGACCTGCTCGATGGCCAGGCCTGGATCGCCTACGGCTACGACGGCGAGGACCTGGCGCCCGAGCACGGCGGCCCGGCGCGGCTGCTGGTCCCGCACCTGTACCTGTGGAAGTCCGCGAAGTGGGTGCGGGGGATCCAGCTGCTTTTGCAAGACGAGCCCGGCTTCTGGGAGAGCGCCGGCTATCACGATTACGGAGACCCATGGCGCGAGCAGCGATACCAGGGCGACTAGCCGAACGGCTGGTGTGGCGGGTCGCCACCCTGGCCGGGCAGCGTGCGGAGACCGAGGCGGCGCGCACGCTGGTGCTCGACGTGCCCGGCTGGCCCGGGCACCTGGCCGGGCAGCACGTCGACGTGCGCCTCACCGCCGAGGACGGCTACAGCACCCAGCGCAGCTACTCCATCGCCTCGGCGCCCGACGGGGACCGGCTGGAGCTCACCGTGCAGCACGTCGACGACGGCGAGGTCTCCTCCTATCTGACCGACGGCGTGCTCGACGGCGACCTGCTGGAGCTGCGCGGCCCGGTCGGCGGCTGGTTCGTGTGGCGGCCCCGGCAGCCCGAGCCGGTGCTGCTGGTGGCCGGCGGCTCGGGCGTGGTGCCGCTGATGGCGATGATCCGCAGCCGGCGGCAGAGCGGGTCGCAGGCGCCGTTCCGGCTGCTGTACTCGGTGCGGACACCGCAGGACCGGATGTACCTGTCGGAGTTGCAGGCCCCTGATCCGGGCTTGGACGTCCGGTTCCTCTACACCAGGCAGGCGCCCGAGGACTGGGCGCGGCCGCCGGGCCGGCTCGCCGCCGCGGACCTGGCCGGGTTCGCCTGGCCGCCCTCGGCCGCGGCGACCGCCTACGTCTGCGGTCCGACGGGCTTCGTCGAGCACGCCGCGGATCTGCTGGTCGCCCTCGGCCAGGATCCGGACCGGATCCGCACCGAACGCTTCGGCCCGACGGGAGGCTGACCGACCATGACGAAGCCCTCGCAGCACGCACAGGACGCGCACGACACCCGGCCCCCGCCGCGTCCGGCGCCCGGGCCGTTCCCCGACGAACTCGACGTGCCCTACCTCGACGGCGAGTACGAGGACGGCAACGCCCTGGCCGGGCCGCTGTCCGAGATCTTCGCCGTCGACCTGACCGCGGCCGAGGGCCGCTGCACCGGCTGCGGCACGACCGGGCCGATCGCGCGGCTGCACGTCTACGGACCGGCGCCGGGCCTGGTGGCGCGCTGCCCGGACTGCGGCCAGGTCGTCCTGCGCCTGGTGCGCGGCGGCGACGCGGCCTGGCTGGACGTGCGCGGCATGGTCAGCCTGCGGATCAGGATCGAGGGCTGAAACAGGCGCCTCACGGCACCACGGTCACCGGCCACTTCCCGGCCTTGACCAGCCGCACCGCGACCGACCCGACGATCCGGTGCCCGGCCTGCTGCGAGGCGCCGATCACCACCGCGTCGGCCTTCAGGCGGGTCGCGAAGTCCACCAGGCCCCGGTAGGGGTCGCCCTCGCCGACGTGGTAGTCCCAGTCGGCGTAGGTGCCCTCCGGCAGCCCGCGGGCCGCGTCCTCGATCTGCTTGCGCAGGTCCTCGGCGATGGCGTCGCGGACCTGGGCCATCTCCGCGGCGGCCGCCGCGGACACCGAGGCGGCCAGCGGGCGGATGTACACCAGTGCCAGCTTCGAGCGCTGGCGGCGGGCCAGCCCCGCGGCGTAGGCGGCGGCGCGGAAGGAGGAATCGGAGCCGTCGATGCCCACCATGATCACTGTGGGGCCGTCGGTGCCCAGCTCGAACGTGTGCGACATGGCACTACTCGAGCACACGGGCGCGCGTTAGTCACCTCCGGCCGGCGGACTCCTCCATCCCCAGATCTGCTACATACCCAGATCGATGACCGGGGTCGGGCCCTCCTGATGGAAGAGGCTGCCCTCGACGAACAGCAGGTAGCCCTTCGCCGTCTTCGGCACCATGAACACGACCTCGCCGGTCGCCGAGGCGCCGGGCTTGATCTCGGCGTCCGGGAACTGCTTGTCCTTCGGCAGGGACTGCCAGCCGAGGGTCGTGGCGAGGTACTTGTTCTTCTCGGAGTCGTACAGCTCCAGGCCGATGATCCACGGGTAGGACATCGGCTTGTCGGTGACGTTCTTGACGGTGAAGTCCACGTTCATCCACACCTCCGGCTCGACGGGCTTGAAGGGCGCCCCGGCCGGCGGTGTGTACGGCATCGTGATCGTGTTGATCTTGAACGTGAAGCCGCCCTGGGTGACGGTGTCGTGCAGCTTGTTGGTGGGCGTGAACTTGGCGGCCAGGCTGGGGTTGTCGGAGGACGACGCCGGTGCTGAGGGCGACGCCGAGGACGAGGACGAGGCGGCGTCGCCCGACGAAGGGCTCTGCGACGGCGTGGAAGAGGCGGCCGAGACGGCCGAGGTGGCCGACGACCCGGAGGCCGAGCCGCTCGCGGTGCTGCTGTTCGCCGCCGGGGTCGTCGCCGTCCCCCCGGCGGATACCGTCCCCTGCGATGCGCATGCCGCCGCGGCCAGTGCCACCGCCCCAGCGGCCAGCAGCGCGAACGCCGTCCTTTGCGAACGTCGTGCCTGTCCGGACATCTGTCCACCACCCCCATGAAGTCGAAGCCCGGCGCAACCGTCGCCCCCGGTGCCGGGCAGTGTCAGGGTAGCGTTCGAACAGCGCTTCCCGATGGCGGGGTCTGCTTCACCCCACCTCTATGCTTCGCGCGTCCAGGCGCCGGTGGATGTCCGCCAGCGACTCCGCCACGACCGCCCGCATCGCGATCTCGGCCGCCTCCGGGTCGGCGGCCGCGATCGCGATCGCGACGGCGTCGTGGCGTCTGGCGTCTTCCGGGTCCGGGGCGCTCGGCAGCAGGCGCAGGGCGGCGCGGCCGCGGAGCAGTTCGGCGGTGACCGGGGCCAGCTGCGCGAACAGGGGGTTGCCGCACATCGTGAGCACCAGCTGGTGGAAGTCGATGTCGGCCTCCAGGAAGGCGGCCCGGTCCCGGCGGGCGGCGGCG
>JABFWL010000031.1 GCA_013362315.1 Catenulispora sp. | reverse complement strand
CTAGTACGGCGGCCGTGGACCAGGATCTTGATGTGGCTCGTCGGGTGATCGCGGCCGAAGAGCTCTCTAGTTCGTAGCCAGAGTAAAGGCCGAGACACCCGCGGAGTTGTCGATCGTGTAGCGATTCGCTGCGGTGTCCCAGCTTGGCGACGAAATGACGGTGCCCGCCGCCACGCCGTTGTGCACGGCGCCTTCAATGGTCGCCGAACCTGCGCCGCTTCTGAACGCGACTTGGTACGGCACGTCTGTCGGCGTCTGAATGTGGAAGCTGGAGGCGCCGCCCTGCATCAGGATGGGGACGTCGCCGGCAGGCGCGGGCAAGAGGGCTGTGATGGTGGAGGCGCCTGCGGCGAACGTCAGGGTACGCAGATGGACCCCTGTGAGGTCGACCTGCTCCGCCGATGCGCCGGCGTCGAATGACAGGGTCCAGCTGACGCGGGAGCTGAGGACGATGTTGACCTGCGCGGGACCGGCTCCGGGGACGTCGGCCAGAGAGAGGGTGACCGTGCCGGCGTTGCTTGTCTCCTGTGGGACCTGCCTGGAGTCGGCAGGTGTGCTGGCCCGAAAGAGCCTGTCCCCCAAGTCGGCGCTGGTCACGACGACACTGTCCGTTCCGGTGGCGAGGTCCAGTCGGGCCGAGGTGAGTGCGGCGCGAGGGCTGGAAACTGCGTGGCTGTGTGCGAGCACCGACTTCGAGGTCGTTCCGCTAGAGCATCCGGCCAGGACTAGGCCGAACGCGACGATCAGAACGAGAGCCGTGGATCGCGCAGGGGAGTTCGGATGCTGTCTTACTCCGTAAGCAGTGCCAGACACGTAGGCCTCCCAGGTGGCGGGTTGAACCGCTCCTGCTGTTAACCACGTCGGCTCACAGCAAAACACCGTGGGTGCAGCCGCCCAGTCGTCACCGTGCTTGAGGCGTTGCCTGTCTGGCGATCTGTGCTTGCACAGCCTTGATGAACCACTCGAAAACTGGGGCGATGCTGTCGGGTATGGGCCAGCTGTTGATTTCCGACAGGAGCTTCCAGTAGCGCTCGACTTCGGGGTCGTTGGCCACGTTCAGCCGGTGGAGCAGCCAGTGGCGTAGTTCGCTGTCGTCGGGGCGACCGAAGACCTTGGCGTATTCGCCGGCCAGTTCGGTGACGATCGTGTCGGCTGCTGCTGATGTCGGCTCGATGCCCTCGGCGATGGCCTGAGTGAGTGACCCGGGTGCAGACGGTGTCGGTGACCTCGTGGTGCAAGCCGGTGTCGTCACCGGCGGCGCGTTCGGCGGCCTGGTACTCGGCCATGCGGCGGACCGACGCTCGGAAGTCCGGTGTACTCCACCTTGGAGCCTCCCCCTGCTGGAGACTCAAGTTAGACCGGTTTCCGGCCACCGGCGTAGCGGTCAGTTGCTGCCTGTTGGGCGGAAGCAGAGTAGGCCGTGGCGGCCGCCGACTATGAGGGTGCCGTCGTCGGTAAGGAGGAGCGCGGTGGGTTTCCAGCCGAGGTTTACGTTCAGTACGTCGCCTTGGAAGCCGTCGCGGCGGACCGTCAGGTTTCCGTTGGGGGAGGCGGAGGCGTACCAGGGGCCCTGGGCCGTTGTCTTTGGCTGTGCGGTGGATGGGGTGTCGGATTGCGTGCGGGGGCCGGGGATGCGGCCGAGTTCTGTGCCGGCGGTCAGGTCAAGGACGTGGGTGCGGCCTGACCGGTCGGTCATCAGGAAGGTGTGGGGGTCGTCGGCGGAGGGCGCGAGGTGGCTTACTGCGCCGGGCCAGTCGGGGGTGACGAGGCCTGGCTCGGGGCGCCAGCGGGCCCAGGCGGCGCGCATGGGGAGATGGGCGATGTGAGGTTCGAGGGCCTTTTGCAGTTCCTCGTCGGCGGTGGCGACGGCTGCCGCGTGGTGGAGGAGGTAGCTCGACGGGGGCTCGGTGGTGATCAGGCCTTGGCCGAAGGTCTCGATCTGGGTTTGTACGGCGCCGGGCAGGTGGTTCAGGACGGTGGTGGCCGCGACGGCGAGGGTGGTGGGGTTTGCCTCGGCGGCGATGTGCGGGTTGGCGCACAGGTCCACGAGCCAGCCGCCCATCAGGGCGTCCTGGACTGTCGTGGTGCCGAGGACCGCCAGGCGGGCGTGGGGGTCGGGGTCAATGCCCGGGTATGCGGGGACTGCCAGGACGTCGGCGTCGGTACCGAACAGGCCGGAGTGGCTGGTCTGGACGACCAGGCGGAGGCCGGGGACCTTCAGGAGGGGACGGAGGAGTTCGTCCACGATGGGGCGCGTTTCCCAGCCCAGTTGGCCGGGGCCGGAGGCGTCGAGCTCGGCGACCAGGAGGGTGACCGGGCGGGGGTCGGCGGCCAGTTGGCGGGCGAGGTCCGCGGGGCTGTCGGCGCACAGGTCCAGTTGAGCGGCCAGGATCCAGGTGAGGACGCGGGGGTTGAGGCCGCGGGCGGAGGCCTGGGCGTGCAGGCGGGAGCGCTCCGGCATCTCGGGCGACAGTTCGGCGAGGGTCGCGGCCAGGAGGGTGGAGCCGTCGCCGGTTTCGCCGTCGTCCGGCGCGGTCAGGAGCAGTACCTGCCTGTCGCCGGAGTCCCACAGCCAGCTGACCGCCAGGCGGCCGGTCGAGTCGAAGGTGGCCGCGGGCCGGACTTCTTCGACGTCGTCCTCTTCGGCGCTGGAAAGGCCGATCAGCGGCTCTGTCACGGTGTTTCCCCCATTGTTCTGCCCACATGTGGTCAAGCTGATTGCTGCTGGCGGATGCGCGCGCCTCAGTCCCCGGAGTCGAGCGTCCCGGATACTGCGGCGTTGGCGGCGGCCTGGGCTGCGGCGTTGAGGGAGTTTTGGCGCTCGGTGGCGTCGAGCCCGTAGGGGAAGGCGTACCGGTACTCCGCTTGGGGGAGCAACGCTCGAGTCCGCAGCTGGCAGTAGTGTCCGGGCATCTGGCATGCCTGCAGTTCGGTGTACAACTCGGTGACGGCCTCGCCCGGGACGCCGAGGTCGGCCAGTTCGGCGACCAGCTGCAACTCGGGGTGCGGCAGTCCGAGGCGGGCCTGGGCGCTGCGGATCTGCGTCGTACCGGCCGCGTCCGTGTACTTCACCGCCGCGCCGAAGGGGTAGCTGATCGTGTGCCGGATGTCGTCCAGGACCAGCTGCCACCAGCCGCCCTCGTATTCGACGACCGAGGGGTCGAAGCGCACCAGATCGATGCGCAGCTCACGGAACAGCCGGCCGGCGTCGTCGGTCTGGGCGGCGTCCGCGAGGTGCGGGAGGTAGCGGTCGAGCAGCATCAGGCTGTTGGCGAACTGCTGCACCGAGGCGCCGACCGGGCGGACGGGGCCGTCGGGTAGGACGGCGACCACCGTGCCGTCAGGATTGACGGCGATGCTGGCGAACTGGTCGTTGCCGAGCTCGGCCCAGGGCTGGTTCGAATCCTCGACCTTCACCCGGACCGGGATGTCGTCGGAGGTCTGGAAGTACTGCCCGACGGCGCGCGGCAGGCCGGTCCCGGCCAGCAGGGCGGCGGCCGCCTCGGGGACGGTGGTGCCGGCCAGGTCGGCGGGGTCGAACCGGCGAAGGCCGTCGGGCCCGAACTGCTTGGTGAGGAGTTCGGCGAGGGAAGCCATTGTCGCCAGGGTCCTTTCGGGTGGATCAGAGCTCTGTCGCGCTCGGTGAGGGGAAAGCTGGTGGCAGGTCAGGTCTACGACAGGTCCACCGGATGTCGCGGCTCGCGCTCGGCAAGGTCGTCGATGCCGTGCGCGGCGAAGTACTCGGCGGAATGCCGGTTCCAGCTCCAGGGGTCGAAGGCGAAGTCGTCGTCGGCCCACTTGAGGAGCCAGGGATACCAGAAGGTCTCGAGCCCTTCGTCATTGTCCGGATCGGACGGGAAGGCGTCCGGGTCCACGTCCCGCACGCCGGCGACGATCCCGTCGAGGATGGATCGCAGAGCACGGTCATAGTCCGCCTCGCCGGTCTCCTCATCGCCGTCACGCAGGTCTTCCAGCGGTGCATTGGCGCGGTTGAGCTCGATCTGGGCCAGGAAGGTCAGGAATTCGCCGACGCCGCTGTTGACCAGGACCGGTTTAACGCTGTCATGAAGACCCTCAAGAGAGTAAAGCCGACCGGATTCCGGAGCGAGGTAGATATCTTCGCCGTTGACATCCGCGAAAAACAGGTAGTGGCCGAACTCGGTGCAGGTTCGGGTTTCCAGTACCTCAGGCTTGTTGGCGGCGAAGTACTCTCGAACCGTTGGATAGCGCTGGTCTTCGTGCAAGATCAGGGAATAGTAGGCCGGCCCTTGGAGGGGCAACCCGAGTTCGGTCACCAGGCGACGGGTGGGTTCGTGGGTGATCCGCTCCGCAGCCCACTCCGGGTCCACCTTGCGCAACGCCCATTCGCCGAACGCGCGCCAGACCAGTTCCCTGACGTCTTCCGTCTCCAGCATGCGACTCCTCTATGCGCGGACAGCAGGCCAGTCTAGCCGTAGTGCTTCAGCCAATGCTTCGCGTCTTTGATGACGTGCTTGGTCACGTCGTAGTTCTTGGTGGTGTCATCGTAGAGGACATGGTATCGAACGTCGGGAGCCGAGCCGCTGTTGGAATCTCCAAGATGTTCGTGTAGCCATGTACCGCAGTAGCTGGATTTTCGGTCGCATGGAGTTCGTTCCGAGAAGATGTCACTCACTCTGGTACTGCTGTCGACGAGGGGGATGCCGGCGACTCGTTCGGAGTGTACGCCTTCACTATGGCCGACGAGGATATAGGGTTTCCCGTTTTCGTCGTAGCACTTGAAGGCGGCGTAGTTCACGCCGGAGGTGTCGCCGTTTATGAGGCGGGCCTTTATCGTCGCGCGGCCCAACTCGTCGTTGATCGGGTCGTTGATCTGGTGGCCGAACAGGGCAGGGGTGTTCGGACCGGACGGGCCGGGCGTCTTGAACTCGCCCCTGAACTCCCCGTGGAAGTCTGGTTGCTTCTTCAGGACCACCATCGGGAGATCGTCGGGGAAATCCTTCTCGATCTTTGCCAACTTCGCGGCTTCCGCCGGGCTGATGTTGTCGACCATGGCACCGAAGTTGCCTATTCGGACATGTGCTCCCGAGCCTTTGTTCGCGGAGCCGTCGAGCGGATCCATCGTCCCCCGGAACACCTTGCTCCGCGCCGCGTCCGCCAGTTCCTGCTCGGTCTTCTCGAATTCGCCGGCGGCGCCGTGCAGGTGCTCGCCGATGTTGTGGACCGATTTGCCGGTGTGGTCGCCGATGCCGTAGAGGTGGGCGCCGAGGGACTTCAGGTGCGCGACGATCTTTGCTTTCGGGTCTCCCATGTGCGGCTCAGCCCCCTGTCGAGTAGTTCAGCGAGTCCAGGCCGTTGGTGAGCTGGCGGCCGTTGCTCTGGTGGTCCAGGGCGCTTTGCTGGATCAGGCCGGCGTGGCGGCGCATCTCGGCGGTGTCCAGTTTCAGGCCCGGCGGCATGGGGCCGATGGCGGCGCCGGCTATCTGGGTGAAGGCCAGGCGCTCGATCTTGTCGGCGACGCGGTCCAGGAGGGGGCCGATGGTGTGGTCGATGACGTAGTCCACGACCTCGTTCTCGAACTCCTGCATGATCATGTTGAGCAGGCGGTTCTGGACCTCGTACAGGAGGGGCAGGGCGGTCTCGGCCAGGCCGAGGGTGGCCACCGAGGCGGCCTGGTCGGCGACGAACTCGCCGGCCGCGATGCCGAGTTGGACGATGACCTTGGTCTTCATCGCGACCACGCCGTCGGCGAGCAGGTCGATGCCGTCGGCGATGCCGCGGGCGATCTCGATGAGCTCGTCCATGTGCTGCTTGGAGCCCTTGCCCCAGGCGTCGACGAGCGCCAGGTAGGACTGGCTCTGGTACACCGCGGCGATGTCTACGGTCACCCGCTGGTGGATGCCCTTGTTGAGCTCCGCTGTCTGGTCCGCCCAGGACCGCAGGTGCTTCGCCGCGTCGTGCATCTGGTCCTCGTCGATCTCGGGCCAGTTGAAGCCCAGGAAGTCGACGACCTCGACCAGCCAGTGCGGCAGGTTCATTGCCATGGCCCACCCCCGTGGTCACGTCAGCGTGCTTGTTTCCGCCCTCCGTGGGACCGCCGATCGCGGAGCGGCGGTACTCCAGCGGTGGAGCTTACCGCAGAACGCTGTGGGGGTTAACAGCCTGTTGGCGGGCGCAAACGCGTGCGAAGCACGGTGCCGGGCCCGGTGGTGGCAGCCGACGGGGTCACACCGCTTCGCGGCCGGTCTCCGCGAGGTGACGGTCCTGGCACTGGGAGCACACGAGCGTTTCCAGGTCCTTGAGGGACGCGGCGTTCCAGTGCTCGACCGGCGGCTCCAGCTCGCGCTCGCACAGGGTGTGCAGGTGCCGCGGGTCGGCACGGTCGTCCAGGCGGACGATGTGCCAGTCGGGGTCGGCGGTGCTGTCAACGTCGCGCTGATGGTCGCGGGCGAGTTCATAAGTGAATCGGGTCATGCCCGCAGGGTGCGCGGCCCGGCCGGTGATGGCGCGAAGCAGAAGCCATTCAGGTGATGGCCGGCCGCGCCGCTCGGTTGGGTCTGAACACCGTTTCTACGTAGCGCGGCGCGTAGGTCGCCCACGAGTGCTCGGCCTCGAAGAGGTCGCGCGCGCCGGTGGCGACGGCCTTACGGGATTCCGGGGTGTCCGCGAGGAGTTTCGCGATCGCGTCGGCGAAGCCGCGGATGGTCATGTCCGAGGCGCAGTAGGCGTGCGGACCGACCAGGCGGCTGTTCTCGCGCAGCGGGCGCAGGGCGATGGGGATGCCGCGGGCCATGGCGTGGGTGACCTTGTTCATCGCGCAGAAGTGGTTGAAGGGGTTGTCCGGGTCGGGGACGGTCATGGCGTCGATGCGGCCGAGGAACGCGTCGACTTCGCCGGGACCGAGCCAGCCGTGGAAGCTGACGAGACCGTCCAGGCCCAGCTCGGTGGCGTGGGCGCGGGCGACGGGCAGCGCGGGGCCGTCGCCGGCGACGGCGAGGCGGAAGCCGGTGATGCCGTCGGCGCGCAGCAGGGCCACGGCGTCGATCAGGTCGGTGAGGCCGTCCTGTTCGCCGATCACGCCGAGGTAGCCGAGCACAGTTTCGGAGGGGCCAGCGTCGGGGCCGGGTTCGGCACCGGAGTCGGCGTCCTCGGCGCGGGTGTCATCCGCCACCGCCTCGGACGCGACCTCCGCCGTGCGGATGATCACCGCGTCCCGCCCGTACAGCTCCGCGATGCGCGCCCGCTGCTCCTCGCTCGGAGTGATCACGATGTCCGAGGCGGCGATCAGCCGGCGCTCGGCGCTCAGGAACACCGGTGTCAGCCTGCTGAAACCGGCCCGCGACGCGGCCAGCACCGGCACCACGTCCCGCTGGTCGTAGACCGTCCGGACACCCCGTCGGCGTGCCCAGCGGGCCAGCGGGAACAGCAGGTCGGGCGGGTTGCCGATCTGGAGCAGCTGCCGGCTGCCGTGCGAGGTGCCGAAGGCGGCGCGGACCGCGCGGGCGGCGGCCGTGGCCGTCCATACGCCCTCGGCCGCGGTCGCGAGCGCGCCCTGGCCCTCGAAGGAGGCGAAGCGGACGATCTCGATGCCGTCCACCTGCTCGCCGCCCGGCTCCCGGCCGCGGATCGCCGGGCAGACGACGGTCACCCGGGCGCCGTCGTCGCGCAGGGCCAGCGCCTGCGACCAGGCGCGCTGGTCGTCGGGCACCGGCAGATTCAAGATCACCAGGACGGCGTGCGTCTGGGTACGTCCCGTCATAGTCCCCCCACCCCTTGTCTGCGAGCCTAGCCGGGAATCAGCTGTCTGACACGTCGATCACGGCTGCCGGCTGGTCTCGTCCCGCTGCCAGGTCGTGAAGTCTCCGGCGCGGACCGCGCGGCGCGCGCGGAGTCTGGTCACGACGGTGATCGCCAGGAACCACACGACTTTGGGCGTGTTGCGCACCGGCGCGGCGCGGGCGACATCGCGCAAGTCCGACCACGAGGTGCGGGCCGAGTCGGACACGCCGGCCAGCTGGGGATCCTCGGCGGCCTGCGCGGTGGACACCAGCGCGCGGGTGCGGATCTTCAGCAGGGCGGAGAGGTTGCGCGGCGGATGCACAACGGCGACCGCGTCCGGCACCACGCGGCGCTCGTCGGCGGAGAAGGCCAGCGAGGCGGCCAGATCGTCGCCAAGCAGCGGTGGCAGGGCCCTGAGGCGGTCGTAGCCGTCCTGGGACACGCCGACCACGCCGCGTCCGAACAGTCCGGTGCGCACAGTGGGGATCTGGTGCCAGACGTCGTAGAACCACCGCACGGTCCACGGACGGCCGTCGGACGGCCAGGCCCGTTCCGGACCGGCGGCCATGACCCCCGGCGTTTCGAGCGAGGCGGCGAGCGCGCGGGCACTATGCGATCCGAGTTCCACATCCGCGTCCACATACAGGCGGGGGAAACCCTTAGCGTTCTCGTCGCCGAGGCGCATCGCGGCGTGCTTGCCGGGACTGGGAGCAATCAGGACATTCACGTCCTCACCGAACCCGGCGGCGATGTCGGCCGTGTCGTCGGAACAGCCGTTCGCGACGACCCAGATCTCGAACTCGCCCGGTCCGGCTCCCTCGAGCAGGCCGCTGAGCAGGCGTCCGATGACGCCGGCCTCGTTGTGCGCGGGAATGACCACGGAGACCACGATCGGAGTATTCCATCGGCGAGGGGTGGCGCGCGCTCAGGGATCTGATCCTCTTGTCGGAGTCCCGGCGGGGTTGCGACCATGGCGGAGTGAGGGACGATTCGGAGCGTGCGCAGCCGACCACGGACCGGACGCGGCCGGCACGCCAGCCGCGGATCCTGGTCATGGTCTCGGCGGGTTGGTTCCCGCCGTATCTGGAAGAGGTCGCCGAACAGGCGAAGGCCGGGGAGAAGCCGAAGGTGTGGCTTTATGACCTCCCCTATGACATGACGGTCCTGGACCAGCGGTTCGTCACCGAGCCCTCGCGGCTGCGGCGCTTCGTGTACGGCAAGCTGCCGCTGCCGTTGGCCTTCGCCGCGGAGGCCTTTCGCGTGCGGCGGCGCTACGACGCGATCTTCGCGTGGGGTGCGGAGGCGTCGAGCCTTCCGCTGGCGCTGGCGCTGAGGTTCACGCGGCGTAACAAGCGGACTCCGCTCGTCGGGCTTTACAGCTGGATCTCGTCCGGTAACAAGGCACGGCTGCTGCGGCTGGCGTGGCCGGGATTCAAGAAGCTGATTCTGCCGCCGTCGGCACAGGCTGAGTTCGCGCGGAAGCGGCTGAAGGTCCCCGCGGAGCTGATCGCCTCGCCGAAATGGGTCGTGGACACCGACTTCTTCAACGCGGACCTCGCCTCCACGGGTGTTCCCGGAACAGATACAGGTCTGGGGACAGATTCAGACCCGGTAACAAATACAGATCCGCAGGCCGTGACGATCTGCTCGGCCGGACGGGAGATGCGCGACTTCGCCACGCTCATCGCGGCGCTGGACGGCACCGGCGTGCGCTGCCACATCGCCGGATCGCTGGTGGCGGGCATGGACGACAAGTGGCGCGCGGAGCTCGGGGATCGCGGCGAGCGGACCACGCTGCCGGAGAACGTCACCTTCGGGCCGTTGACGACGGTCGAGATGCGCGACCTCTATGCCCGGTCCCGCTTCGTGGTCCTGCCGCTGCATCCCAGTGACACCGACCACGGCATCAGCTGCATGATCGAGGCCTTCGCGATGGGGCGCGCGGTGGTCTGCACGCGGGTCGAGGGCCAGCGCGACGCCCTGGTCGAGGGCGTCAACGGGGTCTTCGTGCCGGCGCACGACGCCGCGGCGCTGCGGGCCGCGATCCTGGAGCTGGCCGCCGATCCGGAGCGGACCGAGAAGATGGGGCGCGAGGCCCGCCGGCTGGCGGAGACCGAGTTCGGGACGACCCGCTGGGTGGCGGCGCTGACCGAAGTGCTCGACACGGTGGTGGCCGGCTCCCCGCGCACCGCCGGGTAGCACCGCCGTGTAGGGGACATCACTTCGTGTACTGACACCATTCGGGCGCGGCCCCTAGCATGGGCGTCGTGGGGGTTGATCCAGAAGAAGATCGCCGGCCGGGCGCTGTCCTGGTCGTGGTGACGTGGAACAGCGCAGACGTCCTGCCGGGCCTGTTGGACTCGCTGGAGCTCGGCATGGCGGGGCTGCGATGGCGGCTGGTCGTCGCCGACAACGCCTCGGCCGACGGCACGCCGGACGTGGTGCGCGCCAAGGCGCCGGACGCGCTGCTGGTGCAGACCGGCCGCAACGCCGGCTACGCCGCCGCGTTCAACGCGGCGCTGGACGCCGTGGGGCCGCTGGACGAGCGGACGGACGCGGTGTTCGTCTGCAACCCGGACATCCGGCTGCGGCCGGGCTGCGGCGCGGCGCTGGTGAAGGGACTCGAGCAGGGGACCGGGATCACCGCGCCGGTGCTCTACGCCGGTGACGGCCGCATGATCAGGACCCTGCGCCGCGAGCCGAACGCCCGGCGGCTGCTGGGCGAGATGGTGCTGGGCGCCGGGCGCTCGGGCCGGTTCCCGGCGCTCGGTGAACAGGTCACGGACCCCGACGCCTATCGGCAGGCCACGCGCGCCGACTGGGCCGCCGGGCCGCTGATGGCGATGTCGCGGGAATGCCTTCAGGCGTGCGGACCGTGGGACGAGTCCTTCTTCCTCTATTCGGAGGAGACCGAGTTCGCGCTGCGAGCCGCCAGGCACGGCTTCGCCACCCGCCTCGCGCCGGACGCGATCGCCGTCCACCTGGAAGGCGAGGCTACGGTCTCGCCGAAACTGTGGACGCTGCTGACGCTGAACCGGGTACGGCTGTACCAGCGCACACACCGGCCGCCCGCGGTCGCCGCGTTCTGGGGCGCGCTGTTGCTGCGCGAGTCGTCCAGGGCACTGCTGGGACGGTCGGCGAGCCGGGCCGCGGTGCGGGCGCTGGTGAGTCCGGCGAAGATGCGCGAGAAGCCCGGACCGAATCTGACGTCCGGCTAGCCCTGTGTCCAGCCACTCGGCTAGCCCGACGGTTAGCTCAGCTGGTTGCGGCGGCGGGCCCAACTACCGTCGCAACGCCAGACGCAGACCGCGCGCCGCCACCGCGCGCGCGGATTCGGCCGCGGCCAAGGCGATTCCGCCGACGCCGGAGGCCAGCCGCAACGCCGACCGACTGAACGCCAGTGCCTCAAACCGCCCGGCCCGCAGAGCGTCCTCGACGCCCTCGCGCGTCGCCGGTCCGCTCAGCGTCAGCTCCATCGCCAGCGGAAAGAACTGCCGCGCCCCGTGGAAGTCCAGGGCCACGAAAGGCGGCAGGCCCAGGCGCTTGGCATAGGCGACGGCTTCGCGGTTCGGCGACCAGCCGTCGTACTTCCGGTTCCAGATCTCCACAGCCGTCAGATCCTTGGCCCACGCCGGGTCGAACCGCCGCCAGGCGTTGCGGCGCCAGGGATGCGCGAAGACGGCAACGCCGTCGGCTTCCCGGGTGTGCGCCAACACATCGCCGATCTCAGGGGTCTGGCTCAGGAACGGCACGTCGCCCCAGACCGGGATGTGGACCACGTTGTCGGCGTCGTTGTACTCCAGGCCCGGCACCACCAGGACGTCGCTCGTCGAAGCCTTCGCACATGCCTCGACGTACTCCGCCCACTTCGCCTCGCTGAACGTGCGGCTGTGCTCGCACATCAGCAACACACTCCGGCCTCGCCGCTGAAAGGCGGCGACGAGGCGGTCCAGCGTCCAAGTGCCATCGTCGGACCACTCGGAGTGGACGTGGGCCACCGCGCGGACCTTGGTCTGGGACATCTGGGGCGTCACCGGCGTCACGAGCTCTTCTTCCGCATCCGGGCCGCCTGCGCGGCGAGAGTGGCCCAGGTGTCGCGCCAGAACACGCGGCGCTCGCCGGGACGGAGGTTGTACCAGGCGTCGGCGCGGCGGGGGCGGAGCGCGGCGAGGGTCGCGGCCCGGCCCGGCCAGGGGCCGGGGTGGCCGCCGATCGGACCGCGCAGCACGGCGGCGAGGTGCACGAGTTCGCGCCCGAGGTGGCGACAGGTCACGTGCGGCGGCTCGGCGGCCGGAGGATCCGGGACGAACGCCGGATCGAGAGCCTGGCGCACGGCCCAGACCGGATAGGGGAATCCTCGGCGCAGGGCGAGGGCCATACTGCCCCACGGCCGGCCGTTGATCTCCATGAACCAGGCGGTGCCCTCGGCGTCGCGCAGGAGTTCGAGCATGAACATGCCGCGCCAGCCGACCGCCGCGAGCAGCTTCTCGGTGCGGGCGCGCAGCTCGTCGCCGACCTCGATGGAGCGGCAGGCGCTGGAGGCCGAGCCCCGCGGGTCGGCCATGCGGATCCGGCGGTGCCCGCTCCAGGCGCGGACGCCCTCGGCGGTGGCGAACCCGAAGACGCCTTCGCCGGCTCCCCCGGTGAGCAGCCGCTGGACCAGCACCGGTCCGGCGAGCTCGGCGGTGGCCTGCTCGACGTCGGCGGCGGTGGCGGCGACGCGACCGCCCGGCCGGATCAGCTTGTTGTCTTGCTCGACGACCGCGAGCGCGGCCTTGACGATCCACGGCCCGTCGGCGGAACGCTCGGGCACCGGGAAGCCCGCGGCGCCGGCCGCGGCGACCTGGAGGCGTTTGTCGAGCGCGAACTCGGCGGCCGGTCCGCGGGCTCCGGCGACCCGGTGGCCGGTGCGGTCGCAGACCCAGACGGCGAGGTCGTCGAGCGGGAGGACGGCCGCCGCGCCGAGGCGTTCCGCGGCCTCGGCGACTTCCCCGACGCAGGCGGCGGCGTCCTGCTCCGGCGCCGTCACCGGGACGATCCGGACCCGGCGCGAGGCGGCCAGCGCCGGTTTGGTCCCCCGGCGGGAGAAGGCGACGACCTCATAGCCGGCGTCGGCCAGCGACCAGGCGGATTCGACGGCGGCGAAGGCGTCGGCGAACCCGATGAGGACGGGGGACGCAGCGGACGCAGGGGAGGCGGGAGGCGGGCTCATCGCCACGCCTTCACCAGCAGAACGCCGCGATCGACCATGCGGTTCGACACCGAGCGCGGAGTGAGCATCCGAGTTCGCACCGACTCGGCGGTGTCCCCTGCCTCGACGCTGTATCGCGGCTGGAGCCAGGCACCTTCCTGAGCCGGACGAGCGTCACTGGTGAACACCGTCCGATATCCCGAGGCTCGCAACGCCTTCAGCACATGGCGGTCGTACGCGCCGAACGGACAGGCGGCGGTGTCCACTGGGCGGCCGGTGGCCTCGGCGATGCGCTCGCGCGCGCAGCGCAGCTCGGCTTCGCGGTGCGTCGCCAGCGCCGAGGTCCAGGGCCGGTGGCCGGCACCGTGCGTGCCCACCGTCATGCCGGCCTCGATCAGGGCCCGAAGACCGGCGTCGTCCACGCTGTCGGCGTCGCCGATCCGGTCGGCGATGGGGAAGAAGTCGGCGGTCAGACCGCGTTCGACCAGCGCCGGCAGGGCGATGGCGACATCCGAGGCGTTGCCGTCGTCGAAGCTCAGGCGGACTTGAGGATGCCTCGCACATTCGTCGAGGACGTCCAGGAACGCCTCTTCGGTGACCCAATACCGGTGTTCGCCCGGTTCCCGCTCAGGTCCCTCGGGTACTCCGATCCCGTGGAACGAGATGTTCCGCAGCTCCGTCCCGCTCATGCGCCCTCCCCGGCCGGTTGTGCCTCCGGCTGCGTGGCCGGTTGCTTATCCGCTTGTTTGTCGGCTTGCTTGTCCGCCTGCTTTTCCTTGTCCCACTGCGTGTAGAAGCTCGACGGATTCACCAGGTAGCGGACCGTCGGCACCGGCAGATGGGAGACCGGATGCCGCCGGGTGTAGCGGTACAGCATCTCCCAGTCCTCGCGGGGCAGCAGGCCGATCGGCCGGGGCATCCGGCTGAACATCAGAGCCTTGCTCCGCTGTGCGACGAAGGCGTTGCAGTCCAGGAACGAGTCCCAGGACGCCCGCTTGCGGTCGAACGGTACCGACAGGATGTCGAGCTCGGAGCCGTCCGGCAGCACTCGCCGCAAGGCGGTATAAACCCCGGAGAGCTTTGGGTCGTCGGTAAGAGCCCTTATTGACAGTTCCAGGTGCTCCGGCTCCCAGGTGTTGTCATCGTCCAGAAACGCCACATACCGGGACGCTGACAGCCGCATACCGACGTTGCGTACCAAACCGAGCACGTGCGAGTTCTCCGACAGCGACGCCGTGCGCAGCCTCGGGTCGTCCGGAAGGCTTGAGGCGTCCAGCCCGCCGCCGTCGTCCACGACGATCAGCACCAGGTCGGTGAAGGTCTGGGCGAGGACCGAGCGGACCGCGGCGGCCAGTCCGTCGGGCCGACGGTAGGTCGGGATGACCACCGCGACCGTCGCTGTGGACGGCGGACCGCCTACCGACAGCAACCGGTGTACCTGCCGGTGCTCGAAACGGCGCATCCGGAGCGTGCCGGGCCATTTCAGGACTTTGTTACGCCACTCGAAGATCACCTGCCAGCCGACGGCACGATTGAGGGCGTCTTTGACCATGCGTGAAGCGCTGCGCGCCATCCCCATCCCCCCACCCCACCGGGTCGGGGGACCTTCGGTGGTTGTCCAAGTTCGGATCGAGTCTAGACATGGTGCGAACACAGGCACAAGCACACTAAGTGTTAGCCATGATATCGGCTCACCACATCTCGCGCGAAGTATGCCAGGCCACTACCATGGCTTTCCGTTCGGCTGTGTTCGGGCAATCACGCGCGGTCATGCTTAGGGTGCGGGGCGCTATGCGTCGGACGGTGCGGTGGGATTCCGTGGGGGGATTTCGGCATGGCGGTCAATTCAGACGTGGGAAAGAGGGTCGTGCGCGCTCCGGTGGCACGACCATGGACGTACGGGCGCGGCACCGGGACCTCGGTCCTGGTGGTGGTGGACTGGGCGTGCGCGATGTTCGCCGCCTGGCTGACGGTGCCACGCGAGGACTACTGGCCGGCGCTGGTGGCGGTGCCGGCGGCGTGGGTCGCGGTGACGTGCTGGCACCGGCTGTACGAGCGGCGGCACGTGGGTCCGGGTACTGAGGAGTATCACCGGCTCCTGCGGTCCTGCCTGGCCGCGATGGCGGCGCTGGCCACGGCCTGCGCGCTGCTGGCCGGCAACGACAAGCTGGTGCGCGGCGTCCTGGTGGCGGTCCCGATCGCCGCGGTGGGCTCGCTGCTGGCCCGCAAGGTGGTCAGGGCACTGACGGCGCGGCGCACCGGACTGGCATCCCGGCCGGTCCTGTTGGTCGGCACCGCGGCGCAGTGCTCGTCGATGGCCGAGATCCTGCGCCGGGAGCGTTCGACGCTGCGTGCCGTCGCGGCGCTGGACGTGGCCGGCCCGGCGAGCGGCTACTTCGCTTCCGAGCTCGAGGACCTGCACGCGGCGCGGCCGCACGGGCTGCCGATCATCGGCGACCTGACCGCCGACGGCGGACCCGGCGACGCCGAGCAGGTGGCGCTGGCGCTGGAGGCCACCGGCTGCGAGGCCGTCGTCCTGATGCCGGGCCCGCACCTGGGCGCGGCGGCGCTGAGCCGGCTGGGCTGGCGGCTGGCGAACCAGGGCACGGACATCCTCGTCGCACCGTTCCTGTCGGAGATCGCCCCGGGCCGCCTGGCGGTGCGCCGGGACGGCGGTGTGCCGCTGCTGCACGTGCGCGCCCCGCGGCTGTCCCGAGCCGCGCGGGTGCCCAAGGAGCTCGGCGAGCGGGCGATGGCGACGCTCGGGATCCTGCTGCTGGCGCCGGTGTTCCTCGCGGTGTCGCTGGCGATCCTGATCGGCGACGGCCGCCCGGTGTACTTCCGGCAACGCCGCGTGGGGCTGCGCGGCGAGCCGTTCACCCTGTTCAAGTTCCGCACCATGGCCTCCGGTGCCGCGGCGGCCAAGGTGGAGCTGGCACACCTGAACGTGAACACCGACGGGCCGCTGTTCAAGGCCCGCCGCGACCCGCGGGTGACCCGGGTCGGCGCGTTCCTGCGCCGCTACTCACTCGACGAGCTGCCGCAGCTGCTGAACGTGGTGCGCGGCGAGATGGCCCTGGTCGGGCCGCGCCCGCCGCTGCCGGAGGAGGCCGCGCAGTACAGCGAGGAGGTCCGGCGCCGGCTGCTGGTCAAGCCCGGGCTCACCGGGTTGTGGCAGGTCAGCGGCCGCTCCGACCTGGCCTGGGCGGACGCGGTGCGGCTCGACGTGGGCTACGTCGAGAACTGGTCGTTGGGCCTGGATGCGGAGATCCTGCTGCGCACCGGCTCGGCAGTCGTCAAGGGAAAGGGAGCTTACTGATATGTCGGGGGGGAATCCGGCCGCCGCGGGGCGGCCGGGAATCGCCGTGGTCGGCGCCGGGTACTGGGGACCGAACCTGGTACGCAACCTGTTCGCCTCGCCGGACTGGGACCTGCGCTGGCTGTGCGATCTGGACACCGAACGGGCCGCCAAGGTGGCCGCACCGTATCCCGCCGTCCGCGTCACCGGAGTGCTGGACGACGTGCTCGCCGACCCGAAGGTCACGGCGGTGGCGATCGCCACGCCCGCGCGCACGCACCGCGACGTGGCCATGAGCGCGCTGCGCTCCGGCCGGCACGTGCTGGTGGAGAAGCCGCTCGCGGCCACCCTGGCCGAGGGCGAGGAACTGGTCCGCGAGGCCGAGGCGCGCGGCCTGATCCTGATGTGCGACCACACCTACTGCTACACCCCGGCGGTCACCGCCATCAGGGAGCTGATCCACTCGGGGTCGCTCGGCGAGCTGCACTTCGTCGACTCCGTGCGGATCAACCTGGGGCTGATCCAGCCGGACGTCGACGTGCTGTGGGACCTGGCCCCGCACGACCTGTCGATCCTGGACTACATCCTCCCGGACTCGGTGCGGGTCGAGGCGGTGGCCGCCACCGGCGCCGACCCGATCGGCGCCGGCCGGTGCTGCGTGGCCTACCTGACGCTCCGCCTGTCCTCCGGAGCGATCGCGCACGGCCACGTGAACTGGCTGTCCCCGACCAAGGTGCGCACCACCATCGTCGGCGGCTCCAAGCGGACGCTGGTCTGGGACGACCTGAACCCGGCGCAGCGGATCAGCGTCTTCGACCGCGGCGTGGACCTGGCCCGGCCCGAGGAGCTGGGGGCCGACCAGCGGCGCGACGCCCTGGTCTCCTACCGGCTGGGCGACATGGTGGCCCCGGCCCTCGGCGAGCGCGAGGCGCTGGCCGCGGCGGTCGAGGAGTTCGCCCGCGCGGTGCGCACGGGCACGCCGGCCGCCACTGACGGCCGCGCGGGCCTGCGGGTCCTGCGGATCCTGGAGGCGGCCTCGCGCAGCCTCGCCGAGAACGGAGCCCTGGTTTCTGTAGACGATTTCGTGGCTGGGGAAGGGTTCGCGGCTGGGGCCGGATCTGTGCCTACAGCAGGATCTGTGCCTACAGCAGGATCTGTGCCTACAGCAGGATCTGTGCCTACAGCAGGATCTGTGGCTCTAGCAAGATCTGTGGCTCGAGCAGGGGCTGTGGCTGAAGCAGGGTACGACGCCTTGGAGGGCGAGTGAACAACGCACGAAACGCGGGCGTCCCATTGGCGGGCGCCCGCGCGCTGGTCACCGGTGGGGCCGGGACGATCGGGTCGCATGTCGTGGACCAGCTGCTGGCGGCCGGCGCCGAATCGGTCGTGGTGCTGGACAACCTGGTCCGCGGCCGGAAGGAGAACCTGGCCGCCGCGCTCGGCGACGGGTCCGCGGCCGGCCGGGTGCGCCTGGTCGAGGGCGACATCCGCGACCGCGCGCTGCTCGCTGAGCTGACCGCCGGCCAGGACCTGGTGTTCCACCTCGCCGCGATCCGGATCACGCAGTGCGCCGAGGAGCCGCGGCTGGCCAACGAGGTGCTGGTGGACGGCACCTTCAACGTCCTGGAGGCCGCGGCGGCGGCCGGCGTCAAGAAGGTCGTGGCCTCGTCCTCGGCCTCGGTCTACGGCCTGGCTGAGCAGTTCCCGACGACCGAGCGGCACCACCCCTACAACAACGACACCTTCTACGGCGCGGCGAAGGCGTTCAACGAGGCGATGCTGCGCAGCTTCCGCGCCATGTACGGGCTCGAGTACGTGGCGCTGCGCTACTTCAACGTCTACGGCCCGCGGATGGACATCCACGGCCTCTACACCGAGGTCCTGATCCGCTGGATGGAGCGCATCGCCTCCGGCAAGCCGCCGCTGATCCTCGGCGACGGCACCCAGACGATGGACTTCGTGCACGTCGCCGACATCGCGCGGGCCAACGTGCTCGCTGCCGCGGCCGACATCACCGACGACGTGTTCAACATCGCCTGCGGCGTCGAGACCAGCTTGAACGACCTCGCCAAGACGCTACTGGAAGTGATGGACTCGGACCTGCCGGTGGAGTACGGACCGCCGCGTGCCGTCAACGGTGTCACCCGGCGCCTGGCCGACATCGCCACGGCCGAGCAACGGCTGGGCTTCCGCGCTGAGATCTCGCTGCGCGAAGGCCTCGCGGATCTGGTCCAGTGGTGGCAGGCCGAGCAGCGGAACGCCGGTGCCGCGTCATGAGCGTCGCCGACAGCGCCGTGGCCACACAGACCGCTGACACCTCCAGGATCCCGGTGATGGTGCCGTGGCTCGGCGAGGAGGAGGCCGAAGCCGCGGCCGCGGCCGTCCGCTCCGGCTGGGTCGCGCAGGGACCCCGGGTCGCGGAGTTCGAGCAGGCCTTCGCAGCGCGGGTCGGCGCCGCCTACGGCGTCGCGGTCAGCTCCGGCACCACCGCCCTGCACCTGGGCCTGGTGGTGCTCGGCGTGGGCCCCGGCGACGACGTCGTGGTGCCCTCGCTGTCCTTCATCGCGACCGCGAACGTCGCGCGGTACGTCGGCGCGAACCCGGTGTTCGCCGACATCGACCCGGTCACCGGGAACCTGACCCCGGAGACCATCGAGGCCGCGCTCACCCCGAACACCCGCGCCGTCATCCTGGTCCACCAGGGCGGCGTCCCGGCCGAGCTGGAGCCGATCCGCGAGCTGTGCCGCGCGCGGAGCGTCGCGCTCCTGGAGGACGCCGCGTGCGCGGCCGGCGCCCGCTATCGCGGACGGCCGGTCGGCGTCGGCGCCCAGGTGGCCGCCTGGTCGTTCCATCCGCGCAAGCTGCTCACCACCGGTGAGGGCGGGATGGCCACCACCGACGACGCCGAGTGGGCGGCCCGGATGCGGCGCCTGCGCGAGCACGGCATGAACGTCTCCGCGGCCGATCGCCACGCCAGCTCCAAACCGGTGCTGGAGGCCTACCTGGAGACCGGCTTCAACTACCGGATGACCGACATCCAGGCCGCGGTCGGCCTGGTGCAGCTGGGCAAGCTCGCGGCCACCGTGGCCGAGCGCCGCGAGCTGGCCGCGCGCTATCAGCGCGAGCTGGCCGGCGTGCCGGGGCTGAGCACGGTCGCCGACCCCGGCTACGGCGAGACGAACTACCAGTCGTTCTGGGTGCGGCTCGCCGACGACTTCCCGGTCACCCGGGACGAGCTGCTGGCCCGGCTGGCCGACGCCGGGATCTCCGCACGGCGCGGGATCATGGCCGCGCACCTGGAGCCGGCCTACCTCGACGCGCCGGCGCCGCCGCTGCCGGCGACAGAGGCGCTGAGCCTGAACTCGTTGATCCTGCCGGTGTTCCACGGCATGACCGTCGCGCAGCAGGACCGCGTCCTCAGCGTTCTGAAAGCCGCGGCTCGTGGCTGAGCAGGCTCCGGCGCGAGCCCCGGCGCGGATCGTGATCGCCGGGGCCGGAGGGTTCGGCCGGGAGACGGCGGACGCGTTGCGGGCGGTGCATCCGGACTCGGACGTCTTCGCCGGCTTCCTCGACGACGGCACGCCGGCGCCGAGGCTGGCGCACCTGGTCCTGGGCCCGATCGCGGCGATCCACGAGCACGCCGACCTCGCGCTGGTGGTCTGCGTGGGCAACCCGCGCGACTACTTCGCGCGCGCCCGGATCGTCGAGCGGCTGGCGCTGCCGGAGCACCGGTACGCCACCGTGGTCCACCCGTTCGCCCACGTGTCGCAGACCTCGACGGTCGGCGCCGGCTCGGTCCTGCTGGCCGGGGCGGTGCTCACCGCCGACGCGACCGTGGGCCGGCACGTCGCCGTCATGCCGCAGGCCGTGGTCACGCACGACGCGGTGGTCGGGGACTTCGCGACCCTGGCCTCCGGGGTGCGCCTCGGCGGCGGCACCGAGATCGGCGAGGGCGCCTATCTGGGCGCCGGCGCCCTGATCCGCGAGGGCGTGCGGATCGGCGCCTGGTCGCAGATCGGGATGGGCTCGGTGGTGCTGCACGACGTCCCGGACGGCGAGGTCTGGGTCGGCAGCCCCGCACGCAGACTTCGCCAGGTCATTCGCCCTACAGGGATAACCCGCGAGGCCGTTCTGCGATGACGGCGAGGCGCGAAGAATGCGGCGAGGGTGGCAAGCGCGCCCTCGCCGCCGTTGTTACTGCTCCACTACGAACCGTAGTTGACTGCCCGGGTCGAGAAGCCGAGGAAGAGATCATGAGCACCCGTATACCCCTGGTCGACCTGGCCGCCGCGCACGCCGAGATCGCCGAGGAAGTGCAGGCCGGGTTCGCCGAGGTGCTGGCCAAGACCGCCTTCGTCGGCGGCCCGGCGGTCGGCGAGTTCGAGCGCGAGTACGCCGCGTTCGGCGGCGTGGCGCACTGTGTGGGCGTCGCCAACGGCACCGACGCGGTGGAGCTGGCGCTGCGCGCCGTCGGCGTCGGGCCGGGAGATGAGGTGATCGTGCCGGTGAACACCTTCGCGGCCACCGCGGAGGCGGTGGCGCGCACCGGTGCCACATCGGTGTTCGTGGACTGTGATCCCGACACCTGTCTGATCGACGTGCCCGCCGCCCTGGCCGCGATCCGGCCGGCGACCAAGGCCGTCATCCCGGTGCACCTGTACGGGCAGCTGGCTCCGGTGGAGCTGCTGCAGGAGGGACTGGCCGGCAGCGGCGTGCGGATCGTTGAAGACGCCGCGCAGTGCCAGGGCGCCAGCCGGGACGGCCGCACGCCGGGCTCGGGGCCGGACGCGATCGCCGCGACCAGCTTCTACCCCGGCAAGAACCTCGGCGCCTACGGGGACGCCGGGGCCGTGCTCACCGACGACGAGGAACTGGCTCGCACCGTACGCACCCTGGCCAGCCATGGCGGGCTGACCAAGTACGCGCACGACCTGGTGGGCGTCAACAGCCGGCTGGACACGCTGCAGGCCGTCGTCCTGCGCGCCAAGCTGCGCCGGCTGCCGGAGTGGAACGCCGCGCGGCAGGCCGCGGCGGCGTACTACGAGAAGCTGCTGGCGGACATCGAAGACGTCGGCACGCCGACCGTGCTCCCGGGGAACGAGCACGTCTGGCACCTGTACACGGTCCTGGTCCCGGAGCGCGACGCGGTCCTGGCCGACCTGGACGCCGCAGGAGTGGGCGCGGGGATCCACTACCCGGTGCCGCTGCACCGCACCGGCGCGTTCGCCACCGGCGCGTCGTTCCCCGTGGCCGAACATGTCGCGGCGCACACGCTGTCCCTGCCGCTGCACCCGCATCTGACGCGGGACCAGCAGGAAAGGGTGGCCGCCGCGCTGGCTCAGGCGCTGTCCGCACGCCGGCGCGCCCACTGAGCACCACCTGAGCACCATCTGAGCCTCCTGACCCGAGAAAACGGAAAACAATGAGACAGAGCAGGAGATATACGGCGCTCCGGACGGCGTTCTACGCGACCATGACCATGGTGCTCGCGGCGACAGTCACCGTCTGGGGCAATGCGCCGGAGGCCTCGGCCTCCTGCGGGAACGCCATCGCGTGTGAGAACCAGCAGACCTCCGGCGTCCAGGACCTGACGGACGGCGCGAACAACCTGGCGACGTACACCAGCGCCTACGGCGACATCCAGGGGTTCACCACCGCGGAGAGCGCCGTGCCGGGCGGGAGCGTCAGCCTGAAGGTGGAGTCGCCGACCAAGTACGCCGTCGAGGTCTCGCGCCTGGGCTACTACGGCGGCAAGGGCTCGCGGCTGATGTCCTGGTCGATGAACACCTCCACCGGGACCTACCCGGCCACCTACTCCGGCAACACGCCGCCGAACTGCGCCAGCGACCACTCCACCGGCCTGGTCGACTGCGGCAACTGGCCGACCACGGTCCAGATCCAGGTGCCGTCGAACGCGGTGTCCGGGCTCTACATCGTGCAGCTGGAGCAGTGGGACAGCACCGACGCGCTGATCGGCTACATGCCGGTGCCGGTGATCGTGCGGGAGGCCGACAATGCCGCGCACCACAGCGACATCGTCGTGCAGACCTCGGACCAGACCTGGCAGGCCTACAACACCTTCGGCGGCCAGGACGTGTACGTCGGCAACGGGCCGGCGCCGGACGGCCGCGCCTACCGGGTGAGCTACAACCGGCCGCTGGCGGAAATCGGGCAGAACGGCGTGTTCGGCTCGGAGTTCCCGCTGCTGTACTGGCTGGAGGAGAACGGCTACGACGTGAGCTACATCTCCGGCATCGACGCCAGCACCGACCCGGCCGCGGTCAGCAACCACAAGGTCTACATCTCCTCGGGCCACGACGAGTACTGGAACCAGGGCCAGTGGAACAACGTGATGGCCGCGCGCAAGGCCGGCCAGAACCAGTTCTTCATGTCCGGCAACGAGGTGTTCTGGCGCACCCGCTTCGAGAACAGCATCGACGGGTCCAACACGCCGAACCGGACGCTGACCACGTACAAGATGACCAAGCTCTACGGCACCAGCCCGGTCGACGGCATCCCGGACCCCTCCGGCCAGTGGACCGGCACCTGGATGGACGCGCACGGCGCCGGCACCGGAGCCGCGCCGGAGGACCAGATGACCGGCACCCTGTTCTCGGTCAACGCCAACCAGTACTCGCCGATGATCTTCTCGTCGACGTACTCCAAGATGCGGCTGTGGCGGAACACCTCGGTCGCCAGCCTCCTGTCCGGCTCCACCAGCACGCCGTACGGCCTGCTGGGGTATGAGTGGGACTCCGACTATCCGGACGCCACCCGGCCGCCGGGGATGATCGACCTGTCCTCGACCACGCTGAACGTGGACCAGTTGCGGCAGGACTACGGCAACAACTACGGCGCCGGGCAGGCGACGCACAGCCTGGTGGAGTTCCGCGACCAGACCTCGCACGCGCTGGTGTTCGGCACCGCGACCGTGCAGTGGGCCTGGGGCCTGTCGAACCTGCACACGGACAACACCGGGGTGGCCAACCCGCCGAACCCGCCGGCCCAGAGCACCACCGAGGACCGGGACGTGAAGCAGGCCACGATGAACGTGCTCAGCGACATGGGCGTGCAGCCCAGCACGCCGACGACCGGCCTGATCCCCGGCTCGCCGCTGCCGGCCGGCACCGCGGGTCCGACCACCACGGTCAGCGCGCCCGCTTCGGGCACCACCGTGCAGGTGCTCAAGCCGATCACCATCACCGGCAACTCCTCGCCGAGCGTGGGCACCGTCGTGGCGCGGGTGGAGGTCTCCACCGACGGCGGCACCACGTGGAAGGCCGCGAGCACCACGCCGACCGCCGGCGGCGCGGTCTCCTGGAGCTTCGCCTGGACGCCCACCACGACCGGGAACGTGCAGGTCCAGATCCGCGCCGAGGACGACAACGCCGACATCGGCGGTGTCCAGTCGCTGCCTCTGACGGTCGGGCCCCAGATCTGCCCCTGTGTCATCTTCCCGTCCACCGCCGCCCCGGCGCAGGCCGACAGCGGTGACGGCGCCTCGGTGGAGCTCGGAACCAAGTTCCGCACGTCCACCGCCGGCAAGATCACCGGTGTCCGCTTCTACCAGAGCGTCAAGAACACCGGCTCGCACGTGGCGAGCATCTGGAGCTCGACGGGGCTGCTGCTGGGCTCCACCCCGGCCTCGACCGCCACCGTCAGCTCGCCGGGCTGGCAGACCCTGAACTTCAGCAATCCGGTGTTCATCAAGGCGAACACGACGTACGTCGTGTCCTACCACGCCCCGGTCGGGCACTACGCGGCCGACGCCGGCTACTTCACGCCGAACGGCGCCGGGCAGCCGCCGATCCAGGCGCTGAAGTCCGGTACCGACGGCGGGAACGGCGTGTACGCCTACGGCGCCTCGCCGCTGTTCCCGAACAACTCCTACAACGACACCAACTATTGGGTGGACCCGGTGTTCGACAACACCGGCGTGCCGACGACGCCGCCCACGGTCACCGGTACCAGCCCCGGCTCCGGCGCGGCGTCGGTCAACCCGACGACCACCGTGTCGGCGTCGTTCAGCTACGGGATCGACATGTCCACGGTGACCTTCACGGTGAAGAACGGCGCCGGGACCGCGGTGCCGGGCTCGCTGAGCTACACCTCGGCGACCAACACCGTCGTGTTCACCCCGGACAGCCCGCTCGGGCTGAGCACCGCGTACACCGCCTCGGTCCAGGCCTCCGACGTCAACGGCAACGCCATGACGGCGCCGGTGACGTGGAACTTCACGACGGCTGCCACGATGCCGCCGCCGGCGTGCCCGTGCTCGCTGTGGCAGAGCACCACGGTGCCCGGGACGGCGGACTCCGGTGACGGCAACAGCGTGGAGCTCGGCGTGAAGTTCTCCTCCTCCCTGGCGGGGAACGTGACCGGCGTGCGCTTCTACAAGAGCGCCGGCAACACCGGCACCCACACCGGGACTCTGTGGAGCGCCACCGGCCAGCAGATGGCCACCGGCACCTTCACCGGCGAGACCGCCTCCGGCTGGCAGACGCTGACCTTCGCCTCGCCGGTCGCGATCAGTGCGAACACCCAGTACGTGGTCTCCTACCACGCTCCGTCCGGCCACTACTCGGTGGACGGCGGGTACTTCACCAACGTCCACAACTACTATCCGCTGAGCGCCCCGGCGAACAGCACGAGCGTCAACGGAATCTACTCCTACGGCGCCGGCGCGACGTTCCCGACCGACACCTTCAACGCGTCGAACTACTGGGTCGACCCGGTCTTCCAGACCTCGACGGCGTCCAACGCGGAGACCACGGCGGGGGTCGTCAACGGCCCGCAGATGCGGACCGCCAGCGGCGCGCTGACCGCGGCGCGGGGCGGCACCTCGCGGCGGCTGGCGCCGGTGATGGACCCGACGCATCCGATCACCACGGTGATGCCGGCCACCACCGACCCGTCGACGGTGAAGATGACCGTGGTGACGGTCGGCGTCGTGCCGGGCCAGGAATGGCCGTCGGGTACGGCGATGCCGGGCTACGTCACCTACGAGCCGAAGTCGCACACGGTGGCGTTCCACCCCAACGGGCTGCTGCCGCGCAACGCCTCCTACCGGGTCACGGTGCAGGCCGACGTCGACAACGACGATCCGACGCCGCCGCTGACCTGGGTCATCGCGCCGACGCCGGGATCCGGCGGCGGATCGGGCCTGCCGGGACAGGGCACGCCGCTCGGCGTGGCGCCGGGCTACCTGCCCGGACCCGACCGCGGCAACCACCGGAACCAGCGGCCTCCGGTCCGCTGAGGCGGCGGCTGAAGTAGGCACCAGGAAAGACAGCACAGCAGGACAGCGCAGAAAGAAAACATAGAAAGAAAACACAGAAAGACAGCAGGGAAAGACAGCAATGAGCGACGATCGGCCGGGTCCCGCGCTTCACACTGCGGCTCCCGGCCGATCGGGCGTGTCGGCGCCGGAACGGTTGACGAACGGTTGAGGAACGGTTGAGGAGTGCGATGGGCAGCGGCAGTGTCAGCGTAGTGATCCCCTGCTACCGGTACGGCCACTTCCTGGCCGACTGCGTGCGCAGCGTGCTCGACGAACAACCGGGGGTCGATGTCCGGGTCCTGATCATCGACGACGCCTCCCCGGACGACTCGGCGGACAAGGCGCGCGCGCTGGCCGCCGCCGACCCGCGGATCCAGGTGCGGGTGCACGAGACCAACAAGCGGCACATCGCGACGTACAACGAGGGCCTGCTGGAGTGGGCCGACGGCGACTACTGCGTGCTGCTGTCGGCCGACGACCGGCTCACGCCGGGGGCGCTGGTCCGCGCCACCGCCCTGCTCGACGCCAACCCGAACGTCGGGTTCGTCTACGGGCATCCGCTGACGTTCCAGGACGGCGGCGAGCTGCCGCCGGCGCGCGGCGCGGACTGGCGCCCCGGGCAGTGGGCCGTGCGGCCCGGGATGTGGTGGCTGCGGCGGCGGTTCCGGGCCGCGCAAGGCTGCATCACCTCGCCGGAGGTGGTGATGCGGACCTCGGTACAGAAGCGAATCGGCGGCTACGACCCGGCCTTGCCGCACTCCGGCGACATCG
This sequence comes from Catenulispora sp., assembly GCA_013362315.1. Classification (GTDB taxonomy): domain Bacteria; phylum Actinomycetota; class Actinomycetes; order Streptomycetales; family Catenulisporaceae; genus Catenulispora. The sequence goes on along the minus strand of JABFWL010000031.1, from coordinate 646 downwards.
AGATGTGGATGCGCGCGGCCGCGGTCTCCGACGTCGGCCACATCCGGGGCGCGGACCAGGCCTACTACCGGCGGCACGGCGCCAACATGTCGGCCGTCGACTTCGGCGGCCAGCTGGACGACCTGCGGCAGCGCCGGACGGCGTTCGAGTCGGTGCTCGTGAAGTGCGCCGACGAGCTGCCGGACGGGCCGGCCTGGGCGGCGCAGATGCGGCGCAGGATCGCCCGGCAGGCGCTGCGGCGCGCGGTCCGCGCGTATGACAAAGGCCTGACGGAGACGGTTCCGGTCGACGAGCTGATCGCCTTCGCGGCCGACTGCTGGCCGGACTACCGCCGGCTGCCGGAGTACGCGGGCCTGCGGGTCCGGCGCGCGATCGGCACCCGGACCATGCCGTATCTCAGGCCTCTGGTGTTGAGCGCGCCGGTGAACCGTGGCCGGGAGTGGATGTGGTGGCAGTCTTGGCGGCGGCGCGGCTGGTGAGCGAGGTGCGCAGGCGGTGACCGTGGTGTGAGGCCGGGGCGCTGGCGCCGGCACCGGTGCGGGCGGGCGCAGCCGCGGACGGGGCGGCAGGCGTGACGGGCGCCGGATCGCGGTCCGGGTCTTGCGCGTCTTGCATCCCGGCAGGTTCCCCGTTCAGCTCCTCGTTC
>JABFWL010000207.1 GCA_013362315.1 Catenulispora sp. | reverse complement strand
CCGGCGGCGGCGAGACCTCCTGCACCAGGTGCGCGGCCAGCAGGGCGTCGGCCAGCGCCGAGGCGGTGGCCCGGGTCATGCCGGTGGTGGCGGCCAGCGCCGCCCGGGACACCGGCGCCGGCGCCTCGACGATCAGGCGGTAGAGCAGCGCCAGGTTGGCGTCCCGGATGCTGCCCTGACGGGCCGGTCCACCGGGCGCGGCGGTGGACTTCGGTCGATGATCGAATGCGCGGGCCATGCCTTGACAATGCCACAGTCCGACCATAAGTTCATCCATCAAACAATTCCTTCGGGTTTCCCTTCGCGCGTGCAGGAGTCTGCGATGACCGCCAACCCCACCCCCGCCGACAAGTTCACCTTCGGACTGTGGACCGTCGGCTGGCAGGCAGCCGACCCGTTCGGCGACGCCACCCGGCCGGCGCTGGACCCGGTGGAGACGGTGCACCGGCTCGCCGAGCTCGGCGCCTACGGCGTCACCTTCCATGACGACGACCTCATCCCGTTCGGCTCCGGCGACGCCGACCGCGCCAAGCACGTCGAGCGCTTCAAGGCCGCGCTCAAGGAGACCGGGCTGGTCGTGCCGATGGCCACCACCAACCTGTTCAAGCACCCGGTGTTCAAGGACGGCGCGTTCACCGCCAACGACCGCGAGGTCCGCCGCTACGCCCTGCGCAAGGTGATGCGCAACCTCGACCTCGCCGCCGAGCTCGGCGCCCACACCTACGTCTTCTGGGGCGGCCGCGAGGGTTCGGAGTCCGACGCCGCCAAGGACGTGCGCGCCGCGCTGGACCGCTACCGCGAGGGCCTGGACCTGCTGGCCGAGTACGTGACCGACCGCGGCTACGGCATCAAGTTCGCGCTGGAGCCCAAGCCCAACGAGCCCCGCGGCGACATTCTGCTGCCGACCATCGGCCACGCCCTGGCCTTCATCAACAGCCTGGAGCACGCCGACATGGTCGGCCTGAACCCCGAGGTCGGCCACGAGCAGATGGCCGGGCTGAACTTCGTTCATGGGATCGCGCAGGCGCTGTGGCACGGCAAGTTGTTCCATATCGACCTCAACGGCCAGCGTGGCGCCAAGTTCGACCAGGACCTGGTCTTCGGCCACGGCGACCTGCTCAACGCCTTCTTCCTCGTCGACCTGCTGGAGAACGGCGGCTACGAGGGCCCGCGGCACTTCGACTACAAGCCGTCCCGCACCGAGGACATCACCGGTGTCTGGCAGTCCGCCGCCGCCAACATGCGCACCTACCTGCTGCTCAAGGAGCGCGCCGCGGCGTTCCGGGCCGACCCCGAGGTCCAGGATGCGCTGGCGGTGGCCGGGGTCGCAGAGCTGGCCACGCCGACCCTGAACGCCGGCGAGAGCTACACCGACCTGCTGGCCGACCGCAGCGCCTTCGAGGACTTCGACCCCGAGGTGGCCGGCGCCCGCGGCAAGGGCTTCGTGCAGCTGACCCAGCTCGCGGTCGAGCACCTGCTGGGCTCCCGGTGACGACGCAGAACCCGCAGCGCCTGGTCGCCGGAATCGACTCCTCGACCCAGTCCTGCAAGGTCGTCATCCGGGACGCCGACACCGGCGCGCTCGTGCGGTCCGGCTCCGCGCCGCACCCGGAGGGCACCGAGGTCCATCCGGCCGCCTGGTGGGACGCGCTGTGCCAGGCGGTCGCCAAGGCCGGCGGCCTCGGCGACGTCGCCGCGCTGTCCGTCGCCGCGCAGCAGCACGGCATGGTCTGCCTGGACGCCGACGGCTCGGTGGTGCGGCCCGCGCTGCTGTGGAACGACACCCGCTCGGCGCGCGCGGCTGAGGAGCTGGTCGCCGAGCTCGGGGCGCAGGAGTGGGCCGAGGCGGTCGGCACGGTGCCGGTGGCCTCGTTCACCGTCACCAAGCTGCGCTGGCTCGCCGAGCACGAGCCGGAGAAGGCGGCCCGGGTGGCCGCCGTCTGCCTGCCGCACGACTGGCTCACCTGGCGGCTGACCGACGGCCGGGACATCGGCACCCTGACCACCGACCGCAGCGACGCCTCCGGGACCGGCTACTGGTCCCCGGCCACCGGCGAATACCGGACCGACCTGCTGGAGAAGGCCCTCGGCGGCAAGCCCGCGCTGCCGCGCGTGCTCGGCCCGACCGAGCGGGCCGGGGTCCTGGAGCCCACCGGCTTCGC
>JABFWL010000280.1 GCA_013362315.1 Catenulispora sp. | reverse complement strand
GTCATCGCGGCCGTAGAACGCAGAACTCGTTGCCTTCGGGATCGGCGAGCACCTTCCACGACGCGTCGTCGCCCTGCCCGAGATCGACGTCGACGGCCCCGAGCGCGTGCAGCCGGTCGACCTCCAGCCTCTGGTCGTCTCCCGCATACGGCATCACATCGAGGTGGATCCGGGTCCAGACAGGTTCTGCGGCAGGGGCCGTCCGCCGGAACTCCAGATACGGACCGACTCCCTTGGCAGAGCGCAGCCTCGCGTGATCGTCGCTCACCTCGTGCAGCGTCCAGTCCAGCGCCGCGTCCCAGAACCGTGCCATAGCGCGCGGATCCGCGCACGGGACGACCACCGCCGCGATCGGCCCGGTGCCTTGCGGGCTGGCTTCAGGTGCGAGTACTGAGAAGACGTTGCCTTCGGGATCGGCCAAGAGCGTTCCCTGGAAGGCGTTCGGAGCCGCGTCGTGAGCAGTGGCGCCGAGCGAGCGCAGCCGCGTCAGCATCTCAGCTTTCTGGCCGGACGAAGCGGTCGCCAGCTCCAGGTACGCGCGGTACTTCACCGTTTCCGGGTCTGGAACCCGCACCAGGTCGACGCAGACCGCGGCCGGATCGGGCCAGACGATGTCCCCGGGGACGAGGTTGACCACCCCCGGGCCCTCGCTCTCGGTGTCCCAGCCGAGCACGTCGGCCCAGAACCGGCCCAGCACCACCTCATCGGCGGCCTTGATGTTCACCTGCACCAAACGAAGCGGCATGGCGTTGATCATAGGCCGCATCGGCGCCGTGCCGGACGCCGAGCGCGGGCCCGCCGAGACTGGCGAACCCGAGCCCTCCAAGCCAGGCTAGGCCGTGGCCACTCCGCCGTTGTCGCCGCCCGGCTGAATGGTCACCGCACCGGACAGCACCGCCTGCGCCTCCGGATGCCCGGCCGCGGCCGCCGCCTCGAACCACGGCAGCGCCTCCTCGGTGCGGCCGCTCTGCTGCAACAGCACCGCCGAGTTCCACATCGCCGGCACATGCCCGGCGTTCGCCGCCGCCAGGAACAGCCGCTCGGCGTCGATCAGCGCGCCGGTCTGCGCGGCCACCACGCCGAGCGCGTACGCCCCCGACGGGTCGCCGTTGTTCATGGCCCGCTGGAACGCCTCGGCGGCGCCCTGCTGATCGCCGGTGGCGAGCAGCACCTGACCGTAGACGACCTCGGCCCCGGGCGCGTCGGACTCCCGGCCCCGCTCGGCCGCCGCCAGCGCCTCCTCGACCTCGCCGCGCGCCAGCGACAGCAGCGCGTAGTTGACCTGGGCGTGGCCGTCGCCGTCGGCGGCGCCGCGCTGGAAACAGGCCATCGCCTCCTCGACCTCGCCCTGCATCAGCAGCACATTGCCCAGGTTGTTCACCGCCCGGGTCTCCCCGGCCTCCACCGCCTTGCGGTACCACTCGGCAGCCTGCGCCAGGTCGCCGCGGCGCTGGGCGAGCACGCCGATGTTCGCCATCGCCGAACCCACCTCGGCCTCGGCGCCGCGCCGGTACCAGAACTCGGCCTCGGCCGGGTTGTCCCAGTGGTTCATCCGGCCCAGGTTCACCGCCGCCTCCGACGAACCCAGCGCCACCGCCTGCGTCAGCCACGCCACCGCCGCGTCGGTCTCGCCGCGCACCGCCAGCAGCGTCCCCAGGTTGTTCGCCGCCTCCGCCTCACCGAGCTCGGCCGCGGCGGCATACCAGCGCACCGCGTTGTCGAAGTCGTCACGGCCCTGGTGCACCAGGCCCAAGCCGAACATCGCGGCCCGGTTGCCGGCCGCGGCGGCCGGACCGAAGACCTGCTCGGCCGCGTCCAGCTCACCGGCCTCGAAAGCGGCGAACCCGGCGGAGACCTCCGGGTCGGCGTCAAAGGACGCGGCCGGCGCCCGGGTCTCCAGTTCGGTCACCGCATCGGCCCCGCCGACCTCGATCCCGCCGGCCTCGTCGCTCCCGCCGAGCTGCTGCTCACCCTCGGACACGCCAACCTCTCCCAATCCGCGCCACTATCCCCACCCGACGACTCTCGCCGAGGAACCACCACAGAAAATCACACCGGACGACAACGGGAGTATCCGGCACCACCCCCGCCAGACGCCAGTCACCACACCGAATCACCACACCGGACCAGGTCCGGACAAGATCCCGGAAAGATCCGGCCGCGCCC